>NZ_JBKQXO010000011.1:0-171093 GCF_046762885.1 Yoonia sp. SDW83-1
GGGCGCGCGTCCGTCCGCGCGCCACGTCTGCTGGATATGCGCTGGGGTGATGCAGGCCCGCAGCTGACACTGGTCGGCAAGGGTGTCTGTTTCGACACCGGCGGTCTGAATATCAAGCCGGGTAGCTCAATGGGGCTGATGAAAAAGGATATGGGCGGGGCCGCCACGGTGCTGGGCCTTGCCCATATGATTATGGGGCTGGGGCTGAAGCTGCGGCTCCGCGTCCTGATCCCGGCGGTCGAAAACAGCATCGATGGCAATGCCTTCCGCCCGCAAGACATCTTGACATCGCGCAAGGGTTTGACGGTCGAGATCAACAATACCGACGCCGAAGGACGGCTGGTGCTGGCGGATGCTTTGTCCCTGTCAGACGAGGATGATCCGGATCTGGTGATTTCCATGGCCACACTGACCGGGGCGGCGCGCGTGGCGGTGGGGCCCGGCCTTTCGCCATTCTACACCAACAGTGACGCCCATGCGGACGCGATCATGCAAGCGGGCCGTGCTGTGGCAGATCCGGTCTGGCGGATGCCGTTCCACGAACCCTATGAGAAAATGATCGAACCGGGGATTGCCGATCTGGACAATGCGCCTTCGGGCGGGTTTGCCGGGTCCATCACGGCAGCCCTTTTTCTGCGCCGCTTTGTCGAAAGCCCCTATATGCATTTCGACATCTACGGCTGGCAGCCAAGTGCCGCCCCGGCCCGGCCCAAGGGTGGTGTCGGCATGGGCGCCCGCGCCGTGCTGGAAGCCCTGCCAAAGCTGTTGGACCTGTGACCGACCGCCGCCTGACACCGGTCAATGCCCGGGTGGCGGCGATGCATCTGGCGGGGCAGGTCACGGCAGAGAAGTTCGTCGAGGGCTGGCCGATGATGCTGGCCCGTCCGGTCACGGATCTCTGCGCGAGCCCCTGCGGGCCGCGCGACCGGCAGTTGCTGATCGGGGCAATTGTGACCGTGTACGAGGATCATGAAGGCTGGTCATTCGTGAAGGGGGCGGATGGTTACGTGGGCTACCTGCCCTCTGACCGCCTGATCCAGCCCGCTCAGGCGACACATATCGTGTCCACCTTTGCGATCCACGCTTATGAGGCCGAAGATTTCAAATCACCCGCGCTGGTCGCACTACCCTTTGGGGCGAGGCTGACCGTGGCGGATGAACGCCGCAAATTCTTTGAAACCAACCTAGGCTTTGTGCCCAAAAGCCATGTGCGCCCGCTCGATAAACCTTTCACGGATCCAGCCACGATCGCGCAGCTGCATTTCGGTGTGCCGTATCTGTGGGGCGGCAATTCCACCCGGGGCGTCGATTGTTCCGGTTTGATCAGTGCCAGCCTGAGCGCATGCGGCCTACCCTGCCCTGCCGATAGCGACATGCAGCGCGATGGGCTGGGCCATGATCTGACTGAACCGTTGCAGCGCGGTGATCTGATTTTCTGGAAAGGCCATGTGGGCATGATGGTGGATACCGAGACACTGATCCACGCCAATGCGCATCACATGGCCACGCGATACGAACCCATCGACCAAGCCATCCTGCGGATCGAAGCGCAGGGAGATGGACCTGTGATCGCGCGCAAGCGGCTTTAGGATGCGGTCAAACCTTGGGGTTCATCCAGACCGTTTGCCCGGCAACAGGCCGTCACCGTGTTGGCGAGCAGGCAGGCGATCGTCATCGGGCCAACGCCACCGGGAACAGGTGTAATGGCCCCGGCAACCGCCGCACAACTGTCATAATCCACGTCCCCCACCAGGCGGGTACCACCTTCGGGCTTTTCAATCCGGTTGATGCCCACATCAATCACAGTTGCGCCCGGCTTGATCCAATCGCCCTGCACCATTTGCGGACGACCGACCGCCGCAACGACGATATCGGCCTGCCGCACCACACCGGGCAGGTCCTTGGTCCGGCTATGGGCAATCGTCACCGTGCAGCTATCACCCAGCAGCAGTTGCGCCATGGGCTTGCCCACGATGTTGGACCGGCCGACCACAACGGCATTCATGCCCGACAGCGACCCGTGGTGATCGCGCAGCATCATCAGGCAACCTAGCGGGGTGCAGGGCACCATGCTTTTCTGCCCTGTCCCCAGAAGGCCAACATTGGAGATATGAAACCCGTCCACATCTTTGGCCGGATCAATGCTGTTGATCACCAGATCACTGTCCAGATGGTCAGGCAGCGGCAACTGGACCAAAATACCATGCACCGTCGGGTCATTGTTCAACTGATCAATCAGCGCCAGCAGATCGGCCTCAGTAGTCTGGACATCCAGCCGATGCTCAAATGACGCCATGCCAACCTCGACAGTCATTTTGCCTTTTGAGCGGACATAAACCTGACTTGCCGGGTCTTCGCCAACCAGAACCACCGCCAGCCCCGGCGTGATCCCATGATCAGCTTTCAACCGGGCCACGTGGTCCGCCACCTGGCCGCGCACTTTCGCGGCAAAGGCTTTTCCGTCAATCACAGTCGCTGTCATATCGTCTCTTTCAATATGGGAGGGTGGGCGGGGCGATGTTCCGGACCTGTCGGGGACGAGCGTCGCCCTGCCCGACCTAAAACAAACCTTCGATCTGACCATCCGCATTCAGCATGATCTGCTCTGCCGACGGGACACGAGGCAAACCAGGCATGGTCATGATTTCCCCGCAGATCGCCACGATAAACCCGGCGCCCGCACTCAGCCGCACCTCGCGGACCGGTACCGCATGGCCGGTTGGCGCGCCGCGCAGGTTCGGGTCGGTTGAAAAACTATACTGTGTCTTGGCCATGCAGACCGGCAAATGGCCATAACCCTGCTCTTCCCACTGGCGCAACTGATCGCGAATTTTGGTATCTGCGATCACCTCATCAGCGCGGTAAATCCGCTTGGCAATCGTGTCGATCTTATCAAAAAGCCCCATATCGTCAGCATAGATCGGCGCAAAATTCGCCTCATCAGCATCGGCAATCTGTGCCACACGCGTGGCTAGATCGGTGGTTCCCTCAGATCCGAGTGCCCAATGCTTGCACAGGATCGCTTCGGACCCCTGGGTTGCAACATAGGCCTTGACCGCGTCAACCTCGGCATCCGTATCGGTGACAAAATGGTTGATCGCCACGACAACCGGCACACCAAAGGATTTCACGTTCTCAATATGGCGACCCAGATTGGCACACCCGGCATTTACCGCGTCCACGTTCTCGACACCCAGATCAGCCTTGGCCACGCCGCCATTCATCTTCATCGCGCGCACCGTGGCCACGACCACGACGCAAGACGGGGCAAGACCCGCCTTGCGGCACTTGATGTTCATGAATTTTTCGGCCCCCAGATCGGCGCCAAAGCCCGCCTCTGTCACCACGTAATCGGCTAGTTTCAACGCGGTCGTTGTTGCGGTGACCGAATTGCAGCCATGCGCGATATTCGCAAATGGACCGCCATGCACAAAGGCCGGATTATTTTCGAGCGTCTGCACTAGATTGGGCTGCATGGCGTCCTTCAGCAACACCGTCATCGCACCATCGGCCTTGATATCGCGGCAATAAACCGGGCTGCGGTCGCGCCTGTAGGCCACGATGATATCACCCAAACGTTTCTGCAAATCATCCAGATTGCGGGCCAGACACAGGATCGCCATCACTTCGGACGCCACGGTAATATCAAATCCGGCCTCACGCGGGAAACCATTGGCCACACCGCCCAAGCTGGTCGTGATCTGGCGCAAGGCCCGGTCGTTCATGTCCAGAACGCGGCGCCAGACGACGCGGCGGATATCAATATCCAGCGCATTACCCCAATAAATATGGTTGTCGATCATGGCTGACAGCAGGTTGTGGGCCGATGTGATCGCATGGAAATCACCCGTGAAATGCAGGTTCATATCCTCCATAGGCACAACCTGCGCATAGCCGCCACCGGCGGCCCCGCCCTTCATGCCGAAACACGGACCCAGCGACGCCTCGCGAATACAGATCGCGGCCTTCTTGCCGATCGCATTCAGCCCGTCGCCCAGACCCACCGTCGTGGTGGTCTTGCCTTCACCCGCAGGGGTTGGGTTGATCGCGGTCACAAGGATCAGTTTGCCATCAGGCCGGTCCTGCACAGAGTCGATCAGCCGCTGGCTGACCTTCGCCTTGTCATGGCCGTAGGGCAGCAGATCGTCACTGTCGATGCCCAGCTTCGCCCCGATTTCCTGGATGGGACGCTTCTGCGCTGCGCGTGCAATCTCGATATCCGACTTGTATTCCATTGGTTTTTCCCTGTGCCCGGCCGAAAGCCACTGATCATTACCATCGCTTCTATCGGTGGCACACCATGGCATGCGCTTGGATTGCGACATTTTCGCCCTCAGAATCGTCCAGACAGGCGGAAACCGTTTCTGATGGGAAACCTATGGTCGCCAGGCGCGCTGATCAGGGACATGCAATCGCACTGTCTCACCGACCTGAATACGGCCCTCGCGCTCGACCCAGGCCGTCACACCGCGCTTGCCTTTGGCGGCCGCCTTGAACGCATCACCTGCCCCAGGATGATCCGCATTGATCACCTTGGCCGGCAGATGGCAGGGCCGGTTTTCCATATCGACCACAATCGCCGACCCGTCGGGAAACTGCAGGCGCGAGGACGGCGGGACATGAGTGAAATCAGGTATACCCCTCACCACCAACGATGCCCCGATATGGGCCGGATCAAAGGTGGGCAAACCACAATCCGCTGCAACCTCTGCCAGTTCCTCAGCAGACATCACCGTGAGCTGACGCACATTGCGAATTTCCGTGCCAGTGGCGTACTGGCTGCGCACCCGCACACAGGCAGCGCGGGTCAGCCCGCCATGCGCCTCGCCCGGAATACCGGCATAGGTCAATTCCGCCTGTTCCACAGCCACCGAGCGCAACGACGCCTCGCGATCCGGCACGCGCCCGATCCAGACGATTTCTCCCACAATCTCGGTCGGTATCAAGGCAGGCATCACACACTCCAAAGCAATCTCAGCCAAGGGCTATCCGATCCTGCGGGGACCTTCAAATCAGCAATCGTGACATCAGGTTTCAACCAAAAACGCCGCCCCTGAGGGCGGCGTTTGATCCAATCAGACCGAAGGTTCCGGCTCCATCCCGCTATCGGGTTCGCGCGGTGGTTTCTTCAGCTTTGTTTTCGGGATCGAGGTCACAGACGGTGTCCCGCCAGAGCTCGCATCGTCCGCATCATCACCGGTATGCGGCGGTTCGCCCGCCATGACGCGCTTGATCTCGTCACCGGTCAACGTCTCATATTCCAGCAGGCCGTGCGCCAGACGCTCGAACTCTTCCTTGCGCTCTGTGATGATCTCATAGGCGCGTTCATATCCCTTCTGGATAAAGCTGCGCACCTCTTCCTCGATCAGCTCCTTGGTATGGGCGGACACGGACAATCCAGCGGTATTACCCTGATATCCCTCATGGGCCTCGGCATAGTCGATATTGCCGACCTTGTCAGACATGCCCCAGCGCAGCACCATCGCGCGCGCCAACTGGCTCGCCTGCTGGATATCGCCAGCCGGGCCATTGCTGACCTGATCCTCACCATATTTGATGATCTCAGCCGCCTTGCCTGCCATGGTCATGGCCAGACGCTGGTGACATTCATCCTTGAACATGTTCAGGCGATCCATTTCCGGAAGGCTCATCACCATGCCCAATGCACCACCACGCGGGATAATCGTTGCCTTATAGACCGGATCGCATTTCGGCAGGGTTATCCCAACAATGGCGTGCCCGGCTTCGTGAAAAGCGGTCATTTCCTTCTGCTCGGCAGTCATCACCATCGACCGGCGCTCGGCCCCCATCATGACTTTGTCCTTGGCGGACTCAAAGTCGATCATCGTGACAAAACGGCGACCGACACGCGCAGCCATCAGCGCCGCCTCATTCACAAGGTTCGCCAGATCAGCACCGGAAAAGCCGGGGGAGCCACGGGCAATGATGCGCAGATCCACATCAGGACCCAACGGGATCTTGCGGGCATGCACGCCAAGGATCTTCTCGCGGCCCTTGATATCAGGGTTCGGCACCGTGACCTGACGGTCGAAACGACCGGGGCGCAGCAATGCAGGGTCAAGCACATCACGACGGTTGGTCGCCGCGACGATGATCACACCTTCATTGGCCTCGAAACCATCCATCTCGACCAGCAACTGGTTCAGCGTCTGTTCACGCTCATCATTGCCGCCGCCGTAACCGGCACCACGGGACCGACCGACCGCGTCAATCTCGTCGATAAACACGATACATGGGGCGTTTTTCTTGGCTTGTTCGAACATGTCACGAACGCGGGACGCACCCACACCCACAAACATTTCAACAAAATCCGATCCCGAAATCGTGAAGAACGGCACGCCTGCTTCACCGGCAATTGCCCGCGCAAGCAGCGTTTTACCCGTACCCGGAGGGCCTACCAGCAGCGCACCTTTTGGAATCTTACCGCCCAGGCGGCTGAATTTCTGCGGATTGCGCAGGAATTCCACGATCTCTTCCAGCTCCTCCTTGGCTTCATCAATACCGGCGACATCGTCAAACGTGACCCGCCCATGCTTTTCCGTCAGCAGCTTGGCCCGAGATTTGCCAAAGCCCATGGCACCGCCTTTGCCGCCGCCCTGCATCCGGTTCATGAAATAAATCCAGACACCGATCAGCAGTATGAAGGGCAGAATGCTCAACAGGAAGCTTTGGAAAAACGATGTTTCCTGACTGCGCGCCTCAACAGGGACATTGGCGGCGATCAAAAGATCAGTGATTTCAGCATCTTCCGGCTTGATAGTCGTAAAGGTACGACTGCCTTGGGTATAGCGCACCCGCTCGCCATCGATCACCACCTCGGTGACTTCGCCACCTTCGACGGCGGCCACAAATTCGGAGTAGCTGCGAGAGTCACTGCTCGTCGAACCCGGCGGACTGCTGAAAAGATTAAAGAGCGCCAGCACCATAAGGAACAGGACGACCCAAAAGACCATGTTACGCGCGTTGCCCAAGGCAGAAACTCCTTCGAAATCGGGAAATGTCGCGACAGAGTCGCGGCGTATGCGTTTCACCTAAAATAGAGGCAAAACCTTAATCTTCAATGCGCAAACGCCTCTTCGTGAAAATCCGCGACAATCTGCGCTGTCCAACCGTTGGACAAGCCCGCAATCGGGGCGGCGATCAGCGTATCGTCACGCCAAACCGCTGGTGTCGCCAGAAGCGAGGGGCGTGGCAGCCCCGTATTACGCCACCCCGCGCAGTCGGCGATCCCGTCACCCAATGCGCGGATCTCCAGATCATCCGCGTGTGGACCAGATAACTGCCAGCGATTGTCCCAAATGGCTGTCGTTGGACCGATCAGATCAGCCACTGCATTATATTCTCGCGTCACGCGCCACATCTCGCCCTTGCGGGTGATCAGGCAACCGCCAACCGTCGTGTTGCCCTCGGCTGAAAATCCATGGATCGTTTCAAACAGCGCCGTGTTGCGTGGCGGATAGGATGCGCCACTGACCCAAGGCAGCATCGCCCGCCACAGCCGTCGCCGCATCTCAATCGGCAAAGGATCGGTCTGGGGCAGATGCAGCACCAAATCCCCATGCTCCTGTCGGATGTACTTTGCTGCCTCAATCCTTGCGTAATAATCCAGCGCATCCTTGGTGGCGCGCATGGTCACGCCAACCGACTTCAGCACATCTGCTGTGATCCCCAACGCTTCCAGTTCCACCAACGCCTTGCGCACGCGACTGCGTTCATAGGTGTCATCCTCGTTGGTCGGGTCATCAATCCAGGCCACCCCGTGCCTGCGCAGGTAATCACGCAAGTCTTTGCGCGACTGCTGCCACAAGGGCCGCGCCCATGTAATCCCGTGGCGTTCAAACCGCACATCCATTCCGGCCAGCCCGTCCGGTCCAGACTTACGCGCGAGCCTGATCAGAAAATTCTCGGCCTGATCATCTGCCGTGTGGCCCAGAACAACCGCGCCAATGCCACGGGCATGCGCCCAGTCAGCAATCAGGCGATACCGGGCAGTGCGCGCGGCGGCCATCAGGTTGCCCTTACCGTCCCAACCCTCCCAGCGGAGCGTGTCGTGGCTGATCCCGGCAGCCTCGCAAAAGCGGGCAACATGGGCGGCTTCTGCCGCCGCATCAGATCTCAGACCATGATCGACAGTGACGACGGCAACCTCAAAACCGTCATCCCGCGCCAACCGGGCATAAAGATGCAAAAGCGCCATCGAATCCCCGCCACCCGATACGGCAACGCCGATCCGACGGGGCGGCTTATCAAGGAAAACAGTCCGCGCGAAATGCAGCAACAGCGCATCAATCGCGTCCGCATCAGCGGGGGTGTCTATTGACATCCCAGATTGAACATCGCCTGTTCGGCATCCGTCACCGCCGGATTGCCGGGGAACCGCACACCAACCTCGGCGAGGGTCAGACAGGCATCCTGGGTTTGGCCAATGGTCCCCAGCGACGCGCCCAGCTTGAACAGGGCATCAGGCGCCTTGGGGCCTGTCGGATCACCGGAAAACGCCGCCAGATAGGCACGCGCGGCCTCGGTCATCTCACCCAGGCCTTCCAGCGCCTCGCCCCGCAGATACTCTGCCTGCGCCGTCAGCGGGCTTCCCGGATAGGTCGTGCCAAAGGTCGCAAGCTGGTCAGCGGCGCTGCGAAAGTCACCGGCAGCGAGCGCCTCCTGCGCCCGCTCAAAATCGTTACGCTCACCCACAGCAAGGGCCGGACCGCCAGTTGCTGGCGGGGGATCGGCCACCGGCACATTTGTCAGGTTCTCACCACCGCCCAGGGTCGGAGTATCACCCAACTGGCTGATGTCGCAATTCGCCTCCAGCTCGCACAGACGGAACTCCAGATCACCGATACGGTTGGTGCCGTCCACGGTGATCCGGTTGACGCGAAACTCCAACTCTTCGGTTTTTGAGGTCAGACGCTGCAGCTCCGCCTCGATCGCGTTCAGACGATCCAGCGGGGTGCTGCCCACCACGCCGGAATTCAGACCACCGGTCGTTGACAACTCGCGTTTCAGCCGCTGCACATCGACATAAAGCACCGTCAACTGCTGGCGGATATCAGCAAGCGTTTCATCCTGCTGGGCCAGACCCGGAAGCGGTGCCAGAACAATGGCAAGGGCAATGGCGATACGGTGCAACATCAGTGTTCCTTTGGTCGGGGTCAGCTCGTGATGGCCGAGAATGAAAGCACCGTAACGGCTCTGCGGTTCTTGGCATAGCAGCTTTCTTGGCTACAGACTTCGATCGGGCGTTCCTTGCCATAGCTGGTCACTTCCAGACGGCCAGAGGGCACACCGCGCGACACAAGGTATTCGCGAACGGCATTCGCACGGCGGAAACCCAGAGCAATGTTATATTCACGCGTACCCTGCTCATCTGCGTGGCCTTCGACAACGGCGCGATAATCGGCGTTGGTCAGCAGCCACTGGGCCTGACCATCCAGAATGGTCTTGCCTTCGGGCGTGATAGTCGAGGTGTCGACAGCAAACAGCACGCGGTCGCCAATAGTCTGGTTAAAGAATTGCGGGCTGGTCGGGTCACTGGCCGATCCAGCCAGACCGCCATTCGCCCCATTGGCACCATCAGCACCGGCACCTCCACCGCCAAAACGGTCAGGGTTCGTACAAGCCGCAGTGGCGAGCGCCAGTAGCAGCACGGTCGCGCGTGTCATCATCTTCATCGGATTGATCCTGTTGTTATCTGCTCATTTTGTCCCAGCATAGCATGGCTTGCCTGCATTGGGAATCACACTTCATTACGGCTGCAGCGGACCCCATGACGGGTCAGACGATCCGCCTTGCAGCGGCACAGCCTTCAGGTTCCGGCCCGAGATATCGACCGAATACATCGATGATGTCCCGCCCGCACCCTGGGTTTCGCGGCTGAACATGATGACCCGGCCATTGGGGGACCATGTGGGGCCTTCATCCAGGAAGGACGAGGTGAGCAAACGCTCTTCCGACCCATCTGTGCGCATGACACCAATATGGAACCGGCCTGCGTTCTGCTTGGTAAACGCCACCAGATCGCCGCGCGGTGACCAGACCGGCGTGCCGTAACGGCCCTCACCAAAGGAAATCCGGCGCGCCTCGCCCCCGTTCGCAGGCATGATATAAAGCTGCTGGGTACCAGACCGGTCACTTTCAAACACGATCTGGCTGCCATCCGGTGACAGGCTGGGGGCCGTTTCAATCGACGGGGCCGAGGTCAGACGCACATGCTGCCCACTACCCAGGTCAGTACGATAGATATCGGTATTGCCACCATTCGCCAGACTATAGATCACCTGCCGCCCGTCGCGGGAAAAGCGGGGGCTGAAAGCCATTTCACCCGGTGCGGTCGCCAATTGCTGACGGCCTACATTGGCCACGTTCAGCACGTTGATGCGCGGGAAACCGGATTCGAAACTGGTATAAAGCACGCGATCACCATTCGGCGAAAATCGCGGCGCCAGCACAATGGCACTGCTATCAGTCAAGAACTGCACGTTCGCCCCGTCATAATCCATGACGGCCAGACGTTTCTGACGGTTATCCTTGGGGCCACTTTCGGACACGAACACCACGCGGCTGTCGAAATAGCCACCTTCACCAGTGATGCGGGAATAAGCGGCATCGGCCACCTTATGGGCCATGCGGCGCCAGCCATCGACAGTACCGACCAGTTGCTGGCCTTGCCCAAGCTCAGTGCCAGCAAAGACATCATATAGGCGGAACTTGACCACCAACTGATTGCCATTGACCGTCACGGCACCCGTGATCAGGCCCTGCGCGTTAACCGCGCGCCAGTCGGGATAGGCGATCGGCTGGGTGAAAGATGACACCTGCGAGATGAAAGCGTTTGAAGGTATTTCGCGAAACAGACCCGTGCCGGTCAAATCCTGCACCACCAATCGCGAGATGTCGGCGGCCACCTGTTGAGCCGCCGCGTTTTCAGCCTGGAACGCAGGTACCGCAATTGGCAGCGGTTCAACCTGCGGGTTTCGCAGGTCGATTTCGAGTGCATAGGCTTGCGTTCCCAGCAAAACTACAAACAGCAGGGTCATCAGTTTTTTAAACATGGGCTCTCTCATCCGCTTTACCGCGTCTCTGGTTATTATGATCCATGCGCATCTCTTGGCCAACACCGCAAGTCTTGCATGGTTCCATTGGCATATCTGCGCCGGGGGTTTATCAATAGCGTGCCCCCGATGCGTCGAAATTGGCTGTCACTTCGCGCCATTCTTCAAATTTCTCCGGGGGCAGCCGATATCCAGTTGATCCCTGACACCGTAAAATGGCCCGGCGTGCGGCCTCGAATGCGACGTTGATACTCGCATCAGTGCCACCACTGCCAGAGATCAGGCGAGGGTTACCCACAACTTTGCCATCACGACCAAGTTCAAAAACAACCGTGACCGTGACACGCGCCGCTTCTGACCCAGGATCAATATTCCAGCAATTGTTGATTGCGATGCGAAACGCGTCTTTCTCTGATCCGGTCATCGGTGGACCAGCCGCGACCGCCGGGGCTTCCGGTGTTGCGGTTTCACCAGCGCCCGCCAATGCATCGGCAAGAGCTGCGGCAACAGCATCGTCTGTCTCTGGCTCTACCGGCGTCTCAGCCTCTGCAGTCAAAGGTTCCTCCGTCGGCTCCTCTACAGGTTCTTCAACTTGCGGCGCGGGCCGGCTGGGTCGCGCGCTCGGGCGTATTGAAGTTTCCACAGCACCCGAAGGCGTCTCATCTGCAATCGCAATCTCGGTTTCCGCCTCTGGCGGCGCGGTTGCTTCCTGCTCATCTTCAACGATCTCAGGATCGGCAGTCTCGTCCTGCACAACCTCATCGCGGGCAATCTCATCCGGTGCTGCATCCGGGGGCGGAGGTGCTGCTGGCACAGGGGCGATGGTATCGGTCACGCGCGGGCGGGGGCGTTCGCTGATTTCAAGATCGGGGCGGGCCGGTGGCGGCGCAGGTGGCGCGGGATCAACAGGGGGCACATCATCCACCTCCGCCACAGGCGGTGCCGGAGGTGGCGGCGGTGGCGGAGTGTCCTCAACCGGCTGCTCAACAGGCTCCGGCGGCGGCGCCACTTCGGTAGGCGTTTCATCCGCTGGGGGCGGTGGTGCGGTATCTGTCACAGGTTGCACAGGGGCGGTCGGCTCTGCCGTACCCGGATCGGGTGTGCTCGCGGCCTGAAGTGCTGCAAACTCTTCCCCACTCACCGTTGTGACCACCATCGTGTCAAACTCAAGCGGGTCCGAACTCAACCCCCAGCCCAGCAAAAGCCAGCCGATCAGAACCGTGTGGCCCGCAGCAGAGATAATGGTGCCCGGCGTTTGCATGGCCCTACCCGCCGGTCTCCGGGTTCGCCACATCCGTCACCAGGCCGATATTGGTAAAGCCGGCTGCGTTCAGATCACCCATAATCTCGGCCACGACATTCCAGCTATTGGCCCCATCGGCGCGCAGATAGATGCGGTCACTGGTGCGCTCTGCGGCGACGGCCTGTAACTTGGCCACCAGTTCATCACGCGGGGTTTCGGTTTCCTGAATGGTCACTTCGCCTGCCGCCGTTATGGTGACGGTCAGCGGCTCCTCATCATCCGTCGGCAGGGCGGTTGCGGCGGTCTGCGGCAGTTCCACAGGAACGCCAACCGTCAATAACGGGGCAGCGACCATGAAGATGATCAGCAAAACCAGCATCACATCCACAAACGGGGTGACGTTAATCTCGGACATCGGTTGCGTACGACCCCCGCGACGGCGGCCACGGCGCCCGCCGCCTCCGCCTGATTTGATAACACTTGCAGCCATGGTCAGCTATCCAATTGACGGCTCAGGATCGTGGCGAACTCATCGGCAAAGGCCTCGTAGCCGCCCACGATCCGATCACTATCAGCCGACAATTTGTTATAGAATATCACCGCCGGAATGGCCGCTAGCAGGCCAAGACCCGTGGCCAGCAAAGCCTCTGCGATCCCAGGGGCCACAACGGCGAGGTTCGTGTTCTGCGCCTCCGCAATCTCGATAAAGGCGTTCATGATACCCCAGACGGTCCCGAACAGACCGACAAACGGGGCGGTCGAACCGACAGTGGCCAGCACCGGCAGACCGCCCTGCAATCGCGCCGCCTCTTTGGCGATGGCCACATCCATTGACCGGTCAATCCGGGCGGTGGCATTGGCGATCAACTCACCCTCTTGCGTATGGGATCTGCGCCATTCCAGCATGCCTGCGGCAAAAATCTTCTCGCTCGGGCCATCCGGGTCAGTCCCGATCTTGTCAAACAAGCCATCCAGCGGTTCACCCGACCAGAACGACCGGTCAAAGATATCGGCCTCCGCCTTGGCCTTGCGATACTGTATGATCTTGTCGATGATCACCGCCCAGCACCAGATTGATGCAGCGATCAGCATGATCATGACAAGTTTGACGGTAATCGTCGCGCGCGCAAATAGCGCCCACATGGTGAAGTCGGTTGCTGCTTCCATTGTGCCTGCTCTGCCTCTAGGCCCATTTTGGGCTCTGATTGGGCACAGGCATAACCCAAGGCGAAAGGGAAATCCAATCAATCCCGCATTTCAAAGCTGAAACTGGCGACTTTTTAATGGATCGAACGGCGGATCGCCGCTGGCAACCGGGCCACAGCACCGCTGGCATTCATGCAGATGATGGTGACCGTAGCGGTAAACAGGGTGACATCGGCACGCTTGACCTCCTGGCGGACAATCAGGCGAACGCCCGAATTCTCGACCATATCCGTCTCAACCACCAATTCATCATCATATTTGGCCGGCATCAGATAGTCCGCCTCGACCCGGCGGACAGCAAAGACATAGCCCTCCGCCTTCATCTGCGCCTGATCAATGCCCAAGCCACGAACCCACTCACTGCGGGCGCGTTCGATGAATTTCAGATAATTGGCATAATAAACAATGCCCGCCAGATCAGTGTCTTCATAATAAACGCGGATAGGGAAGGTATGTGTCATGATGGTCGTGTTATCCTCGCCTGCAACCGCAACGCATGGCTCGCATCCCGGTCCATGGCAGGCATAACCGGATCATAAGCGGCCCGTATCACATCTGCAATTTCAGGTCTTAAAACGGCGTTACCTTCAATCATCGCCAATGGCGGTTGCTGGTCAAAGGCGGTGTCGGACCACAACAGGATCGTCTGAACCGCCTGCGATAGCGCCAGCGTGTCGGCGGAAACGGCCCCCAGATGGTCATCCATGCGCAAAAACACGAATGCCGCGCGAATGGCACCTGCCGCGTCAAAACGGAAAATCCGGTACTGATTGGCATCCGCCTGCTGCAGCTTGGCGACCAGCGGCAGAAGATCAGGAACCAGAGCATCCAGATGCGGCACTTGGGGCAACTCAGCCCAGTCGCGACAAAAGAAGATCATGAAATTCGCACCAAGTTCCGGATCAGTCTCGGCCATCTGATGCCCGGCCAGGGTCACGACCGCTTCAATCGCGCCCTTGAACACCGCAAGGGTCGCATCATCCACCCCGAATACCACCGGCACAATCGGCCTGCCCCAGCGGGCAAACACATAATTCCCGTCGGCACGAGTGAAGAGCGCGGCAATATCCTGATTTCTTTCTTCCATAAATACTCCCGCCGGAGGCAGCTTAGCCAAACAAATCAGTCTGGGATTTCGGCGGCTCCAGCCCCAGATGTGCCCAGGCCGCCTGCGCCAGCATCCGGCCACGCGGCGTGCGCTGGATCAACCCTTTCTGCAACAGGTAGGGCTCGATCACATCCTCCAGGCTGTCGCGACTTTCCGACAATGCCGCCGACATGGTCTCGACCCCGACCGGGCCACCTCCATAGCTTTCCGCAATTAAGCGCAGATAGCGCCGGTCGGCATTGTCCAGCCCCAGATGATCCACACCGAGTCGGGTCAGCGCCCGGTCGGCAATCGCTTGGGTCACGGTGCCGTCGCCCTCGACAATCGCGAAATCCACGACCCGGCGCAGCAAACGCCCCGCAATGCGCGGCGTGCCCCGCGCGCGGCGCGCAATCTCGCGCGCGCCTGCATCGGCGGCAGGCGCCCCCATCAGCCGCGCACCACGGGTGACAATCTCGTGCAGTTCATCCTCGGTATAGAATTCCAACCGGGTCGGAATGCCAAAGCGATCCCGCAAAGGCGTTGTCAACAACCCCATGCGCGTCGTCGCCCCGACAAGGGTAAAGGGCTGCAACTCAATCCGGACTGTCCGCGCGGCAGGGCCTTCGCCAATCACCAGATCCAGCTCGAAATCCTCTAACGCCGGATACAGCACCTCCTCCACCGCCGGGTTCAGGCGATGAATCTCGTCGATGAACAACACATCCCGCGCTTCAAGATTGGTCAGGATCGCCGCCAGATCACCCGCCTTGACCAGCACGGGGCCGGATGTCATGCGAAAATTCACCCCCAACTCCCGCGCCATGATCTGCGCGAGCGTCGTCTTGCCCAGACCGGGGGGGCCATGAAACAGCGCGTGATCCATCGCCTCGCCACGTCTGCGCGCACTTTCGATAAACACCTTCAGGTTCGCGCGCGCCTCGCGCTGCCCGATAAACTCATCCAGCGTCTGCGGACGCAAGGCGCGATCAGCATCCTCAGGCTGCGGATCAGGACGCAAGGTGGGATCAGGCTGGGTCATCATCCTTTACCGTTATCCCACCGAATCCAGAGCACAAGCACAAACCCAACAAAGGCAATCGAGACCAAAAATGCTGCAATTGGTCCGATGACGTCAGATAGTACCGCGGCCAATAGCATGGCAGGAGGCATTGTCAGAGTCAGCAAACGTCTCATTGCCCTACCCTTTCGGCGCCAACAGCTTCAAGGCCGCACGGATCAGGGCAGAGGTATCCGCATCCGGGTTCGTGCCAGCCGCCTCTGCCACGGCACTTGCCGCCTCGCCCGGCGCGTAGCCCAGATTGCCAAGGGCCGACAGCGCCTCCGCCTGCGCCGGGTTTGCCTTGGGCGCAGGGGCACGCCGGACCTGATCCGGCGTCTCAGCCTCGATCACGACATCACCCAGCGCATCGCCCACTGTGCCGCCCATCGCCATCACACCCGGCGCCTTGTCTTTCAACTCAATGGTGACCCGCTGCGCCGTTTTGGGGCCGACGCCCTTGGCCTTGGCAACAGCGTTCCAATCGCCCAGCGCAATCGCCCGGCTGACGCCGTCAGCCCCGATCGTCCCCAGAATTGCCATCGACGCCTTGGCCCCGATCCCCTGCACCGACATCAGCAGGCGATGCCATTCCTTTTCGACCAAGGTCGTGAAACCAAAAAGCTGCAGATTATCCTCGCGCACCAGCAGATCGGTATAAAGCGCAACCGCTTCGCCATTGGCTGGCAACCCGGCCATCACACGGTCAGAAACATAAACGATATAGCCCACGCCGCGCACGTCGATCAGCACATGGTCGGCGGCGCGGTATTCCAGCCGCCCTGCAATCTTGCCAATCACGCGCCAGCCCTCGCCAGCGCCTGCGCCAAGGTACCCGCAGATTGCAGATGATGGGCGTGGCAAATGGCAATCGCGAGGGCATCTGCGGCATCCGGCCCGGCAATCTGCACACCGGGCAATTGCAGCTTCACCATGTGGTCGACCTGACACTTGTCGGCATGGCCCACGCCAACGACAGCCTTCTTGACCGCGTTCGGGGCGTATTCGCCTATGGCAAGACCCGCCTGTGCAGGCACCAGCATGGCAATCCCCCGCGCTTGTCCCAGCTTCAGTGTCGCAACTCCATCCTTGTTGACGAAGGTCTGCTCAACGGCAGCGGCATCAGGGCGATGGGTCGCGATCATCTCTGTCAGCCCGGCATGAAGCGATAGCAATCTGGCAGCCAGATCATCGCCAACCGAATGGCACACGCCATTCGCCACATGGCTCAGACGCGATCCGGTCACTTCGATCACGCCCCAGCCCATGTTGCGCAAGCCCGGATCGATCCCCAAAACACGCATCACTGCCCCATTCTTCTTATTGTCATAAAATTGCTAGCACAAAACGCGAACAAAGACCAAGAGGCTTTCAGCCGAGCCATGACGCCACGGCATGACACCAACGGCCTGAATGCGTCAGTATGGGGTCTAAAGGCGACAGATTTAACTATTTGTAAATAAACAATTTACGGCGTAATCCGCACAAAAATAAGGCATTCTGAAAACGCATATGAGTCATGCAAAAACGTCACTGGTAACACCAATCAAAGCCTCCTAGATGCGCCTTATCAGACAACGCTGCATCGCAGCACAAATCAAGGAACAAGGCCATGGCCGCATTTGACACCACCCGCCCCGCTGCTGGCCTCTCTGCCGGCGCTTTCTCCGCTTTCGTTGCACGCTCTTTCGCTTCTCTGGCAGCCTGGAACGACGCGCGCGTTACACGCAACGCGCTGTCGAAACTCTCCGCCCGTGAACTGGAAGACATCGGTCTGTCCTATGGCGACATCGACAATATCGCGACACGCGGCATTCGCTGAACCCGCGCGAGGCATCAACGCAAAAGGCCGCTTCCATCTGGAAGCGGCCTTTTTGTTTCCGTCACCCTAGCAGGATCAAGGAAGAATATTCTGGATCGCACCTGAGATGAATACAGTTGCAGGATCAGCCTGCATCACCCATGCGCCCGCCTGCTCCATCATGGAACCTTGCTGAAGCGAGGTCACACGGTCGGCGTAAGCAGCTTCGCCGAGATAGGCAAAAAGGAAGCCCTTGAACAGGAAGCCGGTGATAATCAGGGCAAGAAGCCCTTTCAGCGGAAAGCGCGGCTTATAGATGCGTGGACGCGCCACGATCAGGCCATCGGCATTCACCGTTTTCACAACGCCACGTGCCATACGATCATGGCGGCGCACGATACGCTTCAGTCTCTTATCAAAAGGAACATTGGCTTGAGCCATGCCATCCTCCGCTAAATTACCAACTACGGTCTATCAAAGATCGCTAACAAATCTGGCTATAACAAGACATTTCACTGTTGAACGTGCGGAATCTCACAATACCGGTGTGTTTTTGCTCATTACCAGGGTTGTCCAGTCAACAATACTGTCCGATTGCACCAGATTGAACCCGTTTTGTTGATAAACGCCGATCACTTCATCAGCTTGTTCATTCAAAATACCGGACAGAATCACATAGCCGCCCGGTGCGGTATGGGCTGCCATCTCCGGCGCCAGAGCGACCAGCGGTCCCTTTAAAATATTGGCAAAAATCAAATCAAAGGGGCTCGCATCGGACAGCGCAGGCGTATCAAATCCAGCGGCAACGACGCAGTTGACTCGCCCGTCCAGCCCGTTCGCCGCCACATTCGCCCGCGCCACATCAACCGCCACCGGATCAATATCGCTGGCCAGCACCTGACCGGGCAAAACATGCGCCGCTGCCATCGCCAGAACAGCCGTGCCACAGCCGATATCGGCCACCTTTTCGCCAACAAACCCGTCCGTCAGCAACGTGTCGAAGGCCCGCAAACAGCCCAATGTCGTGCCATGATGACCTGTACCAAAGGCCATCTGCGCCTCAATCAGCAATGCAATCGCATCCTCGGGAACCTTATCGGCGTCATGCGCGCCATAGACGAAAAACCGGCCTGCCGCGACCGGGGCCAGTTCCCGCTGCACCTTTGATACCCAATCCTGTTCGGGGATGTCGGACACCGCGAACAACTTGGCACCATGCAAGGCCGCCAGCACTGATAGCGCCGCCTGATCAGGCGCTTCGGTGAAATAGGCACCAACCTCCCACAACCCGGACCCATCCTCGATCTCGAACACACCCACACCGGTCGGTTCCGGCACCAGCGCCTCCAGATCATCGGCCAGCCGGTAGGCCGCATCTTCACCGGGGATCGTCGTCAAGGCGGAATAAGTTGTCATAGGGTCAAAGCCTTGTCAGGGATGCCACCGGTTAGGCCTTGCGCCGTGCTGCGTCAAGCAGACCGGGATCAGACAGGATCACCCCGCAAATCTCATCCGCCCAGGCGGCATAAACCGACGGGCCGGGATGAAATCCATCCGCTGACATATTGGTATCGTTCAGACCCAGCTTGATGGTGACCGGGGTGCAGGCAGGCCGTGCCGCCACCAACCGATGCAGATGCTTGTCAAACCACAGCGCACGTCGCCCCATCGCCCAGCGCAGGGGTTGTGGTAACAATGGAAATTGGCCCATCGGCGGCAGACCAGAGACAACAATGCGCCCCGCGCCGAAATCATGTTCCAGCCGGTCCAGCAACCGCGCCTGCAGCGACAGCCAGCGGCTGAGCGGGGTCGCCTTGGTCACATCATTGACGCCCAATGCGGTAACGACCACGTCATACTGATCGCGCGGCAGACGATCCAGCCAACCTACCGCTTCTGCGGTCTTGGCCCCGGTACGGGCCACCAGATCAAACTCAACCCGCGCGACACCCGCCAGCCGTCCCGTGATACGCCCCAGCAGGGCCTCGGCCTGCGTCGCCACGCCGACACCGGCAGCCGACGAATCCCCTATGATCAGCAGACGGAGCGGCGGCCCATCACCCAAAGTGCCACTACGATCCCCCGGCGGTTCCGGCAGTTCGATGACATGGCGCCGGACATAGGCCGCCTGCGCAAGCAGGATCGGCAGCAGAACAGTATGTGACAGCACATTGACGATCACAGATCGACGGTCCCCTCGATCAGAATATTCACATGCCCGCCGATCATCACCCGGTCGGCATTCGGGCGCACGAACACGCGGCCGACCCGGCCAATCTGTGTGCCCTGCGACATGACCAGATCACGGGTCAGCCGCCCTTCGACCCGCATCCACTGCGCAATGGCCGCATTCAACGATCCGGTGATCGGGTCCTCGATCATGCCGCTGGATGGGGACAAATTGCGCACCTCATAATCCGCCTCTGCCCCGGCGGGGTAAGGCCCCACAACCGACAGCGCGACAAAATCAGGCCAACTGACGCGGGACGCATCAATCGCAAGCACATCCTCTGCCGATGCCAGTTCCAGCACCTGCCAGACCGGGCCGTTATCCAACTGGGTTGCCCTGACCACCTGTTCAGGCCGCAAATCCAGCGCCTGCGCATAGCGGGTCAGATCCGCATCGGCCATCGGGATGACCTTGGTCGGCGGGGCAACAAACGCGGGCACCGGCCCGGTCACATCAATCTCAACAATACCGATCGCACATTGCTGACGCACGACACCGGCTTCGGCGGGCACACCGCCGGTATGCAGCCAGGCCATACAACTCCCCAGCGTCGGATGCCCCGCAAACGGCATCTCGCGA
Organism: Yoonia sp. SDW83-1; assembly: GCF_046762885.1. Classification (NCBI taxonomy): domain Bacteria; kingdom Pseudomonadati; phylum Pseudomonadota; class Alphaproteobacteria; order Rhodobacterales; family Paracoccaceae; genus Yoonia; species Yoonia sp. SDW83-1. The sequence goes on from NZ_JBKQXO010000011.1 coordinate 20,282, forward strand.
CCGGGGGTAAAGATGCGCACGGCATAATCCGCCTCGGGTTCAGTGGGCGTGGTCAGAAACGTGGTTTCCGCCAGATTGGTCCAGGCGGCAAACCCCTGCATCTGGTCATCGGTCAGACCATCGGCATCGACAACCACAGCCAGCCCGTTCCCTTTGGAGGGAACAGCACTGAACACATCACATTGGACAAATCGCCTAGACGCCAACACCAATCGGACAGGTCACACCCGTCCCCCCGATGCCGCAATAGCCATTCGGGTTCTTCGCCAGATATTGCTGGTGATAATCCTCGGCAAAATAGAACTCCGGCGCATCCACAATCTCTGTCGTGATCGCACCATACCCGGCTTCCGATAAACGCGGGGCAAAGGCCGCTTTGGAGGCCTCAGCCGCTTCGCGTTGTGCCACCGAATAGGCATAGATGCCAGACCGGTACTGCGTGCCCCGATCATTACCCTGCCGCATCCCCTGGGTGGGATCATGGCCCTCCCAGAACACCTGCAACAGCTGATCATAGGAAATGACCGCCGGATCATAGATCACGCGCACCACCTCATTATGACCGGTCTTGCCGGAACAAACCTCTTCATAGGTCGCATTCGGGGTATAACCGCCCGCGTAACCCACCATGGTCGACTGCACACCATCCAGCTTCCAGAACATCCGCTCCACACCCCAGAAACAGCCCATACCGAACATGGCCTCTTCCATGCCCTCCGGCACCTCGCCAGTCAGCGGCGTGCCATAAACGAAATGGGTCGGGGCTGTCGGGATCGGTGCGGACCGGCCCGGCAGGGCGGCATCCTTTGTCACCATCTCGGATTTCGGGCTCTTGGTGAAAAACATCTGAACTCTCCTCTGGGGGTCAGGGCAGAATATAATGCCCGGCGGCGTAATTTCTACTCTGCCGCCGCAAGCAAACGGAACTGAAACACGGTCTCGTGACCCGGAGCCGGATGGCGCGGGATCAACAGCGACAACAGCAGCGAAATGATCGCCATGCCCGCCGCCATCAAAAACACCGTTCCCGGCGATTGCAGCCAGATATAACCCAGCAGGGCCGGCAGAAACACAGCCGCGATATGATTGATGGTAAAGGCCACAGCCGCTGTCGGGGCGATATCCTGCGGGTCCGCGATCTTCTGGAAATAGGTCTTGATCGCCAACGCCAGGCTGAAAAAGATATGGTTGGCCACATACAAAAACGTCGCCAACAGCACACCCCAGCCGAAATAATAGATGCCCCCATAGGCAAAGAAGATCAGGCAGAGGCCGGTATATTCAAACACCAGCGCCCGGCGCTCACCGAACACGGCCACCAGCTTGCCCAGAAACGGGGCGGCGATCATGTTGATGACAAGGGTCAGCAGGAACAGCTTGGTCACCTCATCTACCTCGAGCCCGAACTGTTCGACCATCATGAACGCGGCAAAGACAACAAAGATCTGGCGGCGGGCGCCCGACATGAACTGCAAGGCGTAATAAAGCCAATAACGGCGGCGCAGCACAAAAGTCTTCAACTGCGGATTGGGCGATTCAAACTGGGGATAGGCAAACAGACACAGCAGCGCCACGAAGGCCGTAAACCCGCCCGACAGCCAGTAGACGATCGAATAGGTCAGACCCAGCAGATCCCAGCTCAGCACGATCAGCACATAAACCACAATCGTGGCCCCCGCCCCGGCCGAAATCAGCCAACCCAGCGTCTGTGGCGCCCGCTTTTTTTCGATCCACTGCAACTGCAACGACTGATTGACCGTCTCGTAATAATGAAAGCCGATGGATGACAGCATCGTCACCGTCAGAATACCCGCCATGCTCGGAAACTGCGCCGTTACCGCCGTCGCCGCACCCAGCATGGCCAGCGCCACCAGACCCAGCACCTGCTCGCGAATAAACATGATCAGCGCGATCACACCAATGGCAAAGAAGCCCGGAATTTCGCGCACGGTGTGCAGCCAGCCGATGTCAGATCCATCGAATGCCGCCACCTCGATCACAAAGTTGTTCAACAAGGCCGACCATGTGGCAAAGGCCACAGGCATCGCCATTGCCATCACAAACAACAGTGATGTGGGCCTGCGCCACAGCGGCAGATGGCGCGCATCTTCAAGACGAACAATCTTCATGATTACCGACTTACGCCTGTTTTGGGACGATGGCGAGAGGTGTCATAGACCTGTCAAAGCCGACAAAACGATTAAAATTGAACCGACTTACTCACCATTATACGGCGAAACCTAACCAACTCTTCATTGTCAGATGAAACGGTGCGGTGATGGTTTCACTGACAAAGCGGGTCAATGTATCGGGTAATCGCATGTCTGGTCTATGAACACGATTACGGGCTGGTCGCCGTCGCGGCGCTTGTCTGTATTGTGGGGTCATGTCTTGCTGTCCTGCTCAGTCGGCGGATGCTGCGGGCTCACGGACTGCGCCGGGTGGTCCAGCTTGCCCTGACCGGTCTGATCACCGGCACGACCATCTGGACCACGCATTTCATCGCCATGCTGGCCTATGATCCGGGCGTCGAACACGGGTACGAACCGTTCACAACCGGGCTGTCGCTGGTTATCGCCATCTTTGGGACATTGGCTGCGAATGCGGTGTTCGGGCGCGGCAAAGGCCTGCGCAACACCATCGCGGCCGGTACCACCTTCGGCCTGACCGTATCCATCATGCACTATGTCGGTATGTCGGCCTATCTGTTTCCGGGGGACGTCATCTGGCATACCAGGCCGGTCATTGCCTCTGTTCTGCTGGGCATGGGGTTAGGCACGGCTGCCTTTCACCGCATCGCCTTTCCGGTTACGCGCTACTGCTGGCTGGGCGGGGCCATACTGATGGTGACCGCCATCTGCACCATGCATTTCACGGGGATGAGCGCGTTTACAATCGAACTCAACACGCTCAATGAGGTGCCGCCGCAGCTAATCTCGGACACGGCGCTTGGCTTTCTGATCCTTGCGATCATGGTCGTCATCCTGCTGATCGGTTTTGCCTCGGTCAGCATCGAAACCAATATTGAGGAAGAGGCGAAAAAACAGCTCAAGATCGCCGCCCTGAACGATCCGCTGACCGGGCTGCCCAACCGTCTGCAACTGGCCAACCGGATTGATCGGTATGCCGAAGAACTGCAGACCAACCCCGACGCCCAGGTTGCCGTCCTGACCATCGACCTCAACCTTTTTAAGGAAATCAATGATCTTTATGGCCACGCCACCGGCGATCAGGTGCTCCAGGTGGTCAGTGAACGACTCCGCTGGACCATCGAAGACGATGAATTCATCGCCCGGACTGGTGGTGATGAATTTGTCGCCCTCAAACGCGGCTTTCAGAGCGAGGATGACGTGATCGCATTCGGCACCCGCCTGAACAACGCTGTCATTCAGCCGATTGAACTGCCTGCGGCCCCGGTCAGCGTGCGGGCGGCCATCGGCGTTGCCATCGCATGCGGCGATGACATCAAGATGGACGACTTGCTGGGGCAATCCGACATCGCCATGTACCGGGCCAAATCGGACCCCGAAAACTTTATCTGCATTTACAATGCCGAAATGGATCGTGAAACGCAGGAACGGACCTTGATGATCTACGATCTGCGGCACGCGGTCGAAAACGGCGAATTTGAACTGGTCTATCAGTTGCAGAACGATCTGAACTCACTGCAACCCGTGGGGTTCGAGGCTTTGTTGCGCTGGAACCACCCCCAACGCGGCCCGGTTTCGCCCGCACAATTCATCCCCATCGCCGAAGAAACCGGCCTGATCCGTGATATCGGTCTATGGGTCCTGCGCACCGCCTGCACTGAGGCCGCCAGTTGGCCAAACGAATTCAGCATCGCTGTCAATGTCGCCCCACAACAATTGGTCCAGGCCTGCTTTGTGGAAAAAGTTTCCACCATCCTGACAGAAACCCGCTTCCCGCCTGAACGGCTTGAGCTTGAGGTGACAGAAGCATCAATTATCGACGATCAGGTCCGTACTCTGAAAGCCATGTACACGCTCAAGGCGATGGGTATCCGCATCGCGATGGATGATTTCGGCACCGGCTATTCCTCGCTTTCGACCTTGCAGGCCTTCCCTTTCGACAAGATCAAGATCGACCGCAGTTTCATTTCTGATGTGCACAGCGATCATCAGCGCGCGGCCATCGTCCGGTCTACACTTCTGCTTGGCACCGCCCTCGGGATCCCGGTGCTAGCCGAAGGGATCGAACAGCAGGAAGAACTGACATTCCTGCGTTCTGAAAACTGCGCTTATGCGCAAGGCTTCTATTTCGGCAAACCCAAAACGCTGCAAGAAGCGCGCCAGATCACGGGGCAAAAACCACTGGCCCGCGCGTCATGAAGTCAGACGACCTCAATCCTTAACAACGCCTTCATGTTTCGACCGTTCGCCGGGTTAATCCCGCAAAATCGCGCAAAAGGGTCCGACGCAAGTCCGACGTTTTGCCGACGCGATGCCGACCGCCGATTTTGGCAAAAAGCCCTGTATTAACACATGATTCGTGAAAATGGGCTGATCGGGGTGTTGCGCCGCCCCCCGCACCCCACCGAACGTTGCGTCAGGCCTCTTGCGCCAACCGCGCCTCAAGCACGTCAAACGGCACCCCCGGCTCGTCCTTGGCGCCGCGAATGACCAGCGATGTCTTTACCGACGCCACGTTGTCAGCACTCGTCAATTCCTCTGTCAAAAACCGCTGGAAAGTACGCAAATCCGGCGCCACGCACTTCAGGATAAAATCCACCTCGCCATTCAGCATATGACACTCGCGCACCAGCGGCCATTCCTGGCAGCGGCGCTCGAACGCACTCAGATCCACCTCCGCCTGGCTGACCAAACCCACCATGGCAAAGACCTGCACCTCAAAGCCAAGCTCGCGGGCATTTACATCTGCATGATATCCTTGGATAAATCCCTGCTCTTCCAATGTGCGCACCCGGCGCAGGCATGGCGGGGCCGATATTCCAACGCGTTTGGCCAGTTCCACATTGGTCATGCGACCATCGGCCTGCAATTCGGCCAGAATCATCCGGTCGATGTCATCAAGTTTCGTTCCTGGCATCATATTCCCTGTGATTTTTGCGAATACTACGAAACAGCGCGCACCTGCGCAACAATATTTCACCAAACAGCAATAAAATAACGTATCACTTCCGCTAGCCCCGGCCTTTTATCCTCGTGCAGGCGGGTCTATATCGGATCCATTGCAGCGTAATGAGGCCCCCATGTCCGACACCCGCCACACCAAAGTCCTGATCATCGGCTCCGGCCCCGCTGGTTACAGCGCAGGCGTCTATGCGGCGCGTGCCATGCTGGAACCGATCCTTGTGCAGGGCATCGAACCCGGCGGCCAGCTGACCACCACCACCGAAGTTGAAAACTGGCCCGGCGACACCGAAGTGCAAGGCCCTGATTTGATGGTCAGAATGGAGGCCCATGCACGCGAAATGGGCTGCGAAATCATCGGCGACATCATCACGTCGCTCGACCTGCAAAAGCGCCCCTTCACCGCTCAATCAGACAGCGGCACGGTCTATACCGCCGACGCCGTGATCCTTTGCACCGGGGCCCGCGCCAAATGGCTTGGCCTGCCAACCGAGGACAAGTTCAAAGGCTTCGGCGTCAGCGCCTGCGCCACCTGCGACGGGTTCTTTTACCGGGGTCAGGAAATCGTCGTGGTCGGCGGCGGCAACACGGCGGTGGAAGAAGCTCTGTTTCTGACCAACTTCGCCTCAAAGGTCACGCTGATCCACCGGCGCGATGAATTGCGGGCCGAGAAAATCCTGCAGAACCGACTGTTTAACAACAAGAAAATCGAAACGCTGTGGTTCCACGAAATTGATGAGGTCTATGGCACCGATCAGCCTTTGGGCGTCGAAGGCGTGCGTGTCAAACACACCAAAACCGGCAAAATCACCGAAATCCCGTGCAAGGGCGTCTTTATCGCCATTGGCCATGCGCCCGCCTCCGAACTGGTCAAGGACCAGCTGGAAACCCACAATGGTGGCTATGTCAAAGTCACGGCGGGCAGCACCCGCACAGCCATCCCCGGTGTCTTTGCGGCGGGCGATCTGACCGACCACATTTACCGTCAGGCTGTCACATCCGCGGGTATGGGCTGCATGGCGGCACTGGACGCCGAAAAATTCCTTGCAGAACAGGAAGATGCGCCCGTTCTTGCTGCCGTGGAATGACTGCCAGCAATACCAATCTGACACTGTTTTCGGGGCCTGCTTTTCGCATCGCCTTTGCGCGATATGCCGACAAGGTGCTGGACGGGGTGATCCACCCTGAAGGCCGGTTTCACCATAGCGGGCAGCCTGCTTTCTATGCTTCGCCTACGCCGGAAGCAGCAGCCATCGCGATTGACATATACCTGCGCGCGGACGATCTGCCGCGGGTGATGATCCCCTTGCAAGTGAGCGACGCACGGCTTGCCGATCTGCGCGACCCGGCGACTTGTGATCAGCTCGATATAGACCCGCGCTGGCCCAGCGTGCCATGGGCGGACGAGCGAGCAAACGGCCAGCCCGCCACCAGTTGGAAAGCATCAGACGCGGTGCGGGCCAGTGGCGCGGATGGGATGATCTATGCCTCACGCCGGGCGCCGGAACGGTGGCATCTGGTGCTGTTTCGCTGGAATGCCCCGGGCGCGGCGCAACTGCGTGTAGCGGCTAGCCCAACTGACTGGACTCCATCTATATTTTGACGTTTCTGCAATCTGCGGTAGAGTTTCGTTATCGCAGTGATCGGAGGGCAGATGGCCAACGCTGATACGCTGGCCCATGTACCGGGGCCCCGACCCAAACCACTGATCGGACATACGCTTGACCTTCTGATCGACAGCTATCGCCTTCATGGCAACGCGGCCAAACGATTTGGCCCGATCTACAAGGTCAAGGTGCTGGGGAAATGGCGTGTCGCCTTGAATGGCGCAGATGCGCTGGAATTCATACTTGGTGACAGGGATGATCTGTTTTCCAGCGCGGGTGGCTGGGACATGCTGGATGTGCTGTTCGGCGGCGGGCTGATGCTGCGCGACTTTGGCGATCACCGCGCGCATCGCCGGATCATGCAATCAGCCTTTCGCAAGCCTGTGATGGACGCCTATCGCGACAGCATGGCGACTGCGCTTGACAGTCTGATCACCGATTGGCCAGCCGAAACCGATTTCGCGTTTTTTCCCGCCATCAAGACAGCGACATTGCAGATGGGCGGTGCGGTCTTCATGGGGCTTTCGATCCACGATCATAGGGTGCCTGAACTCAATCAAGCCTTCCAGGCCGAGGTTGCAGCCTCGCTCGGGATCATCCGCAAACCCCTGCCCTATACCAAGATCAGGCGGGGGATGATGGCACGCCGCTATCTGTCCGAAACGTTCCGCCAATTGATCCCAGAGCGGCGCAAGACAGGCGGCGATGACTTCTTCAGCCAGATGTGCCTCGCCACCGATGATGACGGCAATGTCTGGACAGATGAAGAGATCGTTGATCACTTCAATTTCCTGCTGATGGCTGCCCACGACACCACGGCCGCCACCCTGACCAAAATGATCTGGGCCATGACGACGTATCCAGACTGGCAGGACCGGATGGTGGCAGAGGTCGACGCCCTTGGCGATGCACCGCTGGATGACGCCGCCTTGGACGCGCTTGATGTGACCGACCGGGTGTTTCGCGAAAGCCTGCGCCTGTTACCGCCAGTGCCATTCATCCCACGCCTGGCGGTGCGCGATTTCAGCTATGGCGGCATGGATTTCCCGGCGGGCACATCCGTTTCCGCCATGCCCGGCATGGTTCTGGTATCGCCGGATCATTGGACCGACCCCGAGGTTTTCGACCCTGACCGCTTTTCACCAAACCGGGCCGAGGATCAAAGCCATCGCTATGCCTGGGCGCCGTTCGGTGGCGGGGCACATAAATGCATCGGCCTGCATTTCGCCACGATGCAGGTCAAGGTATTCATGGCGCTGCTGCTGCGCCGCTACCGGGTCGAACGGGCCGATGACGGACCCGTCAAATGGCAGCGCGTTCCCATCCCTTTCCCCAAGGGTGGTCTGCCTGTCCGTCTGATCCCGCGTTAGCCACGCGTTGGTTCCCGCTTCAGCCGTTTCGCGCGAACCCCGGTCTTAACTGCCAGTGGTCGCTAGACACGGGCCAATGCCGGGTCTATGCCACCACGCAACTGAAAATCACAAACGTCAGGTCGTTATGATGGCACAGGATTTGGCCCCGATCCCGGAACTTTTTGTTTCGTATGAGAGCGCCCAGAAGATGAAGATGGAGGCGGCCGATCTGGTCAGCCATGATCTGAGCCCGCGCCAGATTTGCGATCTGGAACTGTTGATGAATGGCGGGTTCAATCCGCTGAAAGGGTTCTTGTCGCAAGCCGACTATGATGGCGTGGTGGAAAACATGCGGCTGGCCGACGGTACGCTGTGGCCCATGCCGATCACGCTGGATGTGTCAGAGCGCTTTGCCGAGGCGGTTGAACTGGGTCAGGACATCGCCTTGCGCGACCAGGAAGGGGTGATCCTGGCGACCATGACCGTGACCGACAAATGGTCGCCGGACAAGGCGCGCGAGGCGGAAAAGGTGTTTGGCGCCAATGATCTGGCGCATCCGGCAGTCAATTATCTGCATCATACAGCAGGCAGCGTCTATCTGGGCGGTCCGGTGACGGGCATCCAGCAGCCTGTGCATTACGATTTCCGGGGTCGCCGCGATACGCCCAATGAACTCCGCGCCCTGTTTCGCAAACTGGGGTGGCGCAAGGTGGTGGCCTTTCAGACCCGCAATCCGTTGCACCGCGCCCATCAGGAACTGACCTTTCGGGCGGCGAAAGAGGCACAGGCGAACCTGCTGATCCACCCGGTTGTCGGCATGACCAAGCCCGGTGATATCGATCATTTCACCCGCGTGCGCTGTTATGAGGCCGTGCTGGATCAATACCCGTCATCGACCACCACGATGTCGCTTCTGAACCTCGCCATGCGCATGGCCGGCCCGCGCGAGGCCGTGTGGCACGGGCTGATCCGCAAAAACCATGGCTGCACCCATTTCATCGTAGGGCGTGACCATGCGGGCCCCGGCAAGAACAGCCAGGGCGAGGATTTCTATGGCCCTTATGATGCGCAGGACCTGTTCCGGCAACATCAGGATGAGATGGGCATCGAAATGGTCGATTTTCAGCACATGGTATATGTGCAGGACCGCGCCCAATACGAACCCGCCGATGAAATCCACGACCGGGATAAAGTCACGATCCTCAATATCTCTGGCACGGAATTGCGGCGGCGCTTGTCGGAAGGGCTGGAAATACCAGAATGGTTTTCCTTCCCTGCCGTGGTTGAAGAGCTGCGCAGAACGCGGCCGCCACGGGCCGCACAAGGATTTACTGTGTTCTTCACCGGCTTTTCAGGGTCCGGCAAGTCAACCATCGCCAACGCGCTAATGGTCAAGTTGATGGAAATGGGCGGGCGGCCTGTGACACTGCTGGACGGGGATATCGTGCGCAAGAACCTGTCGTCGGAACTGGGGTTCAGCAAGGAACACCGCGACCTGAACATCCGGCGGATTGGATTTGTAGCCTCTGAGATCACCAAGAATGGCGGCATCGCGATCTGCGCACCGATCGCGCCCTATGCGGCGACACGGCGGGCCGTGCGTGAAGAGATCGAACAATTCGGGGCATATCTGGAAATCCACGTCGCCACATCCATCGAGGAATGCGAGAGGCGGGATCGCAAGGGGCTTTACAAGCTGGCGCGCGAAGGGAAGATCAAGGAATTTACCGGGATTTCAGACCCCTATGATGTTCCCGAAAACCCTGAATTGCGCGTCGAGACCGAGAATGTCCCGGTCGACAACTGCGCCCATCAGGTGATTTTGAAGCTGGAAAGCATGGGGCTGATCAAAGCGTAGGATGGGTCAAGACCCATCTTACGCTGTGGCATCTGTCAGTGAACAGTCACCGGGCGCATGTGGTTTTCACGCGCCAGATGAAAGGCCAGTTTGCGGTTGGCCACCAGCGCCAACTGCTCACCCTGGGCATTATGGACCGAAAACAGCGTGTCCAGATCACCCGCCTGCTGCTGCAATTCCTGCGGCAGTTCGGTGACGGCGATGGCTTTCACATAGACGATATCCTCGCCCATCGATTTCAGGTCAAACTTGGTATTCATGACTCACCCTTTCCGTATATTGATCGTCTGCACGATGCGATCCGGGATCGCCCGGGTCAGATCGATATGCAGCAGACCGTTTTCCATCACCGCCTCACCCACATCGACACCATCGGCCAGCACGAAAGAACGCTGGAATTGGCGCGCGGCAATGCCGCGATGCAGATAGATACGCCCGGCGTCATCTTCATTCTGACGCCCACGAATGACCAAAGAGTTATCTTCGACGGTAATCGCCAGATCACCTTCTGCAAAACCGGCCACGGCCAGCGTAATCCGATAGGAATGATCCGAGGTTTGTTCGATATTATACGGCGGGTAGCCGTCATTTCCGCTTTTCGCGGTACGTTCGACCAGCCGTTCAAGCTGTTCGAAACCCAACAGGAACGGATGCGTTCCCAAAGCCAATTTCGTCATAAGACATGCCCTTTTCGTCAAGCGACTGTCAGTTATGGCCCCGATTTCGGCGACCGTTATCAAAAATATGGGTCTGCAAGCCTTGGTGATCAAGAGGAAGTGTTAGGAACTTTGTGACTAAACCCCTATCTATAGTGATAAGATCACAAGCAATCGGACACGCCACAGATGAACAAATCTGCACAAATGGAACAGGTTGAGGTCCTGCGCGTCAAGCTGGAGGTGCTGCGGCGCGAGCATCGGGATCTGGATGAAGCCATCGACGCTCTGCAGGAGCGCGGGTCTGCGGACATGCTGACAATCAAACGGCTCAAAAAACAAAAACTGGCCCTGAAAGACCAGATTGTCACCCTCGAAGATCGTATTTTGCCTGATATTATCGCTTGATAGGGCGTTGCAGCGACCCGTGTCGCCGCTATAGTGCCGCTTCATTTTGGCAGCAGGGGTGCGTCATGGCCCAACCTTTGGTCGGTATCATCATGGGCAGTCAATCAGACTGGCCCACCATGCGCGAAGCCGCTGAAATGCTTGACCAATTGGGCATCGCTTACGAAACCAAGATCGTGTCGGCCCATCGTACACCGGACCGGCTGTGGGACTATGGTAAGACAGCCGTGGATCGCGGTTTGCAGGTGATTATTGCCGGTGCAGGCGGGGCGGCTCATTTGCCAGGCATGATGGCCTCGAAAACCCGGGTGCCGGTGATTGGTGTCCCCGTGCAGACCAAGGCGCTGTCGGGTGTCGACAGTCTTTATTCCATCCTGCAGATGCCGCGCGGCTATCCCGTGGCGACCATGGCAATCGGTGCCGCCGGGGCGGCGAATGCCGGGCTGATGGCTGCCGGTATCCTCGCCCTACAAGACACCGATCTGGCCACGCGCCTTGACCAGTGGCGCAGCGCATTGTCTGCCTCGATCCCTCATGAGCCAAGCGATGACTGATCCACTGCCCACCGGGGCGACAATCGGTATACTCGGCGGCGGCCAATTGGGGCGAATGCTGTCGGTCGCAGCAGCCCGTCTTGGGTTCAAAACCTGCATTTTCGGACCCGGCGGCGATTGCCCCGCCTCACATGTGGCCAATTTCCATATGAAAGCTGTTTATGACGATCGCGCAGCATTGGAAAATTTCGCCAAGAGCGTCGATGTCGTCACCTATGAATTCGAAAACATCCCGACCGCAGCGCTTGACCTGATTGAGGATCATGTACCCATCCACCCGGGACGTCTGGCCTTGGCGACCAGCCAGGACCGGCTGACCGAAAAGACTTTTCTGCAGGATCTCGGGCTGCAAACCGCACCCTTCGCCGATGTGACAAGCCTCGACGACCTCACTCGCGCCATTGATCGCATCGGCACGCCAGCCATCCTGAAAACCCGGCGGATGGGTTATGACGGCAAAGGCCAAGCCCGCATCAAGGACGTGGGCGACATAGAAAAGGCCTTTGCCGATATGGCCGGTGCGCCGGCAATCCTGGAAGGTTTCATTGATTTCAGCCATGAGGTGTCGGTCATCGGGGCGCGCAGCGCTGATGGGGCTGTGGCCTGCTACGATCCTGGCGAAAACGTGCACGAGGCCGGAATACTACGGACAACCGCTGTCCCCGCCCGGCTGACCCCTGACCAGCGGACCGATGCCGTGTTGATCGCCGCGCGTATTCTGAACGCACTGGATTATGTGGGCGTTTTAGGGGTTGAGCTGTTCGTGACCAGCAGTGGCCTGATCGTCAATGAAATCGCGCCGCGCGTGCATAACTCCGGCCATTGGACCCAGAACGGCTGCACCATCTGCCAATTCGAACAGCATATCCGCGCCGTTGCGGGCTGGCCGCTTGGCGACGGGACGCGCCATTCGGATGTGGTGATGGAAAACCTGATTGGCGACGATATGGACCGGATACCGGAAATCGCCGGAACCGATGCGGCGATCCATCTTTATGGTAAGGCCGAGGCCAAACCGGGTCGCAAGATGGGGCATGTGAACAGGGTCGTCGCGCCCGCCTCTTAATCCGTGCCGAGGATCACATCGGTCATGTTGAGGCTGCGATCAAACCGGCCGTCGCGCAGGAAGATCAGCACCTCTTCCATCACCAGCGGGTTGTTCATCATGAAGGTGTGGGTCACGGGTAATTCGATATGGTCATTCATCCCCGCCAGCCGGGTGGACGCGACCGAGACCTTGCCATCGTCGGGTCCGTCGATCAGGGCGGAATAAACCGGGTTCAGCGTGCGGTTACCGGCAATGATGCCGACCTCGTATTCCGGTAGTGTGCCCAACTGGTTTGGAAAACTGGCATCGCCAGTGCCCAATTGCAGGCCCGCCGGGCCGTTCACCCATTGAAACGGTTCAAAATCGCCGAAGATATCCACTAGTTCAGACCCTGCATTGGGCGGCCCCAGCATGACAACACGGCCCATCACCTTGGGCCGGTTATTGGTCAGCCATGCGCGGGCGAGGATTCCACCCATAGAATGGGTGACAAAGTGCACACGGGCATCACCGCAGGCCGCCACATCTTCGGCCAGATGTTCCTCGACCAATGTCGGGATTGTCGCCTCGGTCGATGGATAGCCGCGGTTGATGACCTTGTAGCCTTCGTTCTCAAGGACGATCTGCAGCGGGGTGAATGAGATTTCGGTACGTGCCAGACCGTGCAGCATCACGACGCATTCCTGCGCTGCTGCAGCTGATCCCATCAAGGACAGAAGGGCGGCCAAAACGTATCTCATGCGTGTTAGTTAGCATTGTGTTGCCGCGACGGAATACCCTTTCACGAAAAACCTAACGTCGCACTAGAAGCGACAAGGCGATGCCACCGAGCACCAGTGCACCTGCAGAGAGCAGACGCAGTGTCAACGGCTCAGCCAGCAGCACAGCGCCCGCAGCGACGGCAATCACCGGCACGCTTAGCTGCGCAATCCCTGCCACTGTTGTCGGCAATGATGGCAAAACCCGATACCAAAGGGCATAGCCCAGTCCAGAAGTTACTGCCCCGGCGACCACTGCCGTCAAAACGCCCATCACGGATAGATGCCCGCCGCCGGCTACCACCATTGCAAGCCCGGTCAGAGGTACACAGAGCAGGAAATTACCCGCTGTCGCCCCCAGCGCGTCACTTTCGGCGCGCCCCAGAAGAGTATAGGCGGCCCATCCAACGCCGGCCGCCGCCATCGACATTGCACCGGCGAAAGGCACGGTTGCCTGCCCGCCGGGCCAAAGCAGCACGCATAACCCGATCAGGGCGATCCCGGCACCGATCCAGCGCATCACGGGCACGGTTTGTCCTTCGATCACGGCCCAGCCAAAGACAACGACCTGCAGGACACCAAAGAGGATCAGCGCCCCTAACCCCGCCCCGAGGCTGATATAGGCCCAGGAAAACCCGACCATGTAGATTGCCAACATGACCGCCCCCGCCCAGCGTTTAGGGACCCAAATGGCGGGCCGGGGCGCATTGCGGGTCAGGATCAACAGCCACAACATGACGGCCCCGGCGACGACCCGGATGGCCGCGAAATCCATCGGGTCCATCCCGAAATCGGCCACGCCGATACGGTTGAGAATGGAGTTGGCTGCAAAAGCCGTCATCGTCAGGGCGACAAGCAGGAACAACTGCATCTGTCAGAGTCCGTCAAAAGCAGCCGGATAGACCAGCTGCTGCGCCGGAACAGCAGCATCAACTCCGGCCAGCATCGTGTTCTCTATCGGATATCGCGTCTGCAGCTTCGCCGCCTTTTCGCGCGAAAATCCCGCCTTTTCATAGAATTCCGGGTTACCCAGGACGACGACCGGCGTCTGCGTCAGCCGCGCCCATTCGGTCAGCATACCCATCATCCGTTTACCATACCCCCGCCGTTGCAGATCAGGATGGATCGCAACAGGGGCCAGGCACAGCCAGCCCTTTGGCTTCACAAATGTGGACAGGGCGTAATAGCCGATGATCCGGTCATCCATCGGCAACACAACCTCACCCGCCATCGCGCGAGACTTGCGGAGTTTGTGAGCAAGCTGGACCTCTTCCTCGCCCCCGAACGCAGCACGGAGCAGCGCGTCGACAGCACCTTCCTCTCCGGCCCGGAGGTCGCGGGCAAACTGGGGCGACTGGGATAATATCATTGGCGGACGGTATCGGTGGGGGCGGTAGCCGTCCAGTAGCAGACGATATCAAAATCTCGATGAGATTTTGTGATCAGAATTTCTGCGAAATTCTGTTTACGCAAAAAGGGCGGCCCATTGGACCGCCCTTTTTTCGTTTCCAACAAGTGGGTTCTCGGCATTTGCAAGCAAACGCCTGCCACCCACCAAACGCGTTTGGGCAAAGCCCAAGCCGCGTTTTACATCATGCCGCCCATGCCGCCCATGTCGGGCATGCCGCCGCCAGCGCCACCGGCACCTTCTTTGGCGGGTTTGTCAGCAACCATGGCTTCGGTCGTGATCAACAGACCAGCAACCGATGCGGCGTCCTGCAGGGCAGTCCGCACAACCTTGGCAGGGTCAATCACGCCGAACTTGAACATGTCGCCATATTCTTCGGTCTGCGCATTGAAACCAAAGGCCGCATCGCTGCTTTCGCGGATCTTGCCAGCCACGACAGAGCCGTCAACGCCAGAGTTTTCGGCGATCTGACGCAGCGGAGACTCAAGAGCCTTGCGGATGATAGCGATGCCGACGTCCTGGTCAGAGTTCGCACCCTTCAGGTCTGCAAGTGTCTTGCCGGCCTGTACCAGTGCAACGCCACCGCCGACAACGATACCTTCCTGAACAGCGGCGCGTGTCGCGTTCAGTGCATCGTCAACGCGATCCTTGCGCTCTTTGACTTCGATTTCGGACATGCCGCCAACGCGGATCACAGCAACACCACCGGCCAGTTTGGCCACGCGTTCCTGCAGCTTTTCCCGGTCGTAGTCGGATGTCGTTTCTTCGATCTGGCCACGGATCTGGGATACGCGTGCTTCGATCTCGGCCTTTTCGCCGTCACCGTCGATGATGGTTGTCTCATCCTTGGTGATCGCGACGCGCTTGGCAGAGCCGAGCATGTCGATGGTCACATTTTCCAGCTTCATGCCGAGGTCTTCGGAAATGACCTGACCACCGGTCAGGATCGCGATGTCCTGCAGCATAGCCTTGCGACGGTCACCGAAACCAGGTGCCTTGACGGCAGCGATTTTCAGACCACCGCGCAACTTGTTGACAACCAGGGTTGCCAGCGCTTCGCCTTCGACGTCTTCGGCAATGATCAGCAGAGGCTTGCCGGACTGAATGACCGACTCGAGCAGCGGAACCATTGGCTGCAGCGACGACAGTTTCTTTTCGTGCAGCAGGATGATTGCGTCTTCCAGCTCTGTTGTCATCTTCTCTGTGTTGGTCACAAAGTAAGGCGAAAGGTAACCGCGGTCGAACTGCATACCTTCGACAACATCAGTTTCTGTTTCCAGACCTTTGTTTTCTTCAACGGTGATGACGCCTTCGTTGCCGACTTTCTGCATCGCATCAGCGATCTGACGACCGATTTCAGCTTCGCCGTTGGCAGAGATCGTGCCGACCTGTGCAACTTCGTCGCTGTCAGTCACGTCGCGGGCGGCTGCTTTGATTGCTTCGACAACCTTGGCAGTGGCCAGGTCGATGCCGCGCTTGAGGTCCATGGGGTTCATGCCGGCGGCAACAGATTTCATGCCTTCCTTGACAATCGCCTGGGCCAGAACAGTAGCGGTCGTTGTACCGTCACCGGCTTCGTCATTGGTGCGCTGGGCCACTTCTTTGACCATTTGCGCGCCCATGTTTTCGAACTTGTCTTCCAGTTCGATTTCCTTGGCAACCGACACACCATCCTTGGTGATCCGGGGGGCGCCGAACGATTTGTCCAGCACCACGTTGCGGCCTTTGGGGCCCAGCGTAACCTTCACCGCATTGGCGAGGGTGTTGACACCTTTGAGCATGCGGTTGCGTGCATCTGTGTCGAATTTGACGTCTTTAGCAGCCATTTTCATGTGCTCCTTGCTTAAGAATAGATGTGATTGCGATCATTCGGCTTACATGATGCCGAGGATGTCGCTTTCTTTCATAATCAGCAGCTCTTCGCCGTCGATCTTGACCTCGGTGCCGGACCATTTGCCAAACAGCACTTTGTCGCCTGCTTTGACAGACATCGCGATCAGCTCACCGCTGTCTTTGCGCGCGCCTTCGCCAACGCTGACGATCTCGCCTTCAGCGGGCTTTTCTTTGGCGCTGTCAGGAATGATCAGGCCGCCAACAGTCTTTTCGTCGCCTTCGATGCGACGAACGAGTACGCGGTCGTGAAGTGGTGTAAATGCCATTTCAGAACTTCTCCAGTTCGTGTTTCTCTCATGTTAGCACTCATCAGTAGAGAGTGATAACGCAGCGTAGTTAGGGACCACGCCGGAGCGAGTCAACAGCTTCGAAGACGGCGATGGCAAAAATTTTAGTCGGCAGCGGGGGGCTGGTCATCGTCGGACAGTATGCGCCACGCATCCCCGTCCAGATCCTCATACTGATTAGCCCGCAAGCTCCACAAAAATGCCAGCAGCCCCAGCCCGCCAAGGATCAGTGACGCGGGGATCAGGATCACAAGAATATTCATACCCGCCCTCTTAGCCGTAACGCGTTCAAAAGAACAGTAATGGATGAGGTCGACATCGCAATCGCAGCCAGAAGCGGTGTTGCGAAACCAGCCAGTGCAATGGGAATGGCGACCGCGTTATAGGCCGCCGAAATGGCGAAATTCTGCATCACCAGTTTACGCGCCTTGCGTGCAACCAAGGGCAATTCGATCAGTGGTGTCAGGCTGTCATTCAGCAGCACAATGTCAGAGGCCGCGCGCGAGGCATCCGCCGCTGTCGCAGGTGACAAGGATGCATGTGCCGCCGCCAGCGCGCCAGTGTCGTTCAGCCCATCACCAACCATCAGCACCTTCAGCCCGGCATCATTCAGCGCGTTGATGTAGCTGACTTTCTCCTCTGGTCGCGTCGCAGCCTTCCAGTTGGCGATGCCAAGGGCCTCGGCGACCCGCGATGTTTCCTCGATCTCATCACCCGAGACCAGATGAACGTTCAGACCTGCGTTCTGCCATGCTGTGACCAGATCGCGCGCGCCCTCTCGCAACTCGGACTGCAGGGTGATTTTCTGGGGCGTTTCGCTGCCAATCTGAAGATACGTTCCGGGTTTCATCCCCAGCCACACGCCCGAGCCAAGCCGCACGATTTGACCCTCGTAGTTCGCGCTCAACCCCTTGCCGGAATGCTCCTTTTGGTCGGTCAGATTGGCTGGCATCACGCCGTCAAGCGAAGCGGCGATAGCCTGCGACACCGGATGGGTCGCATTCCGCGTCAGGGCCAGCGCGATGGATTGCGCCTTGCCATCCAGCGCGTCGCGCGCGGCGGCAGGCATGGTCAGCGTGCCAGTCTTGTCAAAGACCACAGTGTCGACCTCGGCCAAACGTTCGAGCGCGGTCCCGTCCTTGACCAGAAGCCCGGCGCGGAACAGGCGACCGGCGGCAGTGGTCGATACGGCAGGCACGGCAAGCCCCAGCGCGCAAGGGCAGGTGATGATCAGCGTCGCCACAGCGATATTCAGCGACAGGCGGGCATCGCCGGAATAGGCCAGCCAAGCGATGAACGCGGCCAGCGCCAGCAGGTGGACAACAGGTGCGTAAACCGCCGCGGCCCGGTCGGCTATGGCGGTATAGCGGTTGCGCACAGCCTCGGCCTGATCGACCATGGTCACCATCTTGCGCAGGGTGGTGTCGGACCCGACAGTGGTGGCGCGGATCGTTAGGGGGCCGGTCATGTTGACCTCGCCTGCCGTAACAGCGGCGCCTGTTCTGGCGGCAATCGGTTTGCTTTCGCCGGTCAGCAGTGACCGATCGATTTGGCTTGTGCCTTCGGCGACTACGCCGTCCACCGGGATACGCCCGCCGGGTAGGACCTGGATCAGGTCACCCACCGTCAGATCGGCAAAATCAACCATCTGCCGCGCGCCATCGGTCAGTCGCATCACACGCGGCACCTCCAGCGCTGACAGTTGTGCCGCAGCCGAAGCGGCAGCCTTGCGGCTGCGATAATCCAGATAGCGCCCGATCAGCAGGAAGAAGGTTAGCGATACAGCAGCGTCGAAATAGACCTGCGCGCCACCTACGAAAGTCTCATAAAGCGACATCGCCGCAGCAAGGACAATGGCTAGCGAAATCGGCACATCCATATTCAGCTTGCGCGCTGATAAAGCCCGCCACGCGTTCTGGAAAAATGGCTGCCCTGCATAGATTACGGCGGGAATGGCGATGCTGGCGCTGATGATGTGAAACAGGTGCTGGGTTGCGCCCACGGCCCCGGACCAGACCGCGACCGACAAGAGCATCACGTTCATCATTGCAAAGCCGGATATCGCGATGCGGGTCAGCAGGCCGCGCCCATATGTATCGGTGCCCACGTCTAAAAGCGATGTATCCAGTACGCGCGCCTCGAACCCGGCGAGCTCCAGCGTGTCGATCAACGCCTCCGGCGCGATGGGGCTGCTCGTGCCCACGGTGACCCGCTTCATCGATAGGTTCACACGGGCCGATGCGACGCCTTCCATGCCCGACAGCGCCCGTTCGACACCGTTTATGCAGGAAACGCAATGGATGCCCGGCAGGGACAGAACGATCTGATCGGTCCCCTTGGCTGCCGCTTGTTTCAGCGGTGCCTCGGGCATGCCGACACAGGCCGGACAGGCAGCCGTATCGGTCATTTCGCAGTCAGTTGGATGCGGCGGCGGAACGGTGTGCCATCAGGGGCCTCCAACACCAACCGCAGGTTCCAATAGCCTTCGGATGCGGAAACGGGGGCGGTCAACGCAGTGCCATTCCATGTGAACTGCGGCACCTCGTCTTGCCCTGTATGTGTCGCGCGACCTAGGATCGCATCCACGACCTTGGGCTGGACCGGGTTGCCGTCTTTGTCCGCGATGGCAACGGTCAGAACGCCGCCTTCCAATGTTGATGTCATATCCCAGCGCAGTGCATTCTGTGCCGCGCGATCCGCCTCGAACTTCTGGCTGACCACGTAGGAATTGCGGGTTTCAAGCCCCGGAAAGGTGGCGACAGCGTTATAGGCGAGCGTCAGATTCACCGCGATGATGATGCCAAAGCCGCCGACCATAAGCGCCAGCATGTGCCAGCCTGTGAATTCGCGGGTCATTGTGCTGTCCTTCCGTTAAAGATTGTATCCTTGTGCGCACGCTCTCCTGACACCAGATCCTCGACCCAGAAACGCAGATCGACCCGGTCCGTGCTGGCCGCAGGATCACCGGGGCGGGCCGAGACATAGACGCGTTGCAGATAGGTTTCATTCGCGGGCACGATAATGCTGCGCTGTGCCGTGCCTTCCAGATCGATCCGCAGAATTTCGTCGGAGCTGAGCGAGAGGTGGTATTCGCGGTCTTCGCCATGTTTGTTGAGCAGGCGGATGTCGTAGATGTTGCGGATCGTGCCGTCTGACAGTGTTACGAATGTCGGGTTACGCACGGCGGCGACCGTCATTTCGATATCGGCCCGGATGAAGAGCGCAAAGACAAGGCCGACACCAATCAGAGCCCAGAGCGTCGTATAAAGTATGGTGCGGAAGCGGAAGACATGCTGCCAAAGCTTCTTGGCAGGTTTGCCTTTTGCTTCTTCCTCTTGATCTGACAGGGCCAGATAATCGATCAATCCCCGTGGCTTACCGATTTTTTCCATCACATCATCGCAGGCATCGATACAAAGCGCGCAGGTGATGCATTCCATCTGCTGGCCGTCACGGATGTCGATGCCTGCCGGACAGACATTCACGCAGGCCATGCAATCGATACAGTCGCCGGTGGTATTGTCATGCTTTTTGCCGCGTGGTTCGCCCCGCCATTCGCGGTAGGCGACGGTCAGTGTTTCGGGGTCCATCATGGCGGCCTGAATGCGCGGCCAGGGGCACATGTAGTTGCAGACCTGTTCGCGCATGAAGCCGCCGAAGATGAATGTCGTGGCGGTCAGAACCCCGATTGTGGCCCATGCGATGAACGGCGCCTGGAACGTGGCGAGGTTGTAGGCGAGCGTTGGTGCATCGGCGAAATAGAAAACCCATGCGCCGCCGGTTGCGATGGCGATCAGCAGCCAGACCGTCCATTTTGTCAATCTTAACCGTATCTTACGGGAATCCCATTTGGCGTTCCAGAGGCGGACCCGCGCGTTGCGGTCGCCTTCGATCCAGCGCTCGACGAGGATGAACAGATCAGTCCACACCGTTTGCGGGCAGGTATAGCCGCACCAGACGCGGCCCAGCGCGGATGTGAACAAAAACAGGCCCAGTCCGGCCATAATCAGAAGGCCCGCCACGAAATAGAATTCATGCGGCCAGATTTCGATCCAGAAGAAGTAAAATCGCCGGTGCGCCATATCGACCAGCACCGCCTGATCGGGCAGGTTTGGGCCACGATCCCAGCGAATCCAGGGCGTCAGGTAATAGATGCCGAGCGTGATGCCCATCACCCACCATTTCAGGTTTCGATAGAACCCTTTGACGCGGCGCGGAAAAATCGGTTCGCGCGCGGCATAGAGAGGCTGGTCTTCGGCTGAGGACATGTGGGCGGCCTGACGGATAACTTCTGTTCGCAGGATCGGTTGTAAGGGGCGGGGCGTATAGGTCTTTGATGTGGATCAAGCCCCGAGGGCACGCAACGTGCGGTGGGGTGTCGCAGCGGATGCAACACCCCCGTCAGCCCGTTTTCGCGAATCATCAGTTAATACAGGGGTTTTTGCCAAAATGGTCGGTCGGCATCGCGTCGGCAAAACGTCGGACTTGCGTCGGACCCCTGAGGGGCGATTTGCGGGGTTAACGCAGCGCACGGTCTGAATCTGAAGATGCCGTTAACCTTTGTGGCAACGGGTCATGTGATCTGATTGATCAGCTGCATCAGCTGGTCGGGCAGGTCCGCCGCCTGCACCAGACCGCCATGGCAGGGTACCAGCAGCGCTGGTGGTGCGACCTTGAGATGATCCTGCATCCAGGCCGCATAAATCCCGCGATCACCAACGCCATATCGGGGGAACGTCTTGAGCAATTGCGCCCTGTCGCCATCACCCTTCGCCCCGGCGAATGCATCGACGACCAACCATGCACCGGGAGCGATGACCCAGACCTCGCCAGTCTTCAACCCTGGGGGCGCCACCAGCCGAATGTCCTCAGGCAAGGCCTGTTCGATACCTGATGTACTTTCAAACGTCAGTCCGGTGATCTTTTGCAACCGCGCGTGGCAGGCCTGCGGTGCGATCAGCCGCGCATCGGGAAACCGGCGCGCATACTCCACGAGCGCCTTGTTGTGGTACTGGTTCGGCGCGAACAGAAACGCGACCTTGCCGATTGCATCAAGGCTTGCCATTGCTGTGTCACCCAGACCCGCAACGGGGCTGTAAAGGCACAGATCGCCGGTGTTCAGCCGGATTGCATTGCAGCGCAGGCCGCCCCTGGTTGCGGTGTAAAAACCATCCAACCCGGTGATCGGTGTGAACGCGGTCAGTTCAGTCGGCATCCGCGACCTCCCATGTTTTGAGCAGATCAAGGACCAAGGCAACGAGGTGCCGCCCGGCCTCATGCGATTTGCCGACGCGGTTCGCGGTGTGAATGCCCATCACGGCAGAGACGAGGCCGCGTGCCGCATCATCAATGTCGCGCGTTGGCGCAATCTCACCCTTTGTTCGCGCGTTGGTCAGGGCCATACAAAAGTGGTCTTGCAGGTCGGTCCAATAGGCATCAGACGCCTGTTGCAAGGCGGCGCTATTGATCTCGGCGTTTTCGATGCCTGTGTTGACCATCAAACACCCCCATGCGCTGGAGTTGATGGACCCAGACGTAACGAGTCCCCGAAAGAACTGGGCAATCGCGGCAATACCGCCCGTTTTCAAAGGGGCGAGAACCGTGTCTTTGGCGGCTGTGTGATAATGGTTGAGGGCGGCCAGATACAGCCCCTCCTTGCCGCCGAATTCGGTGCGGATGGCAAATTTGTTCAGGCCGGTCTGTGCTTCCAACGCGCGTACGCCTAGGGCGGTGTAGCCATGCTCCCAAAATGCCATGCAGGCGCGGGTGACGGCGTCTTGCCAGTTATATGATTTGGGACGTGCCATTTCTATACGAGTGTATTTATATACAAGTGTTTAGAAATGGCAAGATGTTTGAGTAGCCGTGAGACGTCGCGGACCATTGACTAAAACGAAGCAATTTCCTGGACGTTTTCAGTGTGGCCAGCCTGTCCTGTTTTCCCAGTTTTTCTTGGGTGAAGGGCTGTTGTGCGGGACAAAGCACCAGTCCGCTGCGGTTGCTCCATAGTCCGCTGTTGGAAAATGAACGCTGCCAAAAACAGTCGTTAATGTCACTCGTCCGCCAATCGTCCTAGGGTTGATTGTGGTTACATTTGATATGCGTACCTCGCCACAGTACACGCGATCATGGTATTAGGTTTCCAATCACGTTTAGCGCTCTAGGAGAACGAATTGTCAAATCCGATTTTGAACGGCGTCAAGCTGGTCATCGCACTTGGTGGATTTGCCGCGAAACCAAGCACCCTGGACGCACTCAAGGCAAGCGTCTCGGTTGAGAAAGTGCTCAAAGAAATATTGCGCGATCAGCCCGCGTCGATGAGTTCGCTCGCAGCAACGTTGGAGAGAGACGCGCAAGAAACCTTCCGAGGGTTTGTCCGAGACCTGCCAGTAGATGCGCCAGTTCTCTACGAGCAAATGGTTTTAGCCGGACTTCCAGAAGCAATTGATGTCATCGCGAGCGACATGAATGCGGAGAAGGTTACATCCGCTATGCTCGCCTCTCATTCTGATCCTGAGCACCGAACTCCGTCGATGCAGGAACTTTTCCGTGCAATCACTGAACCGACGCTGGCTCGCTTACTGGCCGACCCAAGTTTTTCCAATGACCTCACTCCTGCATTCATGGCTGGCGTCCTACAGCGCCTTTCGGACCAGAGTGGAGCAAATTCTCGAATAGAGGACATGTTCGAGGACCTACCGAAAAAGATCCGTCAGGAGTTGTATGGCGTCACCGGCGGCGTCTCCAAAACGATGGCGCGGGGATTAAGCACGTTGGTCGTTGACCTTTTCCGCATGCTGTATGTCTTGGGTAGCGACGAGGCCAAGTCATTGAACCTGGATCGACTTGTGCATTTTATTGAGCTGGCCGATCAGCATTTTGACGAGTTTCGTATTCATGTTCATAGATCGGCAAACGGGATAGACGCGAAGCTGCTTGGCGAGGTTGAGCAGATCGAGCGGGAATGTGCATGGGTTCTTGGTCAAATCAAAAGACGCACCGACATAACTTTTGACCTTGGAAGGTGTTTTGCGTCAATGAAGCATGTGACTGAGAAGGCCTTTGCAATCTTTGTGATGAGCATTCCTGATGACGTAGCGAGCGCGCAGGCGGCAGTTGATAGCGCGTACGATGCATCTCTCTCAGATAATCAACCCGGCAGCATAGAGAACTATCGCCTACGACTGTCTGTCCAATCAGCAATTCTTCCCATTCCAACAATCGCATTCGATGCATCGCAGGAATACAGCCTCCACTACTTCCTCATAGACAAGCGCCTTCTGTCCAGTACGTAATTGTTCAGCCGCAGCATTTCGTCTTTGGATTGCGAACCCATCAATGGAGTGGTGCAAAAACGGCCGTTGTCGCCCTTGCCAAAACGTATGAGTTTTGGCACCGGCAGGCTGCATACCGAAACCTCTGGAAAACTTTGTGCCACAAACCCTCGGCAAAACTAACTTTGATTTTGTCACGTTTTGGCCGCGCTTTGATGAGCGGACGTTGGTGTGATGTGCAGCATCCGCCAAAGTGGGCTGATACTCTTGAAAAACTCCAGTATTCGCGAAAACAGGTAAAATACTTCCCCGTAGGAGGCCTATCCGAAAATTCGGCGAGGGGGTCGGCCTAAGACCAGAATTCGCAATGTCCGAAGCTCTCAGCGCCGCCGCAGGGCATTTGCTTTCAAGTTGGCCATTGCAATGGATATTGGCAGAAAAATGCGGTCGTCAGATTTTCGAGTTTTTCAACACAATCGGCTCAATGCCGACATGTAATGCGATGGGTGCAGCCACAATTGGCTGATGAAATGACAGCCGAAACCATCTGACCTTCGACTTTTTCAAGATCCGTCCCGGGCCTATCCCCCGATGAAATCGGATTTGGCGACGATGGCCTCGGCCAGGAATTTGGCGAAGACGCGGACCCGTTCCATGCGCCTCAGGTCAGGATGGGTCAACAGCCATGCTGGCCGCCCATCCTGTACCCCGGCGTCGGGAACGCGGCCGAGGCGGGGGTTGTTGTCGCCCATCATGATTGGCAGCGAGGCCATGCCGAGGCCCTGAGCCGCAGCCTCTGCCTGTAGGTGCAGCGAAGGGACGCGCCAGTTGATGGGGGCCTTGGGAAACGGCGTCGCCTTGATATGTTTGGCAAAGGCCGCGCTGTCCGCCCAGCTGATCCATTCCGGCTGACCATCGGGCCAGTGGGCCGCGATGTAATCAGGGGTGGCATAGATGCTGTCGCGGAATGGGGGCAGGCGACGCCCGACGAGGTGATCGTCCGGTTTGTCAGAGAACCGAATCGCGATATCGGCGTCGCGTCGGGACAGGTCGGCATAGCCGTAGCTGGGCACCAGTTCGATATTGATCAGCGGGTATTGATCGCGGAAGTCCCGCAGCATCGGGAACAGCAGGAATTCGATCAGCGGTGGCGGGGCGGTCAGCCGGATGTCGCCCTGCAGCCGGATATCATCGCCGATGACAGAGCGTTCAAGCTCCAGCATCTCGGCCTCGATCTGTTGCGCGCGGGCGAGGATGCGCGCGCCGGAGGCGTTGACGGTGAAGCCATCAGGCGTCCGGTCAAAAAGTTTGGTTCCAAAGCGGGTTTCGAGCGCATCGAGCCTGCGCGAGATGGTTGAATGGCTGCATTTCAGCCGGTTGGCGGCGGTGCGCGCGGTGCCTTCGCGTTCGAGGGCCAGAAAGATTTGCAGGTCGTTCCAGTCGTTTCTCATGGGTCGCAGGGTGGTGCAATTTTGGCCCATGTGCAACGCAATATTGCGTGTTTTGATCCGTTCACGGTCCACCTAGCTTGAATTTGCATCAACCGAAAGGACCATCCGATGACTAAGCATATGACGGAACGCAACTTTACCATTCACGATCTGACCAGCGCGCCAGAGGCATCCCGCCCGGCGCTGGACTGGTATCATGACAATTTCGGCATGGTGCCCAATCTGGCCGGTATTCTGGCCGAAAGCCCTGCCTTGCTGCTGTCATACTGGCAGTTGCAACAGAACCTGCTGGGATATGGGACGCTGGACCGGCAGGCGATCAACATCGTCCAGACCACTGTCGCCCATGCCAATGCCTGCCAGTATTGCGTGGCCGCCCATACGGTAATCGGAAAGATGGAATTCTTTGAAAACACCGATGAACAGCTGGAGGCCATCCGCAAGGACCTCGCCTTCGAGGACCCCAAGCATGAGGCCCTGCGCGACTTTACCTTGCTGGTGCTGCGCAATCAGGGGCGCATGGCCCGAAGCCAACTCGATGCGTTTCTGAATGCGGGCTACAGCCGGGCGCAGGCGCTGGATGTAGTGGCCTGCATCGCGGCCAAGGTGATGAGCAACTATGCCAACCAGATCGCCCTGACCCCTGTGGATGAGGCCTTTGCCCCCATGGCGGTTGACCTGCCCTACCGCGAAGACCGGACGAGCACAGCAGCCTGAACCCAAGGAGAAAATAACATGAAAATCTCGAAACTTTTTACCTACAGCTTTGATCCCAATGTCGGCCCGATTGACCGGGTGTTCCGCATCATTTCCGGCGCCGCCCTTGCAGTCCTGCCGTGGATCGGCGTGATTGCCGTTCCGCAGGTGGCGGCCATTGTCATGACGGTGTTCGGCACCGCCTGGTTCATGACCGGCGCCGTCAGCCGCTGCGGGATGTACTACATGCTGGGGCTGTCGAGCAAGAAGGCCTGAGGCTCTATTGCCGTGTCCAGCTGGTCGACCATTCGGCGGCCAGTTCGGCCCGGCAGGCATGGGCGAGTGCGATTGACCGGCCTGTACGCGCTTCTTGGTGGTCGGGGGCGTCCTTTGCGCGCGACGGCGCAAGCGCGGGCGTATTGAGAGCCTCGCCGAAATCCTCCATCGCCTGTGTCACAGCCTCGTTTTCGATCAGGCCCATGACACCCCAGTAAAGCTGCCAGAACTGCAGCAGATCTTCGGCGGCAGGCTCTGGAACGGTGGCGATCTTTGCGGCGGTTTCGACAGCCCTTTCGCACCAGTCCAGCTTCTTCTCAAGATAAGGCCGGGCGGCGGCGATGGACTGGACCTGAATGAACTGGATGATCCCGAAGAGCAGCCCTGCGATCCCGACAATAGCAGTCGTCAGTTTGATCTTTTCTTCGGTCGACATGGCGGCCTCCTGTGTTGGGCGCTGCCAGCCTAGCTGATGGTCGCCTGCTTAGCCAACCGCGTCCTACTGGTCGCACCATGTCCGGATGATCGCCTGTAGTTCATCGTGCTTGGTCACGAGATCATCGAGGTCGCTGACCTTGAAGCTGCGCGCCTCTTTCCCGTCGCCGGTCAGGTTGGGGAAGTTCCCTGCGATTTCGGCCCCTTTGTGGAACATCAGCGAGGCGTGTTTTTTCGACTTCGGAAAGAAACTGGCGATCATGCCTTTGTAGGTGAAGGTGGGGGCCTGCCATTTGATGCATTCACCGACGCGCGGATCGGCGGCGAGGATGGCGTCGCGCATGGCGGCCACGACCGGTTTCATGGGGTTGTCATAGGCCGTGAGCCAGATGTCGACGTCCGGGTTTTTCATGGCTGCCCCTGATCCAGCGTTGTTTTCAGCGAGGCGATCTTGCCGTCCTTCATCTGAAAGACGTTGGTCCCGCTGCCGCGCCCGCCGGGGATGGCTTGCGAAATGCAAGTCCACTGGACGGTAATCTGATTGCCGTCGACCTCGACCGCGCCGAGGGTGATCACCGCGTCGTCAAAGGCGTCGCTGCGGCTGGCAGCGAAGGCGGCGATGATGGCAGCGCGCCCATTGTGCGGCGCGGTTTGCCCCGAGAAAGGTTCCCAGTAGTCGGCGTCGGGGGCGAACATGTCCGCCAGCATATCGAGCCCATGCGGCCCGGCTTGCATTGCGAGGAAGAAATTGGTGATCTCAAGGGGCATTTGGGTCATTGGAGGTCCTTAAAAGATGGCGTTGGAACCAGCAGTTCTGGCCGCGCTGGCGAAGGCGCTGGAGGAAATGAAGGGCGAGACGGGTGCGATACCTGCAGGCGCGCTGGATGCGTTGGCACCGATTGCCCGGCCGGGCATGCGCCTGCGGATCGATCTGGCGGCAAGCGATGTGATCGGCGCACCGCTGGTGACAGTGACAGAGCCTGCGCGGGACACGCAGTTTCTGGCGGGTTTGACGGTCCGCCAGCGCGAGGTTGCCGGGCTTCTGATCGACGGGATGTCAAACAAGGCGATTGCCGCAGAGCTGGGGATTTCCATTGCCACCGTAAAGGACCACGTTCATGCGATATTGCAGGCGCTGCAACTGCCATCGCGCAGTGCGGTGATGGCTGCAGCGCATAAAGTGCGGTCAGATTAGGGGGCGTTTGAACATGGCACAATCCATCCAAGGATGGAGGCCGTGCGGCGCGCGGTGTCAGACTTTCGCCGAAAGTCTGAAGCCAAATCCTCGGAGAGGATTTGCTGCCGGTCGCCACCTATGTTCCATAAGAAAAGGGCACCCTGGTGCTGGGCGCCCTTCCCTTCACTTTCCGTACCTATGCGCGAACAGATGGTACGTGGGTGATCCTATTCACCGCCGCCAAGCTGGTGGACGTAGGCGGTGACCGCCTTGATCTCGGCCTCGCTGAGCCGTTCGCCCCAGGGCGGCATGACGCCGAAACGGGCATAGCGCACGGTTTCTTCAAGCGATGCCTCATCCCCGCCGTAAAGCCAGATGGCGTCGGTCAGGTTGGGTGCGCCAAGGTCGTAATTGCCCATACCGTTGTCGCCATGGCAGGCCGCACAATTGTTCAGGAACAGTTCTTCCCCCGCTGCGGCCAGTGTGGCGTCGTGGTCCTGACCAGAGATCTGGCGAACATATTGCACGGTGGCGTCCACCTCTTCATCGTTGAAAACCTCGTCATATGCGGTCATGACCGAATAGCGCGCATCCCAGTCTTCTTCGTTCCGGATGCCGTGGCGGATCGTGTATTCGATATTGTCGAAATCCCCGCCCCACAGCCAGTCATCATCCAGAAGGTTGGGATAACCCGTGAAACCCGCCGCACCCGACCCGTGGCATTGCGAACAATTGTTGCGAAAGACAGCCGCACCTGCGGAACTGGCGTAGCGCAGAAGCTCTGGGTTGTCGCTGAGCGTGGTCAGGTCTGCGGAGGCGAGTTGCGCCGATATTTCGGCATTCGCCTCTTCAAACCGCGCGATGTCTTCGGCGACCTCACCCCGTGTGGAGTAGCCCAGAACCCCGGCGGTCGCACCGCTGATCATCGGCCATGCCGGATAGGCGATCGTATAGCCGATCCCCCAGATGATGGTCAGATAAAAGCACCAGAGCCACCAGCGCGGCAGCGGGTTGTTGAGTTCCTTGATCCCGTCCCAGCTGTGACCGGTTGTGTCGATGCCGGTGACATCATCAATGTCTTTTTTGTCCTGGCTGCTCATGGTTGCAGCTCCTCGATGTTGAATGATTTGCACGCACAGTCGGCGCAATCGTTTGCGCAGCCTGGCCGGTCCTCGTTACGGAAGGGGATATTGGCAATGTCGCTGTGGACCTTGCGGCTGCCGGGCCGGAAGGCCCAGACAATCGTGCCAAGGAAGAAAAGAAACAGCGCCAGAAGCACCCAGCTATCGGCGATTTCGCGCAGGAGTGAATAGGTATCCATCTTTTCTCTCCCTACCGGCTGGCGTCTGGGGTGAAGGTCGAGAAATCGACCATCGTGCCCAGCACCTGCATATAGGCGATCAGCGCGTCCATTTCAGACACCCCCGGTTCGCCGTCGAAATTGCGGATTTGTGCGCCCGGATAACGTTCGAGCAGATCGTCATAAAGCTCGGTCTCCGGGTCGGCCTGTGCCAGCACATCGGCGGCGGCGATTTCGACCATTTCTTCGGTATAGGGCACCCCGATAAAGGCATGGGTCGAGACCACATCTGCTGCCATCTGTGCGTCAATCATCGTGTCGAGCAGATAGGCGTAGCCGGGCATAATCGATTCCGGCACAACCGATTGCGGTTTGATCAGGTGATCCACGTGCCAGTCATCAGAGTATTTGCCACCGACCCGGGCCAGATCAGGCCCGGTCCGTTTGGACCCCCATTGGTGCGGGTGGTCATACATGGATTCCGCCGCGAGGCTGTAGTGCCCATAACGTTCGACCTCGTCCCGCATGGGCCGTATCATCTGGCTGTGGCAGACATAGCACCCTTCGCGGACGTAGATATCGCGCCCGGCCAGTTCCAGCGGGCTGTAGGGCCGCACGCCGTCCACCTCTTCGATTGTGTTTTCGAGGTAGAAGAGCGGTGCGATTTCCACGATCCCGCCGATTGTCACCACCAGAAGAGAGGAGATGAGCAACAGCGTCGGGCTGCGTTCGAGGATGCTGTGTTTGGCAAGGAAGCCTTTGGCAGGGCCGCTGCTGTTTGGTGTTGTATCAGACATATCTCAGCCCTCCTTATTCTGCGGGGACGCCGACCTGGGCAGAGACCTTTTGTCCCCCCCGGATCGTCATCCACATGTTCCAGGCCATGATCAGCGCGCCGGTCAGGTAAAGCACCCCGCCCAGCCCACGGACCACATACATCGGGAATTTGGCGCTGACGGTGTCAGCAAAGCTGTTCACGAGGAAACCGTTGGCATCGACTTCGCGCCACATCAGTCCTTCCATGATGCCGGTCACCCACATGGATGCGGCGTAGAGGATGATGCCGATGGTCGCCAACCAGAAGTGCCAGTTGATGGCGGACATCGAATACATCTGCGCCCGCCCCCACAGTTTCGGTGTGAGGAAGTAAAGGGCGGCAAATGTGATCATGCCGTTCCAGCCCAAGGCCCCGGAATGGACGTGCCCAATGGTCCAGTCTGTGTAGTGTGACAGGCTGTTGACGGCGCGGATCGACATCATCGGCCCTTCGAATGTGGACATACCGTAGAACGCCAGGCTGATCACCATCATCCGGATGATCGGATCGGTGCGCAGCTTGTCCCAGGCCCCTTGCAGGGTCATCAGGCCGTTGATCATGCCGCCCCAGCTGGGCATCCACAGAATGATCGAAAACACCATGCCAAGGGTCGACGCCCAGTCAGGCAGGGCTGTATAATGCAGGTGGTGTGGACCGGCCCAGATATAGAGAAAGATCAGTGCCCAGAAGTGGATGATCGACAGCTTGTAGCTGTAGACGGGCCGTCCGGCCTGTTTCGGCACGAAATAGTACATCATGCCAAGGAAACCGGCAGTCAGGAAGAAGCCCACTGCGTTATGCCCGTACCACCATTGGGTCATGGCGTCCTGCACGCCGGAGAACAGCTGCACGGATTTGCTGCCCCAGATGCTGACGGGGATCGAGATGTTGTTGACCACATGCAGCATCGCCACGGTGATGATGAAGGACAAAAGGAACCAGTTAGCGACGTAGATGTGCTTTTCTGTCCGCTTGAAGATCGTGCCCATATAGACGGCAAGGAAGGCCAGCCAGACGATGGTCAGCCAGAGATCAACATACCATTCAGGCTCTGCGTATTCCTTGGATTGGGTGGCCCCCAGCAGGTAGCCCGTCGCGGCCAGTACGATAAAGAGGTTGTAGCCCCAGAAGACAAACCACGCCAGGTTACCGCCCCAAAGCCGCGCGCCGCAGGTGCGCTGTACGATATAGAAGGACGACATGATCAGGGCGTTGCCCCCAAATGCGAAAATCACCGCGCTGGTGTGCAGCGGGCGCAAGCGGCCAAAGTTGCCGTACGGTTGGAGAACCTCGAAATTGAGTACGGGGAACGCGAGTTGGAAGGCGATGACAACTCCGACAAGAAAGCCGACGACCCCCCAGAACCCTGTGGCGATGACCCCAGCGCGTATGACGTCATCCATGTACCCATCTGTTGCAACGGCTTTGACCGGATCATCTGTCTGGCGCAGCACGCGCAAGAACATAAAGCCGGCCACAAGCATGATGATGACGGCATGCACGACATAGGATACGTCTCGCCCCCAATTCGCCGCGATTGCAGCGAACAGGGTGATGCACCCCAGCGCTGCAAGCTTGATGTAGTTCCCCATAAGAGATTTCCCTTCCTTCGCCGCACCAATACCAGGGGTCCGACTGATAACTCGTGAGGGTCTTATGGAATCCTGCGGCGCCCCCAGTCTTTGATGTGGATCAAGACAGGGCGCGCCTTGCTCTGCCATGTTGATTTATAAGGAGCGGTTTTGCGCGAACGATCGCCCCCCGAAACGACCTGCTTGGGGAGTGCCGATTATGGCGTACAAAATTATTGCGACGATTCTGACCGATACCGATCAGTCGACCGAAGGCCTTGATGCCGCGATAGCCCTGTCCGACAGGATGGGGGCGCATCTGGATATCTATGTGGTAACGGTCAGTCACACCGAAAATCACAACTACTATATGGGCACCGAGGCCCTGTTAGTTGCCGAACAGACCCGCGACGCGATGGAACAACGCGAGAAGCTGGAGGCCTGGCTAAAGGACCGGATGCAAGGTGAACTGGTCCGCTGGGCCATGCATGCCGCCACGGTACAGGGGCCGGAGCTGACTGGCTTTCTTGCGCGCAAGCTGCGATTTTCCGATCTGGTGGTTCTGCCCCGCCCCTATCAGGACAATCCCGAAGCCTCTACCCTGGTGGAGGCGTGTTTGTTTGCCGCCGAGCGGCCAGTGCTTATGATCCCCAAAGGCTGCAAGGCACCCGACGCGGGCGGTCATGTGCTGATGGGCTGGAATGACGGGGCAGAGGCATTGGCCGCCGCCCGCGCCGCCCTGCCCCTGCTGGAACAGGCCGAAGTGGCCGATATTTGCATCATCGACCCACCCACCCATGCTGCCGACCGGTCAGACCCGGGCGGGGCGATGGCCCAGTATCTGATGCGTCACGGCACACGGTCGGAAGTGGTCGTTCTGGCCAAGACCGAACCGTATGTCGGTGAAATCCTGCTGCGACGCGCCCGCGAAGTTGGCGCGCAGATGATCGTCAGCGGGGCTTATGGCCATTCGCGCCTGCGCGAGGCCGTTTTCGGCGGGGCGACCCGCAGTCTGCTGGAAAGGGCGGACCGGCCAATCCTGATGTCCCGCTGATCGCCGGGGAGCAGGATGGATCTGCATGCGTCCCGCCAGACAACAATAACCAAGGAGACCACTATGTTTGACACAATCGTCGTTGCTGTGGATGGCTCTGACTGCGCCAAGAACGCCGTCAAAGCTGCCTGCCAGATTGCCAAGCCGAACCAGGCCAAGCTGATCATCGTGCATGCGCCGCAGGCCGAAACGACAGCGTTTATCGTTGGTGGGCCTGCCGGTTATCACGAATTGCTGACGGCCCCGAGCCATGATGAACTTGAGAAAGCAGGCCAGAAGATCCTGGATGAAGCAACGGCCATAGCCAAGGAGGCCGGATGCGAGGCGCAGACAGACCTGCATATCGGCGATCCGGTGCGTCAGGTGCTGAAAGTCGTCAAGGAGAGTGGCGCCGATCTGATTGTCACAGGCAGGCGCGGCCTCGGATCAGTCGCCAGCCTTTTTCTGGGCAGCACCTCGCAGCGCATCCAGCATCACGCCCACTGCGCCTGCCTGACGGTGGTCTAGCATCAGGCGTTGTCAGGCAGGTCGGCTGGCCCATTTTTAATGTGATTTGCACCGCGCCAGCGCGACGCGGTGTTCAGCGGGGCGACCCCCAGCCTGTCTCAGGTAGCGGGTCGTTCGATCTTGATGTCAGGCTGATTGTGCCGGTGCCGTCAGAATGTGACGGTGCCTTGCGATCCAACGTCCGGCTTTTCCTCGGTCAGATTGGCCTTTGCGATTTCATACAGGAATTTCACGCCGCTCGTGTTGGTGACCGATACCTCAGCATGTGCCGGGGTGAATTGCAGCAAGCAGACGTCAGGGTCATGCTGGCCGCCTTCGAACCACGCATCTGAAACAAAGCTCCAGACTTCATCCAGCGCTTCGCGGTCGACCGACCGGCGCAGGGTGCCTTCGATATCAGCGTAGAGACCCGAATCGGCGTCTGCCACAACAAATTGAGCGGTCTGATCACCCGTTTCAACGGCCTTTGCCAGATCGGTGCCTTTGGCGGTGATAAAGAAAATCTGGTCGCGATAGTCATCATCGACCTGCGGCGACATCGCGACAAGGCGTCCCTGCCCCTTTACCCCCAACATGCCCGCACGCACATCGTCGATCCGCTTCCAGAATTCTTTCCTCAGGTCAGTCATTATTGTCGTCCTCTTTCAGGTGGTTTGAAGGACAACGGGAAAGATGCGACGGCGTTCCATGGAAACGCGTGGAAGGTGGGATAAACTATGCGTCCTCGCCAGTTTCGGCCTTGAGCGCCTCAAGGTCGGGTACGGTGATGTCGCGCCGGTCGTCGAAGGCGATCAGCCCATCCTTTTTCAGCGCCGACATCTGGCGGCTGACGGTTTCGATGGTCAGCCCAAGATAGTTCGCCATGGTTTCCCGGGTGATCGGCAGGGTAAATGTGGCCTGCGCCGTCTGCCCTGGCTTCAGCGAGGCCATCCGCGTGGCGATCATATGCAGGAGCGAGGCGATCTTTTCCCGTGCCGTCTTGCGTCCGAGCACCAGCATCCATTCGCGGGCTGCGTCCAGTTCATCGAGGGTCATTTCCAGCAGGCGCTGGCCGACATGAGGCGTGTCCTCGATCATCCGTTCGAAGGGTTTACGCCGGAAACAGCACAACATCACATCGGTTTCAGCCACCACATCGCAATCAATCGTGTCACGGTTGGGCCGACCCATGAAATCGGCAGGCAGCAACAGCCCGACCATCTGCACCCGCCCGTCGGGCATTGTCCGCGTCAGGCTGGCCACCCCAGAGACAACAGAGGCCACAAACTCCAGCGGATCGCCTGCAAAAAAGATCGGCTGCCCGGCGGAGTAGGACCGGTAATATTTGATACTTTCGAGGCTATTGAGCTCATCCGGTTCACATTTGGAACAGACCGCGTTGTAGCGGATCGGGCAATCCTCACAGGATTTGAGTTTTGGAACGGCAAGCGTCACGTATCTGTCCCCCTGCGATGTTGGTTGGCGCGAGTATTGCGTAGTTTTGCGCGGAATACCAAGGGTCTTCGCCCTGCACAATGTCGCAGGCTGTCAGCGGCCTATTGCCCTGCGATGGTTGAGAGTTCAGCCGCCGCCGCCTTGAGGCCATCAAGATGGGCAATCAGGTCCGCGATCGTGCGGCGCTGTTCAGGGGCATGGATCGACAGCGTCGACAGAAGCCGGCCGCGATTGTCCAGAATGGGCACCGCGACGGCGGTCATGCCCGACATGAACTCTTCATCGTCGGTCGAATATCCCTGTTCGCGGATGACGCCCAGCGCATCCTGCAGTTTCGCCGGGCTGGTGATGGTTTTGTCCGTCAGCTTGGTCAGGGTGTAGTTCTTGAGGAACCGTTCGAGATAATCAGGCCGCAGCGTGGACAGATACATCTTGCCGCTGGCGGTACAGTGAAACGGCACCTGCGTGCCCACCGGCAACTGGATGCGCAGCGGCCAATGGGTTTCGACCCGGTCGAGGTAGAACATCCCTTCGCGTTCGGGAACGGCGATATTGCAGGTCTCGCCCACCGTGGTCGCCAGGTTTTTCAGCACCGCCAGACGCACAGTGCGGACCCGTTCGGATGACAGCGTGTTAACCGCCAGCAGCCGCATGCGCCGCCCCGGGCTGTAGGATCGACCGTCGATGTCCCGCTGCAGGAACCCTTCGGCCTCTGCCGTGGCAAACAGCCGATGGATCGTGGGCTTTGGCAGCCCCAGCGCCTCGTTCACTGCCGATGGGG
The DNA here is from genome assembly GCF_046762885.1 of Yoonia sp. SDW83-1. Lineage (NCBI taxonomy): Bacteria > Pseudomonadati > Pseudomonadota > Alphaproteobacteria > Rhodobacterales > Paracoccaceae > Yoonia > Yoonia sp. SDW83-1. The sequence continues at coordinate 55,995 of NZ_JBKQXO010000011.1, forward strand.
TCACGGGCACACCTGCCCTTGCCACTTCCTCCAGCAGCATAAGCAGCCGGAGGTTGGTGGGGATTTGCCCCGTGGTTTCGACAGTATCCTGGTCTGTCATCGACTCTCCGCTTTTATCTTTCCGGCAGCAGGAACAACGCGGTTTCAGGAACAAAAGCCACGAGGAACCAAACGCTGATCAACGCCACAAGGTAAGGCACCGTGTATTTCAACAGCCGGAAGTAGGGAACACCCGTCACCCCGGATGCAACATAAAGATTCAGGCCATAAGGCGGCGTGATGAAACCGATGGACGCACCCACAAGGAAGATCACCGAGAAATGGACCGGGTCAATCGCATCGGCCCCGAACAGTGTCGTTGATGTGACGATTGGCGCAAGGATGGGTGCCAGAATTATCGTGACCGGCAGGCTTTCGAGAATCATGCCCGAAACGAACACGATCACCATGGCGGTCAGCAGCACCGCTGTCGGCCCGCCCATAGAGGTCACAAAGTCACTGATGACCGACTGCGCCCCGAGCAGCGACAAGATCTGCTGCATCACGACCGAAATCGCGATCAGCGGGGCCAGAATGCCGGAGATCTGCGCGGAACGCACGACGATGGAGGGCACCTCTGGGAGCTTGAAACCCTCGACCGTGATCATTTCGGCCCAGCCCTTTTTCTCGATTGGTGTGTCAGCCCGCGTTCCCATCATCTTGTTGAGCGGATAGCTCAGCAATCCGGCAATGATGCAGAAGCCGACGGTCACGCCTGCCGCCTCGGTCGGGGAAAACTTGCCGGTATAGATGCCCCAAAGCACCAGCCCGATGGCGAAAAAGCCAAGCCAGGCACCAAGTGCCGTTTTCAACACGCGGACCAGTTCCAGCGGGATCAGATAACCCCACCCATTGCGCCAGCAGATGATGAAGCAGGCCAGTTGCATACCCAGCACCATCAGCGTGCCGGGGATGATCCCGGCGATGAACAGATCCGAAATCGGCAGGTTCATCAGGAAGCCATAGACGATGAAGATGATGGATGGAGGGATGATGATCCCGACCGTACCACCGGCAGCAGCCGTCGCTGCCGAGAACCGTTCATCATACCCGCCCTTGACCATTTCCGGGTGCAACATCGACCCGATGGTGGCCGTGGTGGCAGAGTTGGAGCCGGAGATCGCAGCGAATAGACCGCAGGCCCCAAGCGAAGCCATCGCCAGACCACCCCTGATCCAGCCCAGACAGGAATAGGCGAAGTCAGACAGCCGTCGCGCAATGCCTGATTTGTTGATCAGGTCACCAGTCAGAATAAAGAGCGGCATGGCCAGCAGGGCAAAGCCCTTGTTGAACACGTTCAGCAATTCCGAGCCCAGATTGTCGAGCGTCAGGCCCAGCACGAAGGAACAGCCGATGACCCAATAGGCGATGACCAGCAGCACTGGCACGCCCAGCATGAAAAACAATGTCACCCCGATTGAGATGATGGTGACCCATGTTCCGGTATCCATTACACATCTCCCCCGATGACGGCTTGCTGGATCAGCGGCTCGCCACTGCGGTAGCGGGCGATATCATCGCCCAGGTTTTCGAAAACGCGGCCCGCCAGCATCACAAAGGCCAGTGGAATGGTCGCGATGAACCACCACTGCATCACATTGTCCGTGCCCAGCACGATCTGGAAGTTGGCGGCCGAATTGACTGTTAGCCGCAATGTCGTGGTCACCACGATCACCGACAGGCCAAGCCATAGGACGGAATCAAGGCAAAGACAGGCCATTTGACCGGTCGGTCTCATGCGTGTGCGAAATTCGTTGAAACTAAGGTGGGTGCGCAGGCGCACGTTATAGGCGGCCCCGAACCACGCCATGATCATGAACAGGAAGGGAGGTATCGTTGTCGACCATGGTTCCTGATCATTGAAGATGAACCGGTCGATCACACCCCAGAAGATGATGAAAGCGATCGCCAGATAGCTCCAGACCATGATGGATTTTTCCAGATGCCTGTCGATAAAGGGGACATGCCGGTAGATAAACATCACCAGCAATCCGCCCACGACAGTGACAAGCCCCCCAAACAGCCAGGCCGCATCCGTGCGCAATGCGGTGCGGATCATGAACGTATCCTGGTCCATCAACGCGCTGAAAATAGATAAAAAATCGCTCCACATGGATATGGCCTCCCCCGTCCATATCAGGCCGGTTTGCCCGGCTCGTCCGACAAAAAGGCCAGCCCAGTAGGTTGGGCTGGCCTTGATAGCTTAGGCGGTCATTACGCTTTCCACCACCGCCGTGGCTCGACATTTTCGGCCAAGGTGTGTGGGTTGTTGCGTACTTCGTCGTAGATCTCCTGGTAGGTATCGATGCCACCGGCCCAGCCGTTGATCCGCTCGCGCCATTCTTCCCACAGGGCAGGCTGATATTCGGGCGAACACATTTCCTCGGCCTTCTTGATCTCATCGTCGGACAGGTTGGCGATCCGCACGTTGTTCTGTGCAAAGATCGTGTCTGGCAGTTGCGGGGTCGAGAAGCCGACTGTGTTGACCAGTGCAGCCTCGTTCGCGGCCTGCACATGGACCTGTGTCAGATAGGCTGATTCCATCACGGCGTCCTGCAGATAGCCATCAAGGCTGTCAAAGACCGATGCATTCATCGCCGTATGTTCAGTACCGCAGAAGAAGCGCAGATCGACGCACTGGCTGACCACAGGCGACATGTTGGCGTAGGCCACGGCGGACGCCCATGTTTCGGCCCCATCGATCAGACCCTGCTTGAGCCCATCGAGCGTTTCTTCCCATGCAATCGGCACAGGGTTCAGGTTCAGCGCCTGCATGGCGATGCGGCCCAGCTGTGTGCCCGTGACGCGGTTCTTTGTGCCGGCCAGCTGTTCAACGCTGGTGACCGTTTCACGATCCTGCCAAGACAGGCCCAACTGGATGCCGCGCAATTCGGCATGGCTGAAGAGGAACTTCAGGCCGTGCATCTTTTCGAACGGATCACGCAGCACTTCCTGGCTTTTCGGGCTGTAGAGGAAGTAATACTGGTCAGCGCGGCTGCGGAACATATAGGCATAGTCCAGCACGTTCAGATACGGCGCACCACCGGCAGAGTTCTGGGTGGAGGCGGAGTACATATCCACGATGCCCTGCTGGGTCTTTTCAACGCAGGACAACTGGTTGCAGATTGCGTTGTCACCGATGAATTCGACGCGGATTTCACCGTCTGTCCGGCTTTCCAGATCACGGGCGAATTCAAGAACCCCGGCGCGTTCGATCAGAAGGTTGCGTTCGTTAAAACCGGCCGCCCCCAGCTTGAGCGTGAACTTTGGTTCTTTCGCAAAGCGCTTTTCATAGGTCGATTCTGCGGCTTTCGCCAGGTTTGCAAGGCTCATCGCCCCCCCGAATGTGCCCGCCGCCAAAAGCGTCGAACTCATCCCGTAAGTTCCTGCTACCTTGAATAAATCCCGCCGCGAAATACGGCTCAGGTTGTTGCTGACTTTCATGTTTTCCTCCCATGATGTCGATTATTGAGACTTTTAGTTTCAAAAAACACTAGTATAGTCCGGGCGTTCTGCATAGAGTTTTTTCACTTCGGGGGAGGAATAGAAGTGGAAGCGGATTTTATCGTCGTTGGCGCCGGTTCGGCGGGCTGCGTCCTGGCCAACCGGTTGAGCGCTGATCCGACCAATAAGGTGATCCTGCTTGAGGCTGGTGGGCGCGACCTGAACCCGTGGATCCATATCCCTGTCGGTTACTTCAAGACGATCCATAATCCATCGGTCGACTGGTGCTATAAAACCGAGCCTGATCCGGGGCTTAACGGGCGTTCCATCGAATGGCCGCGCGGCAAGGTGCTGGGTGGCTCATCATCGCTGAACGGTCTTCTGTATGTCCGTGGACAGCCGCAGGATTACGACCGCTGGCGCCAGATGGGTAATGCCGGTTGGGGCTGGGAGGATGTGCTGCCCCTGTTCAAACGGGCCGAAAACAACGAACGCGGTGCGGATGAATTTCACGGCGATCAGGGCCCGCTTTCGGTGTCGAATATGCGAATCCAGCGCCCGATCACCGATGCCTGGGTCGCCGCAGCACAGGCCGCAGGTTACAAGTTCAACCCGGATTACAACGGGGCGGAGCAGGAGGGGGTGGGATTCTTTCAGCTGACATCGCGCAACGGGCGGCGGTGCAGTGCGGCTGTCGCCTATCTCAACCCGGTCAAATCCCGCGACAATCTGCAGATCATCACCCATGCGCAGGTCGATAAGGTTGTGATCGAAGGCAAGCATGCGACCGGCGTCGTCTATACCGACCGCAGCGGCAACAAGCACACCGTCAAAGCGGGCAAAGAGGTGATCCTGTCGGGTGGCGCGATCAATTCCCCCCAGATCCTGATGCTGTCAGGTATTGGTGAAGCCGCGCAACTGGCCGAACACGGGATCGAGGTGGTGCATGACTTGCCCGGCGTGGGCAAGAACCTGCAAGACCATCTGCAGGCGCGTCTGGTCTATAAATGCAACGAACCCACCCTAAATGATGAGGTCAGTTCGCTGTGGGGGCAGGCCCGGATCGGGCTGAAATACCTGATGTTCCGGGCAGGCCCCATGACGATGGCCGCCAGCCTTGCCACAGGGTTCATGAAAACCCGCGAGGATGTGGAAACCCCTGATATCCAGTTTCATGTGCAGCCCCTGTCGGCAGAAAATCCGGGCAAAGGGGCCGACAAATTCTCGGCCTTCACGATGTCGGTTTGTCAGTTGCGCCCGGAAAGCCGGGGCGAGATCAGGTTGCACAGCAGCGATCCGCGCATCTACCCCCGGATCATCCCCAACTATCTGTCCACCGAAACCGATTGCCGGACGGTGGTTGCTGGCGTCAACATCGCGCGCACCATCGCCCGGCATGCGCCGCTGACCTCGAAGATTTCGGAGGAATACCGGCCTTACAAAGACCTCGACATCAATGACTACGACGCGACGCTTGACTGGACCCGTAACAACACCGCGTCGATCTATCACCCGACGGGCACCTGCAAGATGGGTCAGGGCAAGGATGCGGTGGTCGATGAAAGGCTGCGCGTGCACGGGATCGCCGGGCTTCGGGTCGCGGATTGCGCGATCATGCCGGAAATCGTTTCGGGCAATACCAACGCCCCCGCGATCATGATCGGGGAAAAGGCGTCTGATTTGATCCTGCAGGACATGTGACTGACGCCGCAAACTGTTGATCCGAGCCTTCGCTGAAGGTAAGCAGTTGTTTGCGTCCGTCTGTCAAGTGCCGGATTCCGGCATGACAATCACCGGCAATGTCAGTATGATTGCAATGTTTTCAAACGTCTGCACCAAAGGCGATAATTTATGAATGCTCCTTTTTCGCAAGAGACCCGCGCGGGTCGTCTGACGACCGCACTAGGCCCTGAAACCCTGGTCATGTTGCGTTTTGGCGGGTCTGACTATGTTAACAAGCTGTTCGAATACACGGTCGATGCGTTGAGCCCGGAGCCGGATCTGGATTTTGACAAACTGGTGGGCACTCATGCATCCGTCGAACTGGAAACCCAAAATCACGACCCCCGGGTCTTCGACGGGCTTGTGACGAATGCCAAATGGGCCGGTGTCGGTGAAAACGGGTTCCGCTATACATTGACCCTGCGCCCGTGGCTTTGGGTGGCCAGCAAGCGCCGCAACCAGCGCATTTTTCACGAAAAGACGGTGGTGCAGATCCTTGACGAGCTGTTCGCCACCTATGGCGGCATGGGCAATCCGGCGGTCGATAACCGCCTGACCAAGAGCTATCCGGAACTGGAATATACGGTGCAGTATCGCGAGAGCGATCTGGATTTCGCCACGCGGATGATGGAAAAATTCGGCATTTCCTATCATTTCACGTATACGGTGGGTTCGCACACGCTGGTGCTGACCGATACGCTGGAACAGCATGACAGCGTGGCTGGTGAAAGCCGTCTCTACAAACCGTTCGAGGGTGCATCGCAGGCGGCGGAAGAACATTTCTGGGAATGGGCCCCGGAAAGGAACATGACCACGGGTGCGGTCCGGATGATCGACTACAACTTCAAGAATCCGACCGCATCGATGGAAGTCGAACATATGGGCGACGCGGCCTTTGCCCATGGTCAGATCGAAAGTTTCGATTTCCCCGGTGGATTTCAGGATGCCGGCACCGGGAAAGAGGTCGCCGCGCTGCGCACGGCCCAGGAACGCGGGCGCGATGTGCGCCACCGTGCGGTTGGTGACTGCACCAGCCTTGGGGCGGGTATGAAGGTCGCGATCACTGGTGATCCCGTAAAGGGCGTGACCGGCAAGACATTTGTCTGCCTCGCCGCGACCCATTCCTATGTCTCGGATTCCTATGGATCAGGCAGCGCCGAAAGCGACGGCATGGCCTATTCGGGGTCCTATGTGCTGATGCCGGATACCGCCCCTCTGGCCCCCAAACGCAAGACGCAACCCCCCGTCATTCAGGGCGCGCAGACCGCCATGGTCGTGGGCGAAGGCGAGATTGACTGCGACGAGTTCGGGCGCATTCTTGTCCGGTTCCACTGGGATCTGAGCGGGGCAAAATCCATGCGCTGCCGGGTGTCGCAGAACTGGGCCGGTGGTGGCTGGGGTGGCATGGTCATCCCCCGCATCGGGATGGAAGTGATCGTTCAGTTTCTGGAAGGTGATCCGGATAATCCGGTGGTCACCGGCTGTGTTTATAACCAGAAAAGCATGCCCAGCGCCGGCCTGCCCGCCGCCAAGACCCAAAGCGGGTTCCGCACCAATACCCATGGCGGCAGCGGCTATAACGAGATGATGTTCGAGGATGAGGCGGGTAAGGAAGAAATCCGTGTCCACGCGCAAAAGGACCTCAATCGTAAGATCCTGGATAACGAAACCACGTTCCTGCGTGACGGCAACCGCAAGGTCGAGCTGCAGACTGGCGACGAACTGAAGGTCCTGCAGACGGGTCATAAGACGACTAATATTGATTCGGGCAACCTGACCGAAAATGTAGCCCTGACCCGTGCCGTGACGGCCAATGTGGTTCAGGCCACCGCCAACGGGGGCGAGGCGGGGCCGGGTATCGTCAGCTATACCGCGACCGATGAAATCTCGCTCACCGTGGGTAACAGTACCATTGTGCTGACCCCCGATGCGGTCGTGATCCGCCACGGCAGCTCGCAGATTCTGCTGAATGAGGGGTTCATAGATCAGGTCGCGGGCATGATCCATTTGAATAAAGACAGCGCTGGATAATCACATATGTACCACATGAATGAAGGCAGCATCGACCTGCCTGACAATTGGAAAGATCAGACCATCAACATCATCGCCAGCGGGGGGACCGGCGCGGTGCCGGGCCTGTCATTTACCGTGACCCGCGATGATGTGCCCTGGGGGATGGAGTTTGATGAATATGTGACCGGTGAGATCGAAAAGGCCAGTGAGGCGCTGACCGATTTCACCATCATCAACCAAAGCGGCCTGCATATCTCGGGCCGTCAGGCGGTTGAGCTGGAATGCACATGGAACGCCAAGCAGGGCCCGATGCATCAGATCATCACAACGGTGAATGCACCCGCCCATGCGATGGTGCTGACCGCCTCCATGCCCGGCAAGATGAGCGACACCCAGAAATCCGAGGTGCGCCGGATCACTGCCACTTTGCAACTGACCGAACCGGCGAGTTGATCCGATGGCGGGTGGCTTGCTGACAGGCATGACCATTGGGCAGGATGCGAGCCGTCACGCCCGGTCCGGCAGCAGCGTCACTGAATCCGCCCCGCGCGGCACCTTGCGTAGTGAGTTCGACCGCAGTGGGTCGGAAATGTTCATCGACAACACGTTGAACGTGGTCGAAGGCGACACGTTCAATTACGTCGTCAGCGGCGGGATGATGGGATATGCCGCCGTGTCTGGTGGCATGGCGGCCTCAGCTGCTGGAACAAGCGTTGCTGCCGGGGCCCTGACCGCCGCCGCCCCTGTTGCTGTGGGCCTTGCCGCCGGGATTGCAGGCGGCATTGCGGGGGCATGGGTTGGCGACAAGCTGGGCCATGCGGTCATGGGTGACCTGCTGGGCTGGCAACGCCTGCCCGAACAGGGCGAAATGCCCGCAACCATGGGGCACCCGATCGCCCATACCAGCCCATGGGCCACCCTTGGTGCGATGGCGCTTGGCGCGGTAGCGGCTGTCGCTGTGGGCGCTCTGATCATTGCCAGTGGCGGCACCGCGCTGATCGTGATTGCAGCCGCCGGTCTGGCGGCGGGTGCCGTGGCGGGTCTGGGGGCTGGCTTTGCCTCGGCCGCCGGTCAGTACGGCACGAACCAGGGCATCATCAGTTTTGGATCACCCAACGTCTTCTTCGAGGGCAAGCCGGTGGCCTTTGTCGGGTCGCCCGTACTTTGTAGCGTGCACAAGGTGATGGCGGTTGCCGAAGGGGCAGAAACCGTGGCCGTCAACGGGATGCCGATGTCTCGGATCGGCCACAAGACGACCTGTGCGGGGGTCATCAACGATGGCTGCAAATCCATCGCCATCGACATGGATACCAGTCCCATTGCGCTGGATATCGACGGCGGCTGGGCCCAGCGCTGGACCCGGATCGGGCTGGGTGTGTTGAACTTCCTGCCGATCCCGCGCGGGGGTAAGGCCCGCAACAACCGCAGCAACCCGCGCCCTAGACGATCGAACGCGACGACCGACGGCACCCCGCCCTGCACCCGCTGCGCCAGCGGGCGTGACCCGGTTGCCTATGCCACAGGCCAGTTTTTTGATCTGCGCACCGATATCGCGATCCCCGGCACGATCCCGCTGCAACTGACCCGGCTTTACCGGCGTGGCGCTACAGGGCAGATGGGCAAGGATTGGGTCAGCACATGGTCACAGCATCTGGTAATCGACGGCGAAACCACCACCTATTTCGATCCCGAGGGTCCCGGTGTCATCTTCCACACCCCCGACCCCGAAATCCTGAGTGACCATACCCGTTTTCCTCATCTGGAACTGATGGGGCGCAAGGATGGCGACATCTTTCTTTATAACCGGCGCGAACGACTGTTTTACAAGTTTGCCCATCGGCACGATGACAAGGTCCTGCTGTCAGAGATTGAAGATCACAATGGCAACAAGATCACCTTCCTCTATCACGCCGACAACCTTTACAAGGTCACCCACTCGGATGGCTTTGCCCTTGATATCAAATGCGAAAACGGGCTGATCCGGGCGGCATCGCTGATTGATCACGAACATGGTGACTGCAACTTCACCTGGGATTACACCGATGCGGGGCGGCTGAAAGAGGCGCGGTCGTCGCAGTTTGGCACGCTGTTCTACAAATATGACGGTGAAGGCCGGGTTTTGGGCTGGTCCGATACCAAGGCGACCTCGGCCACTTACATCTATGGCAGCAATGACCGGATTGTTGAGGTCCAGACCTCCTCCGGGCAGGCGGGCGGCAAGCTGTCCTATGATCTGGAAAACCGGATCACCACGGAAACCAACACCTTTGGGCATAGAAGCTATCACCATTACAATGCCGACGGGCTGGTCTGGAAAGAGGTAGACGCAAACGGGGCGGATTGGCTGACCGAATGGGACAGCCAGTATAACCCTGTGGCCCGGATTGACCCGCTAGGGCACCGGTCGGAATATACCTATGACGATCTGGGCAACATCACCTCAGTCACTGATCCAGACGGGGCAACTCTGTCCTGGACCTATGACGCCAACGGATTGCTGACCGCGCGCACTGATGCCGCCGGGGCGACCGAGACCTTTCATTACGACGACAAGGGCAATCTGAAACGCATCACGGACGCGATGGGGGATGATGTGGCGTTTCGCCGGGGTGACCGGGGCGAGGTGCTGCGGATCGAGATGCCGGGCGACGCGCAGGAACGCATCTATTACGACGAATTCATGCGCCCGCGGATGCGCACCAATGCCGACGGGCATGAAGAACGGATGCGCTATGACCGCGAGGGTCGGCTGACCTTTGTCGAAGACGCCGCCGGGGCCGTCACGCGCTATGACGTCAAGCGCGGCCCGACCAACCCGCGCGGTGCCGTGCAGCGGATCGACATGCCCGACGACGCGACCATGCAGATGGCATGGGACAGCGAAGGGCAGTTGGCCTCTGTCACCGATGGTGAAGGCAATACCCGCCATTTCGTCACCGGGGCCTTTGATCTACCGGCCGAGGTCACTGACCCAATGGGCAACACCATGCGGCTGGAACATGACAGCGAGATGCGGTTGACCGCTGTGATCAACGCATTGGGGGAACGGTACGAGTATCATTACGATGCTGCGGGCGGGCTGATCGCTGAACGGGATTTCGGCGGCCTGACAATACGTTACATCCGCGATGTCGCCGGTCGGGTGACCCGCAAGATCGCCCCCGACGGGGTAGAGACACAGTATACCTATTCCTCCCGTGGCGACCTGATCGAGATGCAGTTGATGGGGGCGGACGGGCCTGCCGTGACCCGGTTCACCTATGATCCGCGCGGCCTGATGACCATGGCGCAGAACGACACGGCAACGGTCGAATACGCCTATGATGCTTTGGGCCGGATCATCAGCGAAAAGGTGGACGGGCGCGAGATCAAGTCGGCATACTCTCCCGGGTCAGGCCTGCGCACGCAGCGGGCGGGCGATGTGCTCCCGCTGTCCACCGATTATACCCCCGCCGGTCTGCCTGCCCGGATCAGCATCGGGGATCATGCGCCCCTGTCCATGCAGCACGACGCGCGAGGGCTGGAAACCCTGCGCCAAAGTGCGACGGGCTTTGCGCTGGCCCAGGATTACACCGCTGCCGGTTTCCTGCGTACCCAGATGGCGGGGCCAAGCGACGCGCTGCCCGGCCCTGGCGGGCTGTCAACACGCGGTGGCGGGCTGGTCCGGGCGCATCGCAGCTATGACTGGGACAAGGCCGGGCGGGCGATTTCCCAGATCGATGCCCACTGGGGCCAGACCCAGTTCAACTATGACAAACGCGGTCAGGTCGCCGCGACCCGCCAGATCGACCGGACCGGTGCCGAAGTTGCGCGCATGGGTTACAGCTATGACCCCGCCCGGAACCTGTCAGCCACGACCGACGCCGGCGGTTTCGCCCCGATCCAGCAGGCACCTGGGGGTCGTGTCAAATCGCGCGGCCGGACCTATTACATCCACGATGCCTGCGGACGTGTAATCGAAAAGCGGGTCGAAGAACCCGGCTTCCGCCCGCGCATCTGGCGGATGGCCTGGAATGGCGAAGACCGGCTAGTCCGCCTGTCCGCCCCCGACGGGTCGGTCTGGCACTATGGCTACGATGCTCTGGGACGCCGTGTGCGACGACTGAAGGTCGTGGCCGGTCGGCGCGACGAAGAGATTGACCTGCAGCCGGGCGAAGGCCGGGCCTATCAATGGGACGGCGACCAGATCGTCGCCGACGCACCCGTTTATGCAGACGGAACAGTGGCTTGGGATGCGGCCGAGGCGTGGGTCTACGAACCCGGCACCTTCCGACCGATGGCAAAACTGGCCGGGGATGATTTGTACTATGTGGTGACAGACCACATCGGCACGCCGCGCGAGATCGTGTCGGAAGACGGCAAGCGCACGGCTTGGCGCGCCAAATTCGGGCTCTGGGGCAACGAAGAAAAGATCGACATCTGGAAAGCCGAGGCCGCCAACGGCGGTGAGGTCACCTGCAACATCCGGTTCCAGGGGCAATGGGCCGATGAAGAGAGCGGGCTGCACTATAACCGGTTCCGATACTATGACGCGGAGGCGGGGCAGTACTTGCTGACTGACCCAATCGGCCTATCGGGAGGAACCCGACCGCACGGATATGTCGTGGATCCGAATAACTGGATAGATCCATTCGGCCTGGCGACATGCCCGGTGCGCGTCGTGAACGACACACCCATCTACGGGAGAGGCCAGAAAGACGGCACACCCGGTCACGATCAATTCTCCGAGGTAATTGCCAACAAGCTGGCTATGAGCGGTAAGTTTCGCGAAATCCACATGAACCGGCAGTATAATTCGGGTGTCGGCCCAGGTCAGTCGCGACGGCGCCCAGACGTTATGGCCATTGACCATAATGGTCGTGTACACTCAATAGAGTTGGCATCAAAGACTGATATGGGTCGCAAGTTGCCAGAGCTGACAACTAGAAATCAGGCTGCAATGAATAGGCTGCCGCCAAATCAAAGGGGAGAAATCGTTGTCCTTGAACATCCTTACAAGGCCGCAGACATCAAGTCGGCACTCGACAATCTGATCGGCGGTATCTGAATAATGTGCATTGGGATAGCAATTTACGGGGTCGCGCCCGGGCAAGCCGGTCCAATACTTGAAATGGGCAAGGCATTCTTTGGACGACTTGGCCTTAATATAACCAATGCTACAACACCAAGATTCCTCGAAAACGGCGACCACCCCGGCGACTTTGAAGTAAACGACATCGAGCTAAATGACCTGGAATCAAATGTGTCAGCAGGGCGTATACAGGCATTCGCGCTGTTTCATGAGGACGAACGTCATAGGCCGTGGCGTGCAGCCTTTCATCAGAACATAAATGACTTTGGGAGTTTTCCCTACATTAGTATTCAGCTCGCCGATGCTGGCGAAAATGCAAAGGAAACCTTAATCGATTATGTATCGTCTTTGAGTGATAAAGTCGATTTCCATTATGCAATCCTGTACAATTCAGACAAGACATCTTCTGCTTGGAACTATGCAATAGGGAGCGGGGTTACGAAGGTCGATCCCAACGAGAATGTACTTCGGTTCGCGCGCGAAATACCGGAGCTAAGAGGTGGCGAAGGGCGGTATAATGGGAAAATGCTTCGGATGGTGTACCCGATAAATGTAATTAACTCTGAGCACTGTCAGATATCTATCGATGGCAAGACTTTGAAGGACTGGATTGAGAATTCTTCTGATTTGGGCAAGCTTTCATATCTATCTTGCGATTTGTTCTTGTGGAAGGTGCCTGAAGACGAACTCGGCACCATCAACGCATGGTTGGGACATGCGGGAAAGCTTATTTCATGGCAAGTTGAGAGCAAACAAAATCCCCGTCGCCTTCCATAAATTTTGACTATTATTCCATCCCGTCGAATAAGTCCGAAGGATCTGTAACGCTTGGCAAATGACGACCGCGCGTATCAATGGGACGGCGACCAGATCGTCGCTGACGCTCCAATTTGTGCGGATGGGTCAGTCGCTTGGGACGCGGCAGAGGCCTGGATCTACGAACCCGGCACATTCCGACCGATGGCGAGACTGGCCGGGGATGACCTCTACTATGTGGTCACCGACCACATCGGCACGCCCCGCGAAATCGTTTCGGAAGACGGCAAGCGGACCGCGTGGAGGGCGAAATTCGGGCTGTGGGGCAACGAAGAAAAGATCGACATCTGGAAGGCCGAAGCCGCGAACGGAGGCGAGATCACCTGCAACATCCGGTTCCAGGGGGAAATGGGCCGGTGAAGAGAGCGGGCTGCACTTTACTGCGTTCCGGTGCTACAGCGCGGAGACAGGGCAGTGCCTTTCGAGCGATCCTATGGTTTTGTATGATGGAACGCGCCCCAGCATTTACCTCGCCGGCTCCATCGGTCTGACTGATATATTGCGATTCTCAGGTTGCCCGGGGCAGGTAATATAGTTATCGGAACAAATTCAGCTTTCGTTTCTCAAAATTCTCCTGTTCGTTACCAACTCAAGACGGAGCGGCATAGCCAGCAGATGGTAATGACACGCTCAGCAAAGGCCGAGTTTGACAACGTGCTTGGCATGGCTGGATCGCAAAAGAAAGCCCAGGCCCAACGCCTCTTGGATCACGTTCAATTCGTTCCGGATAACCATTCGACCCGAACCGCCAATCGGCAGATTACCAAAAAGGGTCGGCGTGAATGACGAAGCTGTTTTTGGTACAGGCAATAACATTTGGATTTTCTTGCATTGCTCTTGTGGGGACTAAACATGGGCGTCAAATCAGGTGAAAATTATGACTGCTAGAAACCGAACCTACCTAGGCTGTCTGTCGGCCTTTTTGACAAGCATTTCGATCATCGCAATCATTCACCCGTCCAGAGTCAACTCAGATGCTGCGGATGTAGCGGATAAGCTTATTGAGATCCTTACCGACTCTGCGGTTGTGCCAACAGTTGAACGCGTGGCGAGATTCGAGAATTGCTCAATAATAGTCGACGAGTTCTTTCCAGATTTCTGCGACGGATCATCTCCACTTGCTCCAGAGCGACGTTGGAAAGAGACAAGCATAGACCTACGAAGCGTAGGTGCCATAAGGCATAACAGCCAATTTAATGACTATACTATTTTAGATTTTGTGACGTTGCGTGGTGGTGGCGCGGTTGGTAGCTTCGTGGAGAGGCGGTTCTATTGTGATGGACGTATTACAGAATCATCTAGTGAAACTGGCATGTCATTTCTGGTTGGTGGCGAAAACCACCAAAAACTAGCGGGTTTAGACTTTCGCAGGTTGTTGGACTCTTGTTCAAATCCGAACTTTTAGGAAAACAAAACTGTCAAGTTGTGCGACCTTTGGCCTAGACAGTTAGTCCACCACATCAACGTGAACTCAGCAAGCCGTTCACGACTGGGTGCATTTGGCGCGCCGCCCCTATTCAGGACAGCACGTCAGCCCGTTGCTATCGGCCCCGGTTTCATCATCTGCGCCACGTCCAGCATCCGGCAGGAAAAGCCCCATTCATTGTCGTACCAGCCGAATATGCGCACCAGCCCGCCTGCGGTCACCCGCGTTTCGGGGAGTGAGACGATCAGGCTTTCGGACCGCGCCCGCAGGTCGGATGACACCAGCGGTTTGTCAGTGTGCCCGATGATGCCGGATTGCTGGCGGATGACGTCATGCACGTCGGCAAGGCTTGCTTTGGTCTTGAGTGTCACGGTCAGGTCGATGGCCGAGACGGACGCTGTGGGAACGCGGACTGCCGCCGCCTCGATCCGGCCGGCAAGGTCAGGCAGCACCTGATTGAGCAGGTTTTGCGCGGATGTCGTTGTCGGCACCATGGATAACCCCGCCGCCCGGCTGCGCAGCATGTCCCCGCGCGGGGCGTCGATGGTGGGCTGACTGCCGGTGTAGCAGTGGATTGTCGTCATCCAGCCGGTTTGCAACCCCCATGTGTCGTTGAGTAACCTGACCATGGGCGCGAGCGCGTTGGTTGTGCAGGAGGCGTTCGAGACGATGGACTGATCGCCCAGCAAGCCTTCATTGGCCCCCAGCACCATTGTCAGGTCAGCAGCCTCCGACGGGCCGGATATGAGGATGCGCCCCGCCCCGGCCTGCAACCCCCGTTCGGCGATGTCCCGGCTATTGGCCTTGCCGGTGCATTCAAACATCACATCGATATGACCAAGGTCCAGCTTGCTGACATCCGAAGTGCGGTGAAGTGGAATTGACCTATGGTCAACCATAAGGCGACTTTCCGCCCATTCGACCGTTCCAGGATAGGGTCCGAACACACTGTCATAGGCAAACAGGTGCGCGCAGAGGTCCGGTGACGCAATGTCATTGATCCCGACGATCTGCAGGTCCGGCGCCCATCCGGACGCCCAGGCCCGCAGCACCGTTCGCCCGATCCTACCGAAACCATTGATAAAAATCCGTGTCATGGCAGACCCCTACACCGTTGCAGGGATGCTGCATCTTTGTTGCGACCGCCACAAGGAGGGTTTCGCAAAATGCTGCAATGCCGCTATACCCACAAATGTAAAGGATTCGTTAATGTGACCTTCCACGGGAGTATCGAGGGAATCGGGCGCGAATCTGTGTGGGACAAGAATGCTTAATCCATGAAACCTGGCAGAATGCCAATTTTTTTGTGCTGTCGCTGATATATTCATCGACCGGTCGCCCGTAAGGGCAAATTGACTGCGAAAGCGCACCTATACAGTGATTATAGGCGAAAAATCGCCAACCACTGTTTCATGATTAGGTGATAATGTGTCTTAAAGCCCGTCATTGCGGGCCATGAAACAACAAGTTGGCGTCACTTTTTAGCCCAATTTGAATGAGACTAGAAACTAAGGGCTAGCGGAATTCCGTCTGGCCGCCGAGTTTGAAAGCTGGATGTGAAATGGGTACGCCGCAAGTGAAAGATAATGCAGACGAAAAGGACAATTTCGTCGATGAGCTGAAGCCGGGCACCAAGTTGATGCACGGTCAGTATACAATCGACCGTTTTCTGAACGCGGGCGGCTTTGGCATTACCTATCTTGCCAAGGACAGTCTCGACCGCAAAGTTGTCATTAAAGAGTGTTTCCCCGGCGCGTTCTGCCGTCGCAGCCGTTATGTCGTGCAGGCCCGTTCGCGCGCCCACCAGAACGAGCTGAAATCCATTGTCCGCCTGTTCGTGCAGGAGGCCCGCAGTCTGGCCAAGCTGGACCACCCCAACATTGTGGGTGTCCACCAGGTTTTTGAAGACAACGAAACCGCCTATATGGCCCTTGATTTCGTTGAGGGTCGCGATCTGTTGGATACGATCGAGGATCCAAATCACGGCCTGACCCCGCCCCAGATCAAGAATATCCTCAAAGAGGTTCTGGGCGCTGTCGGCTTTATCCACGATCAGGGTATCCTGCACCGTGATATTTCGCCCGACAACATCCTGATCAATGAGCAATTCCATCCGGTCCTGATCGACTTTGGTGCCGCCCGTGAAGAGGCCACCAAGCAAAGCCGCGTGCTGTCGGCCCTGCGTGTGGTCAAGGATGGCTATTCCCCGCAGGAATTCTATATTGCCGGATCCGAGCAGAGCCCGAGTTCTGACCTTTATGCGCTGGCCGCATCCTTCCACCATCTGATTGCCAAGGATGTCCCCCCGAACTCGCAGGCCCGTCTGGCCGCGATTGCGTCGGGCGATTCGGACCCCTATGAGCCGCTGATCGGTCGTTTCCCGGAATATGACAGCGATTTCCTCGCCGCGATCGACAAGGCGCTGGCCGTTCTGCCCAAGGATCGTCTGCAGTCCGCACAGGACTGGATCAACATGATGGACGGGGTAGAGGGCAATGTGACCTCGCTCAACGTTGTCAAGCCTGCTGCCGGTGGTGTGGCGGTCGATGCCAATGGTCAGCCTGCAACAAAATCCAAGATGCCCCTGCTGCTGGGTTCGGCTGCCGTTGTGGCCCTGCTCGTTGGCGTTGGTGCCTTTATGATGACCGGCGGTGAAGAGCCTGCCGCGGCCGTTGCCACGACGCCTGAGGCGCCCGTGACAGAAGCCCCGGCCACCGAGGCCCCTGCACCTGTCGAAACTGCGGCCGTGGAGCCGCCTGCTGTTGAGGCCCCTGTCGAAGCCGCCCCTGAGCCGGTTGCGGTCGCACCTGTGATTGAAGAGCCTGCACCGGTTGAGCCCGCCCCAGTGGAAGAGGTCGCCCCTGCATTGCCCGGACCGGTGATCGTCGACGCGACAGAGCCGTCATCCGCGCAGGAGCCTGGTCCACGCCCTGTTATTGTGACAGGTCCAGAAGAGGCCATTGAGCAGCCTGTGCCGACAATTCGCCCTGCTGCCCGCCCCGAAAACCTTGAAATCGCTGCCGTTCCGGAAATCGTGGCACCTGCCCCGCTGCCCGAGCCGGTTGACACCCCGCGTCCGGTCACAACTGAACCTGCAGCGAATGCGGAACTGCCCAATCAGCCAGCGAACCGCCCGATTGCCGATGCATCAACCCCTGAGGTTGCCTTGCCAGCCATCCCTGATGCGGTTGCCGCCATTGGGTCCGGCTTGGTTGTTGACGAAATCGCAGCTGTTGTGCCCGGAAATGAGCTGACACCGTCGGAAGTGACCACAAACTGGTCCGTGCAACTCCCGTTCGAGGCGGATCCCCTATCGCCGAACCGGGTTGGCCAGGTGGCGTTCATTTCGCCGATCTGGGTGCGCGAAGGTCTCGTCATCACCACAGTGAACGGCACCCCGGTTGATACCATTAACGATATTTCACGTGTTCTGCGCGGTACCACTGCGCCGGGCGACGCGGATCAGATCGAAGTTGTCTTTGGCACGTTGGACCCTGCGTCGGGCGTAACCGAAGGTCAAAGCTGGGTGGTTCCTGTTGTGCAGGAGACCGCGCTGGCGAATGGCTTGCGTTTTGAGACGGTGTTCAACGGCACCGATTGGCGCACGTCTGTCACCGAAGTTCCTGAGGGTCTTGCTGGAGGTCTTCAGGTTGGTGATGTTCTTTTGTCGAGCATCACCACTTCAGAAAACATCACAGGCCGCGACACGATTGCCGAGATTTTCGGGCGCGAGTTGAGTGATGGCTCGGGGCAGTTTGCCTTTGAGGTCCAGCGCGGGGATGGCCGTTGGGTAGCTCCGCTTAGCTATGATAGCGGCGAGTAGTGCAACCAATCCTCGTCTGTGACGTAAATGGAAGGTAGGTAAAATGAAATTTCTTCGCTCTATTTTTGGCAAGAAGCGTACAAATGAAGATACTGGTGGTGCGTCCGGATCGCTGGAGCAGTCGTATCGCGACACCATCGGATCCATCGTGGATGAGAACCAGGCCCTGCAGCCCGGCCAGAACGGCGACGTGGCGGTCACGGATATCCTGACCAATATCAACAGCAAGGTGAACCACGGCGACGGTGCCGAAGCGGCCCCTGCGGTGAATATCTGGGACATGGATGACAATGCCGGTTCGACCGAACTGCCTGCGACTGCGCCATCGGCGCGCAGCACTTCTGCGGCTGCCGCCGCCTCTGCCGCGGCGTCCCGGTCACCTGCCCGCGCCCGCCGGACCAAGACACGGCTGATCGGTTTTGACAAATCTGACGGTGATGTCGTTGATATCTTCAATGATGCACCCGCGATCCCGTCTGCGCCTCCCGCACGGCGCACCAAATTCCCGGTTGGCTGGATCGTGGTCGCCGAAGGCCCCGGCCGCGGCGAAAGCTTTTCCCTGTTCGCCGGCATGTCCCAGATCGGACGTGGTGAGGATCAGGCGGTGCAGCTCGATTTTGGTGACAATTCCATTTCGCGCACGAACCATGCGGCGATCGTCTATGACCCCGAAACAGCGGAATTCACGCTGGGTCATGGCGGCAAGTCCAATATCGTGCGCCTGAACAACAAGCCGCTGATCAGCAATGAGACGCTGAAAACCGGTGATGTAATGCGTATCGGTGAGACGGTTCTGCGTTTCGTAGCCCTCTGCAATGAAGATTTCAGCTGGACTGACGATGACGCCGACGGGGAGGATGAAGATGTGGCGATCGCCTGAACCTCGTTTTGACGTCGCTTCGGCGATTTGTCAGGGCGGACGTGACTATCAAGAAGACGCGATTGTCACTGACTTTCCCTTTGGGATGGACAGTGGTGTTGTGGTCCTTGCTGACGGCATGGGTGGCCATGCCGCCGGTGACGTGGCCAGTAAGATCGTGGTCACCGAAGTCTATAGCGAGCTGAAGTTTCAAAGCGCAAACTTTGCTGATTTTGAAACCGAGATCCCCCATTACCTAACCTCTGCCGCGGTCAACGCAAATAACTGCGTCCGCGAGCATGTGATGGAACACCCTGAGACCCGGGGCATGGGTGCCACGCTGGTGTCGCTGGTGCTGGTTGAAAACCGCATGTTCTGGATGTCTATCGGTGACAGCCCCCTGTATCACTATCGTGCAGGCAAGATGCAGCAGTTGAATGAGGACCATTCGATGGCCCCTCAGATTGATTTCATGGTGAAATCGGGTTTGCTGGACCCTGAGGCAGGCAAGAACCACCCTGATCGCAACTGTCTGACCTCTGTGATCCTGGGTGATCGCGTGGCGAAGTCCGATTGCCCCAAGACCCCGTTCGAATTGCAGGTCGGCGATATTGTCGTCGTCTCCTCTGACGGGTTGCAATATCTGGAAGACGACAAGATCCAGAAAATCCTGCACCGCTATCGCCGCCGCAAGAGCGCCGAGATCTGTGGCTATCTGCTGGAGGCGATTGAGGCCCTGGCAGACCCTGATCAGGACAACTGTTCCTTCTCGGTCATCAAGCTGAACCACAACAAGCCGGTAATCCGCGCTATCCGCGCCAAGCCTATCGGCCATGTGGAAACCCATGCCGCCACTGTCACTCGCGTGGTGCAGATGGATGATGATGCACCTGGGGCCGATGGCATCCCTGCCGGAAAGCCCAAGGAAAAGATCAGCGGTGATCTGCAACTTCCGCCGGTCATCAAGGAAGTCAAACCGGTCAAACCGGTTGATCCGAAGGCTGATGCCAACAAGACCGACGACACAACAGACACACCAGATCAGGAGGTTGATGCGGCTGCGCCGCCGGCTAAGATAGCCGCCGGAGGTAAGTAATGTCGAATCGATCACTGGGCGCGCGCGTCCAAGAACAACTGACGCAGGCAGTAGAGTCACATCTGCTGCCTTCGTCCGTGCAAGAGAAGGCGGAACATCTGCTGAGCCGCCTGCAGAAACCGGTGCGCATCGCCCTGTTGGGCCGCCCCGGATCAGGCAAGTCGACATTGCTGAACCTTTTGGTGGGCGCCATCGTCCTGCCGTCTGACACCCCCTTTCCGACCCTGCAGCTCAGCTATGGCGAGACCCCGCAATCGGTCGTCACGCTTGCGGACGGCAGTAAGCAGACCGTTGACCATGCTGACGGCGACAAGATCGCCGCCATGTCCCCCGCCTTTGTTGAAATGCAGATGCCACTGGCCGCCCTGACCAAGATCAGCCTACTTGAGGTGGTGACACCCGACGATCCGACCGCCCTGCAACGCGCCAGCCAATGGGCCAGCAAACGTTGCGAGGTCGCGATCTGGTGCACCCAGTCATTCAGCAAGATCGAACAGTCCCTTTGGTCAGAGATGCCTGACATCATCAAGGATCACGGGTTTCTGATGTTGACCAAGGCGGATTTCCTGCGCGCCAACAACATGCTGGATCAGACCCTGGACGGTATCAACATGATTGCCCGGGATGAGTTCGCCCATATCATGCCCATCGCGACCAAGCAGGCCATTGCGGCCCGCCGCCCGAACAAGACGGTAGACAAGGACCTGATGCGCAGCAGCGGCGGCACCGCACTGATTTCGGCTGTACTGAAGCAGGTGGATATGGGCCGCCAGACCGCCGTGGATATGGCCGATATTCTGCTGCATCAGCATGCCGAGGTTCTGGCCCCCATTCTGTCGCCCGAAGCAGCGGACGCCTCACCAACGCCGAAACCTGAGCGGGAACCCGCCGAGATTGAAACCGCAATCAACGCCACTGTTGCGGAGACTGAAACGGCAGCGCCACAACCTGACGCTGCGGCAGCGAAGACACCAGCGGTTGAAGAACCGGTTGCCGAGTCCAATATCGTCACACTGCACCCAGCGTCCCGAGAGGCCTATGAGGCGGCAGTGGCTTACATCATTGAACAAAGCCGCGCACTGATCGCGGAGGTCGATAATATCGACGATGGTGGCGCTGCGACCATAATTGCAAAGGCTGTGGAGCATGTGCAGTGGATCAGTGATCACCTGAACGAGAACGGTGATGACGCCGACGCAGCCTTGCAAACAGCCCGCGACGCGGCGATGGATGCCGCTGATCTGGTCCAGTTGATGCAGATGGAAAAGCGTGATAGCGCTGCAATCGAGGCGCTTAGTCTGCTCTTGCAGCTCAAGCACGAGTTGCAGGCCGATCTAGCGGCGTAAGCTGTTGCAACAGCTAACAATTTTATGAAAACTGTGCCACACTTTTGCCGTTCTGGTCTGTTTCCATTATGGCAATAAAAACAGTGTAAGCCTCGTGATTTGGCGACGAGGCTATCAACTGGTAAAGGTGGTGCCAATAAGAGTGATTGAGGACGGACAAGAATGAAGATGGAAGAGCTGACAAAAGGGGACGGGTACAAAGTCCCTGCAGCGCACCACCCTTTCATGCGACTTGGCCTTGAAAAGCTGGACGCGTTTCATGATGAGATCACCGATCTCGAGGCGACCCTTGCGGACGTCGTGAAACTTGGCGGCCCGGATGCAGAGAAGAAATCTGCAAAACTTATCAGGCAGTTACGGACATTTGAACCCAGCATCACCATGATCGGTCAGATCAAATCGGGCAAAACATCGCTGGTGAACGCGATGGTAGGCCGCCCCGATCTGCTGCCCGCTGATGTGAACCCGTGGACATCGGTTGTGACGTCCTTGCACCTGAACGCGCCGCTACCGCCCGATGCGCCCACCGCGTCGTTCCAGTTCTTCAGCCAGGGTGAATGGGATCATCTGGTCGAAAATGGTGGCCGAATCGGTGAACTGTCCGCCCGTGCCGGTGCTGACGAGGAACTGGAAAAGGTCCGCGAACAAATCGCCGAGATGCGCGAAAAGACCAAGGCCCGCCTTGGCCGCAAGTTCGAACTGCTGTTGGGCCAAAAGCACAACTATGCCGAACTGAGCGATGAGTTGGTCCAGCGCTATGTCTGCATGGGCGATGATTTCGAGGATATGGACGAAGAAGACCAGCAGGGTCAGTTCGCCGATATCACCAAATCCGCCGATTTGTATCTGAAAGCGGATTCCATTCCGATGCCGCTGTGTCTGCGCGACACACCCGGTGTCAACGATACCTTCATGATGCGCGAGCAGATCACCATCAATGCCCTGCGCGACAGCCGCATCTGCGTGGTTGTCCTGTCTGCCCATCAGGCGCTGAGCTCGATGGATATGGGCCTGATCCGTCTGATCGCAAACGTCAAATCCCGCGAGGTCATCATTTTTGTCAACCGGATCGACGAATTGTCGAACCCGGCTGAACAGGTCCCTGAAATCCGCGACAGCATTTTGCAGACGCTGGCCGACAATAACGGACCCGAAAACCCGGAAGTGATTTTTGGCAGCGCCTATTGGGCCAATATCGCCCTGTCCGAGGACCTGAACGATATCGTGGCTGATAGTGCTGCGGCGCTGTTCAACTGGGCCGAGGTCGCGCTCGATTCCGGTACGTCTGGCATGGAAACGAACGAGCTGGTCTGGCATCTGTCGGGTGTCCCTGCGCTTTATAAGGCGCTGTCAGAGCGCATCGCCGAAGGTCCGGGTGCCGAGGTGCTGTCAGCGTCGCGCAAACGCGCCCTGAACCTTGTTGGCGGCGTGCGCGCTTCGAACTCTGTCGTGTCGATGCGGATCGATGGTGACAGCGTTGCGATGATGCCCCCGGATCAGTTGGCGGCGCATCTGGACAAGCTGGAAGCCGATAACCTCAAATTCCTGCATGACCGGCTGGACATCGTGTTTCAGCAATTCGGATCGCGCGTGGATCAGTCCCACAAGCGGTTCCTGGATCGCGCGTTGGAATCCCTGCTGCAGCATCTGGAAAAGAACGGCGAAGACCAAATCTGGCAATACAGCCCGGACGGTTTGCGCATGCTTCTGCGCACCAGCTATCAGGTCATGCGCCGCAACGTGGCATCAACCTGTGATCAGGTATTTGCCGCCGCTGCCGGTGATCTGGCCGAAACCTATCGCACCGCCTTTGGTGTTGCGGTCGAAAACTTTTCCATCACGCCACCGGCGGCCCCTGAAATCCCGGCCCCGGTGTCGCTGGGCCAGACCATCGCGCTGGACCTGCAGACATCTTGGTGGAAAGGCTGGTGGAAACGTCGCAAGGGCTATCGCGCCTTTGCCAGCGGGTTCTATGACCTGATCGAAGCGGAAACCGCCCCTATCGTGGACGAGCTGAAGGTGCGTCAGGCCGAGGATATTCGCCAGATGGCCGAACGCGAGCTGCGCGAGTTTCTGGCCGAGCAGCGCGCGCTGCTGACCGATATCAGTGACAAATCCAACATCGGCGTTGACGATTTGAAAGATATTTTTGGTATCACTGCGCAGCAAGAGCGCGAAGAGCTGTTCGAATTCATCTTTGAAGAGCTTAGCGATGGCGCACCGGCTGAGGCATAAGGAACCGATTAATGAGTGATCAGACCCCCGCACCCGGCGGGCCACGTAAACCCCGCATCGCCCTGATGGGCGAATTCAGTGCGGGCAAAAGTACGTTGTCCAATCTGTTGCTGGGGTCCCGGCCATTGCCGGAAAAGGTGACCGCCACCCGCCTGTCGCCTGTCTGGATTTCACACGGGTCCGATACCCCTTATCGCGTTGATGTCGACGGCAGCACCGAACCTGTGTCACTGGACCGGCTTGAGGGCATTCCTGTCGAGGAAACCCGTTTCATCCGCCTGTTTATCGAAGCCGAAATTCTCGACCTGATCGACCTGATCGACTTTCCCGGCATTTCTGACCCGAACATGGAATCGACGGTCTGGGAACGCATGCTGCCGGAAATCGATGCGGTGATCTGGTGTACCCATGCCACGCAAGCCTGGCGCCAGTCCGAGGCCGCCGTATGGGACACGATTCCAGACGCGGTCCGTGAGAATTCGATCCTGCTGATCACCCGCTATGACAAGCTGACCACTGATACGGATCGGCGTCGCGTGTTCAAACGTGTCCGTCGCGAAACCAAGGATATGTTCGGCGGCACTTTCCCGATCTCGCTTTTGCAAGCGCTGGAAGCGGGCGATGATTACGACAAATGGGATGGCAGCGGTGCTGGCCCCTTTGTCGATCACTTCATCGACACCATCGGCAAGTTGACAGCGCTGGCCGCACGCTCTGCCATGCCGCTGTATAACGTGGCCAATGGCACCGCCATTCCAGAGCCTGTCGCCCCCACTGTTGCCCCCCGCCGGGTGCAGCGCCCGCTGGATGCGGATAAGCCAAAACGCGAGCGTCCCGCGGCCCCAACCGGCACTGACGTCAACTCCGGTTCCTGATCGCCCCCTTTTACAGGCTTCCACAAGTGACTATCTTGGCGTAGTCACGAAAGACATGGGCTGAAAACTGGGCGCGAATGATGGTTGTGGACGATTTAGATGCGCTGCAAGGCAAGTTTGACGGATGCGAGACGATCGCATTTGCCGATTTGTCCACGCAGATGATTTTGGTAACGAATACAAATGCTGATCACCGCCGCGAGGTGTTGGACCGATTATGCGCCGAGGCGGCACTGGCCCTTGGCACGGCAAAGAAGCCCGCATTTGGCGACACCCCAAGCAGTGCCGCATTTGTGGCGACCAAGAACCAGTTGCGGATTTTTTTGCGCGCCCCTGATGAACCTTCGGATGTTTTATGTTGTGTGTGCAGGCCTGACGTGGATGTTGCGTCGTTCCTGTCAGACGCCCGCCCTTGCCTCGAAAAAATCAGCAGCGGCGCGTGACGCGATAATTGTAACTGGATCAGGACCACTTGCGTGAATGATTTGACGGCTCTTGCCACGAAACTCGCCGCGCTGATTGCCGAAGATGCCGTGTTCGCCCCCGGCGGTGCCCGTGTGATCAGCCAGGGCGGTGCCCCGCCAGCAATGGTGGCGATCCTGCGCGAGGTCGATGACACCGTGCTGGAACGCACGCTGGTCTTCGGGCTGGGTGATGTGACTGTCAGCATGGTGGCGGCCGGTCGCCGGCTGCGCGGCATTGTCGAGGTTGAGGGCGACGCCCCCGGTGTGGATGCGGTCATTGATCAGGTCCTGACCCGCGATGCGCCCGACGTTCTGAAATCCGCAGGCAAGCTGTTGACCCAATTGGCCGATGCCGCCACGCAGATCACCGTGCGCAGCACCCCAGTGCGTCCGATTGGCAGCAGCGGCGATGCGGGCCTGTCGGCCACCGGTCTGGCAAAGGAATGGGGCGTCGATATGGATGCCCGCCCCGCCCCACCGATGGAGCGGTTTCTGGCGGCCAATACAGACGCCATTCGTAGCATGATTTATCTGGAAGCTGGCAAGTTGGTTGAGGCTGTCGGCGATGACGCCCCCTTGCAGGCGATCTGGGACGAACAGATTGCCGATTTCCGCAAACGCCACAAGGCGCTGAAGGCGGCGACAGAGGGGCCAATGCTGGTCTGTCTGGACGGTGCGCTTGATGGGTCGGCGGGCGCGGCCCTTGCCATGATCGATGATGAGGCTTGCGTGTTTTCCTATGATGAGGCCGCACTGCCCACAATCGTCGGATCCTGGTCGGCCATCACGGCCTAGGGGCGACGCGGCAACCAAAGGTCGCCGCGCCATTTCGATTTTATGCGATTGTCGTGATACCGCCGAAGTCCAGCCCGACGATCAGCGGGTCGTGGTCGGACGCCGCATAGACCCCATCGTTGAAGAAGAGCGGGTTTTTGAACGATGTATCATAGTTCAACAGATCCGGTTCGTCCGCATTGATGTGCCATTCGGTGGCACCGGTGACAAACGCCGCCAGCGTATCATCGGCCAGGCCTTGATCCAGCGTGCCGCGCTGCCCGTCAAAGACAAAGCTATATGCGTTCTCCTGACCGATGAATTCGTCAATCAGATCGACCAGACCGGCATCATCATCTAGATGCTGCACCGGGTCTTCCTCGGCATAGGCATTCAGATCGCCCAGCAGCAGGTAGTTGTCCGTGCCGGTGCCGTTATAGCCGTTTTCGATCCAGTCGCCGAGTTCGATGGCCGCATCCAGCCGCACCTGGTTCCAGAACCCCTGCCCGTTGCCCTGGTCAAAGTTCGGGTCAGCCCGCAGCGCATCAACATCCGCCTGAGTGAATCCAACCGCCGTACCGGCATCAAGCGCCGCCTGGGCGTCATCGGCCAGCCGATCCAGCCCGCTGGGCCCTTTGGATTTGAAATGGGACGACACGATCGTGAAGGTTTCGCCCGTAGCATTGTCCTCGAACGTGGCGGCCACGGACGGCCGGTTACGATCAAAGTCGCCAACGCGGTCCGTGCCCAGCGCTGTATCAAGCACATTGGCCAGTGCAAAGGTCGTCGCGGCAGAGGTTTCTTCGAACTGGATGAAATCCGCACTGACCAGCGTGACCGCGTTGGCATCGTAGATGATTGCGGTCTGGATCGCGTCGGTGCCGATGAAATCCTCTGTTCCGTTTGACGGATCGACAAAGGCATAGTTGGCGGCGGTCCCTTCCGCATTCAGGGCATCAACCAGCGTTTGCAGGGCCGAGTCCGGGCCGAACCCGTTGTTTTCGATTTCCTGCAATGCCAGCACCTCGGCCCCTGTCCCAAGAATGGCCGCGACCGATTTTTCCGTCTGCCGTACCAGTTCCTCGGGGCTGTCAGCCCCGCGCGGGTCAAGGTTGTTCGGCCCCGATCCTGCCCCAGGCTCATCAATGGTCGAGAAGTAGTTGAGCATGTTGACGCTGGCGACCTGCAGGGTGCCACCCACATCATCGGGCGTGTCCTGCCGGGCACCGCTATTGGTGCTTTCGTCGATATCCAGTGTTTCGGTGACCACCAATTGGTAATCGCCAAAGGCAAAGGACATGACCCCGGTCACATCATCATTGATCTGTGCGCCCAAGCGGATGGTGGACCCCCCATCACCGAAATTGTCACCTGCGTCGAGGAACCCGTTGCCATTGTCGCCCGGACCGCCCGGCACGAATTCGAACTGGTCAGGGTTTTGTGACCCGTCGCCATCATCAAGGATCAGCCGGTTGTTTTCATTGGCCTCCTGTAAGGCGGCGATTTCGTCAGCCTCCGTCTGGGCATCGAAAAGTTGCGTGGCCTGGGTCTGCACGCCTGCGCTGATCACCAATTGACCGAACCGGTCAAAGTTGAAGTTGGTAATCACCGTCAGCGGGTCGGGCGTGCCAGAGGTCACGTTGACCAGCATCCCCTCGACCGCCTCAAAATCCGGTGCGGCGGCAGGCGACAAAAGGATGCTGGCGGCGGTAGGTGTCGCCACCAGCGCGTCAATCACCACGGTCGCGCTGACATTGGTCAGTTGGGTCTGGCCGAACCGTTCCTGCACCTCTGCCGTGATCCCGATCAGATTGCCGACATCCACGGTTGGCACACTGCTGGTGAAGACAAAGATACCTTCGGACGTGGCCGTACTGCCGTCGGCGTCAGCGTCTTCTTCCTGCAGGTAATAGCCGTTGGAGACGATATGGGTCACCACGGCCTCTACATTCACCGTATCTCCTTCCAGCGTGGACACATCGCCACTGCCTTGGATTTCGCTGATCAACCGGTCCTCGGCAGGGTTGATCACTGGCTCGTTCGCCGCACCGCGTGTTTCGTCAATGGGGCCGACCCAGCTGCCGTCAGCATCAAGCTGCAGGGATTGCCCTTCGGGTTCACCTGCTTCGGCTACACCGATATCGGTGGATGTCTGCCCGGCGGCAGGGCCGTCCGTGGCCGTCACCTCGCCCTCATAGCTGAGGAATTCGACCACTGTGCCGTTGTTGGACAGGGCGATTGCATCAGGCCCGTTCTGAATACCGGGCGTGTCGATCACATAGTAATCATAGGTCCCGTCCGTGCTCTGGGTGCCGCTGCTGACGGCGAAGCTGGCATAGCTGCCACCGCCATTGCCATTATAGAGGTTGATATTCAGCGCACTGACATCCTCGCCCGCGTCGACCCGGATTTCGATGAATTCGCCATCGTCGCCACCGTCGTCGTCATAGTGGAACTCATTGATCCGCGCGCTGGTCGGCCCGGCCGCGTTGGCAGCACCCGCGGTATTGGGGGCGGCAGCTGACCAAGTGCCATCGGGGTTGCGCTGCAGGCTGTCGCCAATGGCGGTGGTGCCGGGTTCCGACACGCCGATATCGGTCGATGTGGTGCCGTCAGCGACGCCACCCACGGCGGTGAATGCACCTTCGTAGCTGAGGAATTCGACCAGTTCGCCAGCATTCGACAGCGAGATCCCGTCAGGCGATCCGTTCTGCAGCCCGTTGGCGGGCAGGTTGAAGACATAATAATCATATGTCCCGTCAGTCGTCTGAACAGCATCGGACAGGTCCGGCGTGCGATAAACCGCCCCGTTACTGCCGTTATGCAATTCCACCAGAAGTCCGCTTGCATCGGCCCCTGCATTGGTGCGGATTTCGATGAACTCGCCCACATCTCCGCCGTCATTGTCATAGTGAAATTCGTTGATCCGGGCGTTCAATTCGATGGGGGCCGGGACGTTTTCCGCACCAGCGGTATTTTCCTCGGCCTCGCGCCAGGTGCCATCGTCATTGCGCTGGAGCGAGAAACCGACCGGAGTCGTTCCCGGCTCTGACACGCCGATATCTGTTGAGGTGACGCCATCAGCGACCCCGCCGATGCCGTCAAAGCTGCCTTCATAGCTGAGGAATTCGACAAGCGTGCCGCCATTCGACAGTGCAATCCCGTCAGGGGAGCCGTTTTGCAGCCCGTTGGTAGGCAGGTTTAGAACGTAGTAATCATAGGTGCCATCGCTCGTCTGTACCGCGCCGGACAGGTCGAGTGTGTTGTAAGGACTACCATTGCTGCCATTGTAGAGCACAACCAGCAGGCCGCTGGCATCATCGCCTGCATTTGTGCGAATCTCGATAAATTCGCCAACGTCACTACTCGCGTTGTCATAGTGGAATTCATTGATCCGGGCGACGACTGGTGGCACCTCGTCCACATCGGCAACGGTAACCGTGATGTCCTGGCTGGCGCTGCCGCCCTGTTCGTCGGTCACGGTGACCGTGACGTCATAGATATTGTCGGCACCGGCATCTGCGGGTGCCTCAAAATCTGGCGCGTTGATGAAGCTGAGCACGCCTGTGTCAGGGTCGATGCTGAAGAAACCCGCGTCGATGCCGCCGATACTGTAGCTAAGCGTGGTGCTGTCCACGTCCGTCGCGCTGACCCCCGCATCAATCGCGGTGGTGTTTTCGTCAATCGTGACGCTGTTTGCGGTCAGGACGGGCGCGTCATTGGTGCCGGTGATCGTGATGGTCACGGTGGCGGTATCGGTGCCGCCTTTGCCGTCATCAACGGTATAGGTGAATGTGTCGGTTGCTGTTTCGCCTTCGGCCAGGCTGTCAAAGATGTCGCCGGGCAGGTAATCAATTGCGCCGTCACGCAA
Organism: Yoonia sp. SDW83-1; assembly: GCF_046762885.1. Lineage (NCBI taxonomy): Bacteria > Pseudomonadati > Pseudomonadota > Alphaproteobacteria > Rhodobacterales > Paracoccaceae > Yoonia > Yoonia sp. SDW83-1. The sequence goes on from NZ_JBKQXO010000011.1 coordinate 85,869, forward strand.
TGTGACGGTCACGCCAGCCGTGCTGACGCTGTCGACCTCGGTGATTGTCAGCGTGTCCCCGTCAAATTCCTGATCATTTACCAAGAGGGCAAAGGGATTGATGATGGCTCCATCTTCGGTCACCGTCAGAACATCGTCAGCCGCCAGCACCGCATTATTAGTGCCGTCGAGAAACAACGTGTAATCGTCAGCCGCGAAATAAAGCGCCTCAACACCGAAAAGCGTGTCCTTGCCCGCATCGGCCACATCGCCGGTCGATTTGACGGTCGTGCGGCCAAACCAGCCATAGCCGACCGTGATCTCATAATCGGCGATCCCGCCTTCATAAGCGGCGATGTCAAAACCGAAACCACCATAGATGCGGTCATCACCCGCACCGGCGTTGATCGTGTCATTGCCAAAGCCTGCAACGATCACGTCATTGCCGGCGCCGGTCGAAATATCGTCATCGCCAAAAAAGCTGAAAACATAGTCGCGGCCATCTGTGCCGGTCAGCACATCGTCGCAGAACGTGCCAAATACAAAATTGGGACGGTAAAATGTCATTGTCGTTTCCCCACGGTGTTGGACTTCATTTTTGTTGTGTAGGGAATTTGTAACAGCATTATTTTGTCCGGCGCACCTGTTAATGGAAGATGAACGCGCCTAATCGCCTATCAGTGACGCAGGGTTATGCGCCTGAAATTTCGCCATTACGGTTTTGCATCCGGTGTTCTAGGCTGGTCGCGACCGGTTCGAGAGAAGGAATATCAATGCATCCAGCCGCTGACAGTGCCCCCGTCGCGCCGTCGTTTTTTGACGGGTTTGAAGAACGGTTTATCGATGGCCCCGACGGCCCGATGTTCTGCCGGATCGGGGGTGAGGGGCCGCCGCTGGTGCTGTTGCATGGCTATCCCCAGACCTCAGCCATGTGGCATGCGGTGGCCGCTGATCTGGCGCGCGACTACCGGGTGATCTGCATGGATTTGCGCGGCTATGGCCGGTCGGTAAAGCCGCCCAGCGCGCCTGACCATGCCCCCAATTCCAAACGGGCCATGGCGGGTGACGTGATCGCGGTGATGGATGCACTGGGCCATGACAGGTTTCTTGTCGGTGCCCATGATCGCGGCGCGCGGGTGGCCCACAGGCTGGCCGCTGATCACCCCGACCGGGTGCGCGCGCTGGCCATTCTGGACATCGCCCCCACCCGTGAAATGTATCGCGATGGCGACAGCGCCTTTGCCCACAGGTATTGGCACTGGTACTGGCTGACCCTGCCGCATCCGTTTCCCGAAACGCTGATCGGGGCGGATCCTGCGTTTTTTTGGCTCAGCAAATCTATGGGCTGGGCCGCCAAACCTGCCCCCTTCGTTCAGCAGGCGCTGGATGAATATCTGACCTGCTTTGATGACCCCGCACTGATCCATTGCGCTTGCGAGGATTATCGCGCCGCTGCCAGCATCGACATTGCCCATGATGATGCTGATCCGACCAAACTGCCCATGCCGCTCTTGACACTCTGGGGCAAGGAGGGCGCGATTGAGGCGCATTTTGATTGTCTGGCCTTGTGGCGTGAACGGGCCGAGGATGTCACCGGCTGGGCATTGCCCGGGGGTCATTTTCTGGCCGAAGAATGCCCGGACGACGTGATCGCGGCCTGGCGCGAATTCTTTGCCAACGCCCCCGCGCCCTGATTTTCCAGCGCACAAATTTCAGGCAACCGGCCTGCTGATCCAGCATCTTTGCCGCAATTTGCGGTGATCGCCTGATTTTTGAGCGTCAGCGCCGGGACTCGCCGCGCTGCGGCATCTACCCCTTGGGCGTCCGCAAGGGCATCAATCGCCGCGCGAGGGAATTTCCTGGCAGAAACCGCCCCTCACGCGACTACAACACCACTGTTGCGGGGTCCCGATATCATCTGGCCGCGCCCATGGATAGGGCACCGCAGCGCCGAACGGGGGACATTGTTACAATGACCAATAGAAATTCACTGAGTGCGTCCATTCTTGCCGCTCTTCTGGCCAGCACCGGCATGGCTGCGGCCCAGGATTGTGCTGAACCGATCAAGGTGGGCGTGCTGCATTCGCTCTCCGGGACGATGGCGATTTCGGAAACCACGCTGAAAGACACGATGCTGATGCTGATCGAACAACAGAACGCCGCTGGTGGTGTTCTTGGCTGCGAGATTGAGGCGGTCGTGGTCGACCCGGCCTCTGACTGGCCACTATTTGCCGAAAAGGCCCGCGAGCTTTTGACCGTGCATGAGGTCGACGTGATCTTTGGCAACTGGACATCCGTGTCGCGCAAATCCGTCCTGCCGGTGATCGAGGAACTGAATGGCCTGCTGTTCTATCCGGTGCAGTATGAGGGCGAGGAAAGCTCCAAAAACGTGTTCTACACCGGCGCCGCCCCGAACCAGCAGGCGATTCCGGCCACCGACTATTTCCTTGAGGAACTCGGCGTCGAAAAGTTCGCCCTGCTCGGCACTGATTACGTCTATCCGCGCACGACCAACAACATCCTTGAACAGTACCTCAAGGATAACGGCATCGCGGAGGAGGACATTTTCGTCAATTACACCCCCTTCGGCCATTCCGACTGGGCGACCATCGTTGCCGATGTCGTGGCCCTTGGTGAAGACGGCAAACAGGTCGGCGTGATTTCCACCATCAATGGTGACGCGAATATCGGCTTCTACAAGGAACTGGCGGCCGCCGGTGTGTCTGCCGACGATATCCCCGTCGTCGCGTTTTCTGTGGGTGAGGAAGAGCTTTCCGGTCTCGACACCTCCAACCTTGTCGGCCATCTGGCCGCCTGGAACTACTTCCAGTCCGCCGACACGCCCGCCAATGCCGAATTCATCGCCGCCTGGAAAGAATTCGCCGGTGAAGAGCGCGTGACCAATGACCCGATGGAGGCGCATTATATCGGCTTCAACATGTGGGTGAACGCGGTGACCGCTGCGGAAACGACCGAGGTCGATGCGGTGCGCGAGGCGATGTATGGCCAGGAATTCCCGAACCTGACCGGCGGCACCGCCGTGATGCTGCCCAATCATCACCTGGCCAAGCCGGTGCTGATCGGTGAAATCCAGGATGATGGCCAGTTCGACATCATCAGCCAAACCGCAGAAGTGCCCGGCGATGCCTGGACCGATTTCCTGCCGGAAAGCGCCGTGCTGAAATCCGATTGGCAGACCCTTGGTTGCGGGATGTACAACACCGAAACCGAGACCTGCGTGCAGCTGACCTCGAACTACTAAGCGAACCGGGCGCAGGTCCGCCTGCGCCCCACCCCATTGTCGGGACATCCCATGTATCGCCTTTTCGTCCTTTTCGCCCTGTTCATCGGGCTGACCCCGGCTGCGCAGGCGCAGGACCTGCAAACGATCCTGCAGACCCACGCCGAAGAGGTCGCAGACCCCGGTCGGCGGACCGTGGGGGTGGTGCTGGATGATCTTGTCGCCTCTGGTCTGCCGCAGGTCACGCCGTTTCTGGAAGAATGGCAGGATAAATCCGTCTGGCAGCGCGATGCTGACGGGTTGTTTTTCATCGCCGATGAAAATGGCGACACGCTGGCACTGACGGATATCGACACGGGCGACGAAAGCGTTGCGGACAAGGCCGGTTTCACTCAATTGAAACCCAATGGCGGTGTACGCCGTGTGATCGGCACCGCACTGGTGCAGTTCCAGCTATCCGATCCCGACCTGTCCCGCCGTCTGTCTGCGGTAGAGTCCATTGCCCGCAGGCCGGACGCATCGCAATTGGAGCCGCTGCTGACCTCGGTCGAGAGCGAAGAAAACAACGCCCTGCGCGCCCGCAAGATACAATTGGCCAACTTCCTGTCCGCCCGCTTTGCCGACGCGCCTGAGGACCGCATCGCGGCTATCGAAAGCCTCGCCACCGATACGAGTGTCGAGGCGCGCGCCGTTCTGAACCAGATCCTGAGCACCAACGCCGGTCTGGCCGCTGAATTGCCAACGGATGTGAACGTGGCCGGGGTCTTGACCCCGGGTGAGGACATGACACTGGACGAAGCCTATGCGCTGCTGGTCGCGGCTGATCTGGCGGCGCCCCGCACACCACCCACCGTGATCCGCACCGCACTTGAGGCCAATATCGTCGATGGCCGTGTTGGCGACGTCCCTGTCGCGCAACTGGGCACCGATGCCGCCCGCGAACGGGCCTATGCGATGCTCGCAGCAGCGGGCAGCGTGCCGCCCTTGGTGACCGAAATTGATCGAAACGCCGCCCTTTCCAAGTTCACCTTCTTCGAAAGCTATGACGAGGATAACCCTGATATCACCGCCGCTGCCGAAGCCGCCCTGGCGTCGGTCGAAACACGAGTGGCGATTGGCCAAACCGCCGATCTCGCACTTGATGCCCTTTCGCTCGCTTCGATCTATTTTCTGGCCGCAATCGGCCTCGCCATCACCTTTGGCGTGATGCGGGTCATCAACATGGCCCATGGCGAATTCATCATGATGGGGGCCTATACCGGCTATGTGGTGCAGCTATTTGTGCCCAGTTACACCGTGTCGATCATCATTGCCCTGCCGCTCGCCTTTGCGGTGACGTTCGGGGCGGGGGTGCTGATGGAGCGCCTCGTGATCCGGCACCTCTATCACCGCCCGCTGGAAACGCTTCTGGCGACGTTCGGCATTTCCATCGCCCTGCAACAACTGGCCAAGAACATCTTTGGCACGCAGGCCCGTCCCCTCACCTCGCCCGACTGGCTGGACGGGGCGCTGGTCTTCAGCGACGTGATCCAGATCAGCTATATCCGTATCGCGATCTTCGTTCTTGCCCTCATCTTCCTTGGGCTGATCCTGTTCACCCTCAAACGGACCCGCCTGGGGCTTGAGGTGCGGGCCGTCACCCAGAACCCCGGCATGGCCGCGTCTATGGGGATCAACCCGGACCGGATCAATATGCTGACCTTCGGGCTGGGGTCCGGCATCGCGGGGATCGCTGGCGTGGCCATCGGGCTCTACGCCAAGGTCACATCGGAAATGGGGGCCGATTACATCGTGCAATCCTTCATGACCGTGGTCGTCGGTGGGGTCGGAAATGTCTGGGGCACGCTGGCGGGGGCCTCCCTGATCGGGTTCCTGCAAAAGGGGATCGAATGGCTGAACCCGTCCAACACGCTGGCCGCCCAGACCTACATGATCCTCTTCATCATCCTGTTCATCCAGTTCCGGCCCCGCGGCATTGTGGCGCTTAAAGGCCGGGCGGCAGCGGACTGATCTCATGCTTCTTTTGTTCATAAATACCTCGGGGAGGTCTGGAGGGGCAGCGCCCCTCCAGCGTGGCGGCGCCGGAAGCGGCGCAAATGCATAACAGCTTCATCGCCCGTAACCCGTCGGTCCTATGGTTCCTGCTCGCCCTTGGCCTTTTCACCATTGGCGTGACCATCCTGTCCGAGGCGGGGCTGAGCGTGATCTCAACCTCGTTCGTCAAGACATTGGGCAAGACGCTGTGCCTCTGTCTGATCGCCATCGCGATGGATGTAGTCTGGGGCTATTGCGGCATCCTCAGCCTCGGTCATTTCGCCTTTTTCGGGATCGGCGGCTATGCCATCGGCATGTGGCTGATGTATGCCCGTACCGAAGGGATCGTGCTGGACAGCCTGTCGACACAGGTCATCCCGCCCACTCCCGCCGAAATCGAAGCGGCCATCGGCAATCAGATTTTCGGCGTCGTCGGCAGCTCCGACTTTCCGGTACTCTGGGCCTTTGCGGACAGTTTGTTTTTGCAGCTTCTGATGGTCGTCCTAGTACCCGGTTTGCTGGCCCTCGTCTTTGGCTGGCTGGCCTTCCGCAGTCGTGTGACCGGGGTCTACCTGTCGATCCTCACCCAGGCCATGACACTGGCGCTGGCGCTCTACCTGTTCCAGAACGACAGCGGGCTGCGCGGCAATAATGGGCTGTCGGGGCTGCAGAACATTCCCGGCTTTGAAAGCACCCCGCAATCGACAATCTCGCTGGCGTTTTTCTACGCCTCCGCGCTTGCGCTGGGGCTGGGCTATGTGCTGTTCGCCTGGGTGGTGTCAGGCAAGATGGGCAGCGTGATCAAGGCGATCCGCGATGATGAGGCGCGGGTGCGGTTCCTCGGCTACCACGTTGAAAGCTACAAACTGTTCGTCTTCACCCTGACGGCCATTGTCGCGGGCATCGCCGGCGCGCTTTATTACCCGCAAGCCGGCATCATCAACCCGACCGAAATCGCGCCCATCGCATCGATCTATCTGGCTGTCTGGGTCGCCATCGGCGGGCGCGGACGGCTTTATGGGGCCGTCATCGGGGCAGCGTTTGTGTCGCTACTATCCAGCTGGTTCACCGGGGGCGGCGCGCCTGCCGTCGACCTTGGGTTCTACACAATCCTGTGGACGGATTGGTGGCTGGTCCTGCTTGGCTTTTCCTTTGTTGTCGTCACCCTGTTCTTTCCCAAAGGGATCGGGGGCCTGTTTGACTATCTGGTGAGGAAACCATCATGAGCACGCTCTTGGAAGTCGACGGCGTCTCGGTCAGTTTTGACGGCTTCAGGGCCATCAACAACCTGTCGATTCAGATCGGAGAGCCGGAATTGCGCGCCGTGATCGGCCCCAACGGGGCAGGCAAGACGACGTTCATGGACATCATCACCGGCAAGACCAAACCGGACACGGGCAAGGTCATCTGGGGTGACAGGAACATCAATCTTCTCGGCATGTCCGAAAGCCAGATTGCCCGCGAAGGCATCGGGCGCAAGTTCCAGAAACCCACCGTGTTCGAAGCGCAGACAGTCCGCGAAAACCTCGCCATGGCGCTGCGCAACCCGCGCGGGCCGTTTGCCGTGCTGTTCTATAAGAAAACCAAACAGGGCGCGCGGCGGATCGAAGACATTGCTGAAGAGGTTGGTCTGACCGAGGAACTGACCCGCATCGCGGGCGAACTCAGCCATGGGCAAAAGCAATGGCTGGAAATCGGAATGCTGCTGGCGCAGGACCCGCGCCTTTTGCTGGTCGATGAACCAGCCGCAGGCATGACCGCGCAGGAACGCGAACACACTACTGACCTCTTGAAACGGGCGGCCGAAACCCGGGCCGTGGTCGTGGTGGAACATGATATGGAATTCGTTCGCCGCCTTGATTGCAAGGTGACGGTCCTACACGAAGGCTCGGTTCTGGCCGAAGGGTCGCTTGACCATGTCACCGCCAACCAGACCGTCATCGATGTCTATCTGGGGCGCTAAATGCTGAATGTTGCAAACCTGACCCTGCATTACGGGCAAAGCCAGATCCTGCATGGCATCGACCTGACCGCCAATGTGGGCGAGGTGACGGCGGTCATGGGCACCAACGGCGTGGGCAAGACCAGCCTGCTCAAGGCGATATCGGGGCGGCATCCCTATTCCGGCGGCACATTGTCGGTGGATGGGCAGAAGCTGCACCACCCATCCGCCTTCGCCGCCGCCCGCGCCGGTGTGGCCTACGTCCCGCAAGGCCGCGAGATTTTCCCGCTGATGAGCGTGCAGGAAAACCTCGAAACCGCCTTTGCCTGCCTGCCCAAGGATCAGCGCAGCATCCCGCCCGAGATCTTTCAACTGTTCCCCGTGCTCCTCGATATGAAGGCCCGGCGCGGCGGCGATCTGTCCGGCGGGCAGCAACAGCAACTGGCCATCGCCCGCGCGCTGATCACACGGCCCAAAGTGCTGCTGCTGGACGAACCGACCGAAGGCATCCAGCCCAACATCATCCAGCAGATCGGGCGGACCATCAGCCTGCTGCGCGAACAGGGCAATATGGCGATTGTGCTGGTCGAACAGAATTTCGATTTTGCCTATGGACTGGGTGATCGGTTTGTCGTCATGACCCGTGGTACGGTCAAACGGCGCGCCGATAAGGCCGATATCAGTGCAGAGGCGATGCTGGCCGAACTGGCCTTATAGTGATGCGCCGCCCTGATGTCGGGCGGCGCGAGGTTTCAGACGAAATCAAAACCGTCGCTTGTCATGACCGGATCAGGCACAACCGGGTCCTGCCCGCCGGGCAGTGATGCCCACAGATTGTCCAGCAGATGCGCATCGACCAGTTCAAGGTCTTCAAAGAAATTGCCGTCATCCACAGCATTTTCAACCTCGGCCACATGGTACGTCGTACCGGCCCCGATATGGCCCCAATAGGTCACCAGATCGTTGAAATCGGTGCCCGGATCATCGCCGGTGATTTCAGTGATGTTGGCATCACCCGCACCATCCCAGATTTCCTGATCGTAATAGGTGCCGTCAAAACCACCGATTCCGACCGACTGAATGGCATAGACATGATCGAACATGTCCGGATCATCACGGTATTGCAGCACGGCCTCTGCCCCGCCAAGCGAATGGCCAGACAGGTTCACCGTTGCACCGTCTTGGATATCGTCGGCAAAGAACTGGCCGATCATCTGGGTGATCGCAATTTCACTGGCACCCGTATCTTCGGTCAAGACAAGGTTCAGGTCGGACAGGATGTCGCCAAAGGAACTGGTCCCGCCGATGCCGACAAAGTAATCACCGGTCACAATATTCTGGGTCAGAGTCACATTCGCCTCGAACCCGCCAAGGAGGCTGGAACTGGCATCTTCAAGAATGCGAATAATCTCGAACCGTTCGCTGGCCCAGTTGACGATGCCATCGAGCCAACCAGCCTCGGCATAGACCGCCTCTGTGCTGATGACATAGCCATCGGCATTGATCGCCCCGGCGGCAAACAGATCGGAATAATCGGCATAGCCGATCTGAGCGACAACCACGGCGTCGCGGATTTCGGTGGTCTCGTCCGTGGTCCAGGCGGCACTGTCGATTGTCGTGCTTTGGACCTGTTCGACCTCTGGCACTACAGGTTCAAACCGGGACAGATCGGGGTTGTTCGGCTGATAGCCGTTTTCAAAAATATGGTCGGCCGTGTTGATCGCAACCTCGAACGCCTCCTCGCTGACATTGTCGATCAACCCGCCAACCGCCTCTGTCACTGCGTCCACGATCCCTGCAGCTGTTGCTGTCACGGCCTCCCAAACCGATGACGCAGCAGCGGTCACCGTCTCCACCACCGGCTCAACCACAGTTTGTATGAATACTTCGGTCGCCTGCTCCACCGCTTGCACCACGGGGTCCACAACCTTTTTTATCCAGCTAAACCATCCCAACGTCTTATCCTCCCTATTGATTGACGTAAGGGTCAGCTTAGCGGCGGTTTTTGGTTGGTTTAACTTGACGTTAGGTCAATTTGACGCAGCGTCATTTCAGGTAAGCCTGTCTGGAAACCCCTCAGCACGCAGGTTGGTTTCCAGCAAATCCTCAAGCAATTTCACAATCATCGGCGACTGGGCCGTACCACCATAGGCTGCACGCGCAGCACGATATGTTTGCTGCGTCGCGGCGGCAAGGTCCAGCGGCACCTCGTATTCTTCGCCGAACCCCATGGCGAACCCAAGGTCCTTCAGCGCCAGATCAATATTGAATGCCACGTCATAAGACCCGTTCAGCACCAGCGCCCCTTCGGTTTCATGCACGAATGAATTGCCAGACGAAGCCTTGATCGCATGCCAGGCCTGACCCAAATCCAGACCACCGCGTTTGGCAAGCATCAGCGCCTCGCCGCAGGCCTTCAGATGGATAAAGGCGAGCATGTTGGTGATCACCTTGATGATCGATGCGGATCCAAGCGGGCCCATGTGAAACACCTGATCACCCATCGCCTGCAGGGCAGGCAGGTGCAGATCGAACATGTCCTTGTCACCGCCCGCCAGCATGGTGATCTTGCCTTGGGCGGCCAGATGCACGCCGCCGGTCACGGGCAGTTCCATCATGCGCACATCGTGCTTTGCCGCCTTGTCCGCCAGTCGCAACACATCATCGCGGCTGACTGTCGACATCTCGATCCAATGCGTGCCGGGCTTCGCCGCGGGCAGCACCGCATCAAGCACTCTTCCGGATATGGCGGGGGATGGCAGGCAGGTGATAATGTGATCAGCGCTGGCTGCAACCTCTGCCGGGCTGTCCGCCCAGGTGGCGCCCAAATCGCAGCACATATCGCCCGCGCCGCGATCAAGATCAGTGACAGTGACCTCCATCCCCGCACGCAGCAGGCAGGCCGCGCAATTGGCCCCCAGATTACCAAGACCGATATAGCCGTAGTGCATGACGCGCCCCTAGTGAAAGTAGATGTTGTAATCGGCCCGGATCGCCGCATCGAGCGTCGGGTCGATCTGGACCTGCGCCTTGGCCAGAATGTCATTCTTGCGCTCAATCGCCTTGTCCAACAGCATGGGCCGGTCCGCCTCGCCCCATTCCTTGGGGCTCATCCGGTTGCCAAGGCTGGGATAGATATATTCGGTCTGCATCAGTTGCAGCGTCTGGTCCGACCCCAGATAATGCCCCGGCCCGTCCAGACAAACCGCCTTCATCGCTTCGATTGAGGTGCTGTCTTCGGTCACATCAATACCGCGCACACAGCGCAAAACCTGACCCAGGATATCATCACCCAGCACCAGCGATTCCAGACAGAACCCCAGAAGCGAGGCATGCATGCCCACGGATTCGTACACCATGTTCAGCCCTGACAGCCCGGCCAGAACATTGGTGATCCCCTGCTCCCAACCTGCCTGCATATCTGGCAATTTGCTGTCGGAAATCCCTGCCGCAGCACCCCCCGGCAGGTTGTAAAACCGGTGCATCTGGGCACAGCCCGCTGTCAAAAGTGCCTGTTCCGCCGAACCGCCCGACATCGCCCCGGTCCGCAAATCCGACACGAAGGGCCATGTGCCAAATACCGCCGGATGGCCGGGGGCCAGCGCGTTGACATAGACCACCCCGGCCAGGCATTCGGCCACCGCCTGCACGATGGCCAGCGCGATGGGGGCCGGGGCCGTGGCGCCCGCCTGCCCGGCCGACAACAGCAGAACCGGCATGCCGCCCCTGATGCAGTGCTCCATCGCGATGCAGCTTTCCTCGGCGAATTTCATCGGGGGCACCACAAAACAGTTGGAGTTCGACATGAACGGCCGCGCCCGCCATGTCGCCTCGTCCCCCGCGATCCGATGGATCAGCTCAAGGCCGGGGGCCACGTGATCAGGTTCACTGAACGACGTGCCGATATGCTTGGTCGTGCCCGCGCAGCACGCATAGATGGTGTTCAGGTCCATCTCCAGATTGTCGGTGATGTCCCGCGCCACCATAGCCCGCTGAAAGAAATGCACATTATCAAGGGCATGGGTGATCCGGGCGGCATCATGCAGATCCTGCGCCGTGCTGTCGCGATAGGTATTGGTTTCGATATCGACAACATGGACGGCAGCACCGGCGGTGCCGAAATGGACGTTTGATCCAGTCAGATGTAGGTCATGTTTCGGGTCGCGCCCGTGCAAGGTGATGTTGCGGGCGGCCTTGGCCAGCATATCCTCGACCAGGGCGCGGGGAAATCGCAGCCTGCCGTCATCGCCCAGAATCGCGCCAACACGCGTCATGATGTTGATCCCCGAAGGCGGGGCTTGCGACAGACCGATCTGCTCCAGTGCATCAAGCGCGGCGGCGTGGATACGCGCGACATCCGCATCTGTCAGCGGTTTGTACTGGCCGCCGGGCAAGCCGGCCCTGACCGGGCGTAATTCTTCAGCCAGCGGTGCATTGCGCAGCGCGACGCGGGCCGCGCGGCCCCCGCTCCGCCCTTTTCTGTCAATCCGAGCCAATGGATCCTCCCTCGATATGTGAAGTATCCGCAGATGATGGCTTTCAATCAATTCGCATAGCAGTACAATATTGATCGGAAATTCCGATCAGGACAGAGTAGGCCATGCAGATTGAATTGATCGAAACCTTCCTGGACCTGTGCAGCACGCATAGTTTCAACCAGACGGCCGACCGGATGGGTGTCACCCAGTCCACCGTGTCTGGCCGGATCAAGTCGCTGGAACGCCATGTGGGTCGCCCATTGTTCAAACGGTCGCGGTCGGGCACTGCGTTGACAACAGCTGGTCTGCGGTTTGAACCGCATGCCCGCGCGTTGCGCCATTCTTGGGTCACGGCATTGAACGCGACGCGAGACACCGGGATGGCCGGTGTAACCATGCGCATCGGTCTGCAGCATGATCTTGTCGCCATCGCGATGGATGCGCTGATCGGCGGGTTCCGCAAGGTTCTGCCCGACACCGTCTTTTATTTCGAGGCTGACTATTCGCACCAGATGTGCGTCGATCTGGTGTCAGGCGCGCAGGATGTGGGGGTGCTTTATTCACCGCAAACCCATCCCGATCTGCATTTTGAAGCCTTGGGCGAGGTTGCATATGTCATGGTGTCGACTGAAACGGACAATCTGGCCGATGTGCGCCCGGAGAGTTACATCTTGGCCAATTATGCCGCCGCCTTTGCCCATACCCATGCAGCCATCCTGCCGGCGTTGACGCATGTATCGCTGTCGATCGGGCAGAATGCCGCCATGGTCGATCTGCTGAAATCATTGTCTGGGACGGCATATGTCTTGCGCCATTCCGCGGATGAACTGTGTGGAACAGGGCACTGCCGGCGCGTCCGCAACGCCCCGGCGATCACGCAGCCGGTTTTTGCGGGGGTCAATATGCGCAACAGGCATCGGACATCCTATCGGCAGTTGCTGCGCATTCTGCTGGCCCATTATACTGACGGGCAATCCGGCGTGACCGCTACAACCGGGCCCAGCCGCCACAAAGGCGGTTGAGCCGGGAATGCCACTGATACACCGGCCGGGTATGGCTGTTCCGCCTAGCCGGGGTTTGGCTGATCCTGAGGGCTGGCCGCCACGGTCAGAAATCCTCCCAGGCGTCCGGATCACCAACGGCCTTGGCCTGCGGCGCATGATCGTGTCTGACAAACTCCGGTGTTGCGGGCGGGTCCATCTTCACGACATTTGTGGGTGCTTTGGAACCGGCCTTTTCCGCCACACCGGGTGACAGGCGGAATACCTTGACCAGGCGATCCAGCTCTTTGGATTCATTGACCAGTTGCTGACCCTGCTGATGCGAAGATTCCACCATGCCGGCATTCTGCTGGGTCACCTGATCCAGCTGGTTCACACCAATATTGATTTCCGAGATGCCAGAGGCCTGTTCGCCCGCATTCGATGCAATCTCGGCGATCAGATCTGAAATATGATCAACTTTTTCGATAAATGTGCCCAGCGCTGTACCCGCATTGTTCACTAGTTTGGTGCCCTCCTCGACATGCATGGAACTGGTCGAGATCAGTTCAGACACCTGCTTGGCAGCCTCTGACGATCGTTGCGCCAGCGCACGGACTTCGGAGGCGACGACGGCAAAGCCCCTGCCGGCGTCGCCGGCCCGCGCCGCCTCGACCCCGGCATTGAGGGCCAGCAGATTGGTCTGGAACGATATGTCGGAAATCACCTGTGTGATCTGGGAAATCTGTTCCGACGACTGTTCGATCTTGCCCATGGCGTTCACCGCCTGGCTCACGACGGCACCGCTGTCCTTTGCCTCTGACCGGGTGGTTTGCACGGTTGAGGCCACCTGTTGGACACGGTCGGCCGAGGATTTGACGCTCGCGGTCAACTCGTCAAGTGCCGCGGCCGTTTCTTCCAATGTCGCAGCTTGATTTTCTGTGCGGCGTGACAGGTCCTGAGACGACGCATTGATACTGACGGCATTGCCTTCGATACGTTGCGAGGCTGCGATCACACCGGCCATCGCCTCTTCCAATTGCGTCAGGGCGCTGTTGAAGTTCTGACGCAGTTCCTCGTATTCAATGCCCAATTTTTCATTGACCCGGGCATCCAGCCGACCGGCCGCCATGAGCTGCAGCCCTTTGGACAACGCGGCCACTGCCTGTTTTTCAGCCTCTGCCTTTTTCTCGCGCTCTGCCGTGATCCGGGTGCGCTCGATATGCGCCTCGCGAAACACCTCCAGCGCGCGGGCCATGTCGCCCAGTTCATGCTGATCCTGTGTTCCCTCGATCGCAACGTCGGTGTTTCCCTGGGCCAAGGCTTGGGTGGTTTGGGCAAGGCCGCGGATGGGTCGGGTAATCCAACGTCCGATCATGAACGCCGCAAAGATCGCGGCCAGAACGGCAAACCCGCCGACAAATGGCGTCATACCCAAAACGCGCTCAACCACGGCCTGCCCTTCTGGCCCAAGCGTATCCTGTTCTCCGACAATTATTTCAGCCAACACCTCCAGCCGGTTTTGCATCTCTGGCCCGATCCGATCAAGCGAAGAGGATTGCAGCCGTGCCGCCTCAGCCAGGTTTGTGTGCAGTGTCTCGGCGATGCCTTGCATACCGACCACGGCATTACGCGCCTCGGCAAGCGCCTGCTGAGCAGACCGTTCCCATCCAATCACCCCGCCATCTGCCAGATGCGCTTCGGCATTGGCCAAAGCCGCATCAGCCGCAACAAAATGTGCAATCATATGGTCCTGCGCGTCCGGACCTTCAGCCCCCCGCAGCTGTCGCTCTTCCGCGATCCCAAGAAGTATCTGGGTCAACGCATCGCTTTGATATCCCATGAGCGTCGCATCATCGTTGGGCACGGCCAAGGTGCCAAGATCAGCCAAGGCAGACCGGGCCGCGTCACCAACAGCTATCAGATCAGCAACATTGCGTCTGGAGTCAGACAGCCTGGTGGACATTGCCAAAAAATCTGTCCTGTAAGCCTCGGCCAGATCGGAAATCTCGCTGATCTCGCGCGCTGTATCCGGGTCATTTGCGAACTCCGGCGCGGATGCCGCATCGCGAATAATCTCTCCGATATTGCTTGTGACCTCATTCAGGGTATTGTCATTTGGATTTGCACGATATTTGAGCGAGGCCACTCGCGCTTCAAACAAATCCTCAACGAAAGCAGTAATGACGATGTTCTGCTTTGCCGTCAGCCGATACCGTTTGTAGCTGTCCCCCAGCGCGCTAACCGCCACAAAGGCCAGAACAGCGCCGAAGACAATAAGGGTGGTCGTGGCCGCAAAGCCAATATTGATCCGATTTGAGATAGACGGCGATTTCATCAAACGCTCCTGCAATGCCATGTGCGGAACCGTCTAACAATCGGACGTTAAGAAGCGATTGACGATAACCCGGTACTTAATAGATGAACCGTTTTACTCTCTAATCGCTGGCGCTTCGCTGCTCCTGATCGCAGCCACTAACCTTGCACGCATCACCGGATGCGATCTGACCCAGCGCGGCATTCACTTCCCCCTCCACACCGGATCGCGTTTTTCGGCAAAGGCGCGCGCGCCTTCCAGATTGTCTTCTGACCCATAAAGCACATCGACCGTCCGCAACTGCCGTCCGGTGATCCTGTTCAGCGCGTCCTGAAACTTGCTGTCCTCGGCGTCGCGCACGACCTCCTTGATCGCCGCATAAACCAGCGGCGGACCGCTGGCCAGCATCCGCGCCATTTCCCAGGCCTGGTCCATCAGGGCGTCGGCCGCATGGATCTGGTTCACAAAGCCCCAGCGATGCGCCTCTTTCGCGTCCAGCCAACGGCCCGTCAGCAGCATTTCCATCGCGATATGATAGGGAATGCGCTTGGGCAGCTTGATGGATGCCGCATCGGCAACCGTCCCCGACCGGATTTCGGGCAAGGCAAAGGTCGCATGATCGGCGGCCAGAATGATATCAGTGGACAAGGCCAGTTCCAGCCCACCGCCACAGCAAATCCCGTTGACGGCGGCGATCACCGGCTTGTTCAGATCGCGCAGTTCCTGTAGGCCCCCAAAGCCACCAACCCCGTAATCACCATCCACCGCGTCACCATCCGCAGCCGCCTTCAGATCCCAACCGGGGCAAAAGAATTTCTCGCCCGCACCGGTCACGATGGCGACCCGCAACTCAGGATCATCGCGAAAATCGACAAAGACATCGCCCATGATCCGGCTGGTCGCCAGATCGATCGCATTGGCCTTGGGGCGGTCCAGAGTGACCTCCAGCACGCCACCGTCGCGGCGGGTCTTGATCGGATTGGTCATGATGTCCCTTTCACAAGCAGGGCGTCGGCAACGACGGCCTTGTCCTTTGTACAGATCAGTGGGTTGATCTCAATCTCCGTCACGTCGCGATGCGCGCCTACATAATCCTGCAATTGCAGGACCGCCTGCACAATCGCGTCCAGATCGGCCCCCTGCTGGCCGCGATAACCCTGCAAGATTGGCGCGATCCGCAACCTGCCCAGCGCGGCGCGGACGGCATCCGCATCCACGGGCAACAGCAGCGACTGGCGATCCTGCAGCAATTCGGTCAACGTACCGCCCGCTGCAAGGGTCAGCACAAAGCCATGCGCGAGGTCGGCCACCACACCCACAAGCAGTTCCGCGACCGCCCCGCCAATCATCTCTTCTATCAGGAAACTGTCCGCCTGCATTGCATCCGCCGCAGCCAGAACCGCCGCCACATCTGATAGGCCCAAGGCTACAGCACCCTTCTCGGTCTTATGGGCGACCCCTTCACCTTTCAAAACCAAAGGAAAGCCGACCTCAGCGGCAGCCTCTGCCAACCCATCCCGCGACACGCCAGACACACGGCGCGGCACATCCATTCCGGCGGCGGCCAAGGCGACCTTGGCCTCGCCTTCGGTCAGTGTCCGGGTCCGGTCCAGCACCGCAACGGGCCAGACAGGGGGCAAAGGTGACGCAACAGGCGATGCAGCAGCCCGGATCGCCATGAACCCCTGATCAACATCCGATAGCGGCACAATACCCTGCGCCATGAGGCGGGCCGCAATCTCCTCCGGCATATTCTCCGGCATCGTGGCCAGCACGGCAAACTGGCCAGCCTCTGCCGCTGCAGCCTCAATCGCCTCGACCGTCGTGATCCAGTCGGCAACCGAACACCGGTCCGCATGCGGAAAATCCAGCACCACAATCGTCAGGTCCACTTGCCCGCCAGCCATGGCCGCGAAAACCGCCTGCATCGCCGGTTTGTTACGCCAGATATCGGTATGATAATCCAGCGGATTGGTCAGTTGGACAAGCGGGCTGAGATGCGGCGAAAGAACGTCATGCTGCGCATCTGAAAGGGTTGGAAATATCAGCCCGTGACGGGCCGCGGCATCGGCCATGACGCTCGCCTCACCCCCCGAACAACTGAGCGACGCAATGCGCATACCGGGCAACCTGCCAAAGCAATGCAAGATCTTGAGCGTTTCCAGAAACACCGTCAGCGACGACACGCTGGCAATCCCCAGCCGGGCCAGTAAAGCCTCTGCCCCCGCCGCACTGCCCGCCAGCGACGCGGTATGCGACACGGTCGCGCGCTGTGCCGCATCCGACTGTCCGACCTTCAGAGCCACGATGGGCTTGCCCAGTTCCTCCGCAAGGGCGGCCAAGGCCTCAAACCCCGGCACATCGCCGAAACTTTCCACATAAAGACCCAGTGCCGTGACCCGGTCGTCGCCTAACAAGGCCGCGCCAATCTGCGCCATCCCCTGCTGCGCCTGATTGCCCGCAGTCACGGCATAGGCAATCGGCAGCCCCCGGCGCTGCATGGTCAGGTTGATCGCGATATTCGACGATTGCGCAATGATCGCCACACCCCGGTCCACCGGCACCAGACCATGCTGATCCGGCCAAAGTGCAACCCGGTCCAGCGCATTCAGCAGACCATAGCAATTCGGTCCCAGCACCGGCATGTCGCCAGCCGCCTCCAACAGTGCATCATGCAGACCGGCACCATCCGCCGCCTCCTTGAACCCGCTGGCAAAACAGACGGCACCCCCCGCCCCCATTGCGCGCAGCGCGGCCACCACCCCGATGGTCGCCTGCCGGTTCACGCCCACATAAACCGCGTCCGGCACACCGGGCAGATCATCCAGCGTGGTAAACGCCCCTTCTGCCGTCGGATGCACATGCCAGACCGGCCCGGCAAACCCGATCTTGAGGGTCTGTTCCAGCACCGCGCGGCACCAGGCCCCCCCACCGACCACGGCAATCGACGCGGGCCGCAGCAGACGTTCCATCAGGCCCCCAAGGGGCGCAGCAATTCGCGGCTGATGATGTGGCGCTGAATTTCCGAAGTGCCGTCCCAGATCCGTTCCACCCGCGCATCGCGCCAGAACCGTTCCACCGGAAAGTCATCCATCAACCCCATGCCGCCGAAAATCTGCAAGGTCGTATCGGTGACCTTCGCCAGCATCTCGGAGGCATAGACCTTCGCACTCGCGATCTCTCGATTGGCGGGCAATCCCTGATCCAGCCGCCAGGCGGCAGCCAGCGTCAGGAAATCCGCGGCATCAATCTCGGTCACCATATCGGCGATCTGAAAACTGACGCCCTGAAACTTGCCAATCGGCTGTCCGAACTGCTTGCGCTCGGCGGCATAGCCCAGCGCCAGATCAAAGCAACGCCGCGCCCGGCCCACACACATGGTCGCCACCGTGATCCGCGTGGCATAAAGCCATTCATTCATCACCGCAAAGCCGCCATCCACGGCCCCCAGAACTTGGGCATCCGGCAACCGGCAATCATCAAATTCCAGGATCATGTTCTTGTAACCCCGATGGCTGACCGACTTGTAACCATCGCGCACCGTGAAGCCCGGCGTGCCGCGATCCACCAGAAAGGTCGTGATCCGCTTTTTCGGGCCGCGCGGGGTGTCATCCTCACCCGTCGCCACGAACACGATGAAGAAATCGGCATGATCCGCGCCCGAGATGAAATGCTTGGTCCCGTTCAGCACCCAATCGCCGCCATCGCGCCGGGCACTGCATTTCATGCCCCGCACATCCGATCCGGCATCGGGTTCCGTCATCGCCAGCGCATCCATGCGTTCGCCGCGCACCGCAGGCAGCAGATACCGATCAACCTGATCCCCCGCACAGGCCATCAGGATATTCTGCGGCCGGCCAAAGAAATGGGTCAGCGCCATGGACCCCCGGCCCAACTCACGCTCCACCAGCGCGAAATCGACATGAGACAGGCCCGCGCCCCCGACACTTTCTGGAAAATTGCAGGCATAGAAGCCAAGCTCTTTGGTCTTGGCCTTGATCGCCTCAGCCACATCGGCGGGAACTTCGCCGGTGCGCTCGACCAGATCCTCATGCGGATAAATCTCGTTCTCGACAAAAGACCGCACGGTCGAGACGATCATCTCCTGCTCATCGCTCAGGCCAAAATTCATGCAAGTCCTCCCGTTTCGGGAAGCCTAGGACCAGATCATCCGGTCTGACAAACGGAATTTGCGCAGTGGCGTCAAAACCTTAACAGCGCATTCACAATTCTACCGTGCGCGGCATTAAAGGGGGTAATACTGGCAAAGGGGTCCGACGCTTTGCCGACGCAAATCCGACGCGATGCCGACAGCCCGTTTTGGCCCCATCGCCAATATTAACAGGTGATTCCCGCAAAACCGCAAAAACCGGCAAAGCGCCGGTGTTGCGCACCCCACCGAACGTTGCTCAGACATCAAGGAAAACCGTCTCCTCCGGTCCCTGCAGATGAATATCAAACCGGAATGCACCCGGCCCCACCTCGCGCATCACCATCGTCTGCGCCCGCGCCCCATCCAGCCCCGGCAGATCAGGCACCTGCCCCGGCCAATAGGCCCGTGTATGCAGCCCGATATTGATCCCCCGCGCAATGATCCAAAGCGTCAGAAACGCATCCTCCGCGCGGCGGGTTTCGAACCGGTATTCACCTGTTTCGGCATCCGCCGCAGAGCGGCCAAACGCCCCGATATCTGCCTGCCAAACCTCGATCACCGCATCGGTCAGCGGCGCGCCATCGCCGTCGTAGATACACCCTGTCAGGACTGCATCAGGGTCAGAAACCATAACAGCCCCAATGTCTTGGCCATAAATCCCAAAAATCCCCGCCGCATTGGGCATCAGCCCGATATGCACATAGGGCCCTGCCGTCTGCGACGGTGTTTCGCGCGCCATCACATGCCCTCCGGTCTGTTTTCAAACGGTGTCTGCCGCCGCCCGCGCAGCACGATATCGAAACGATAGGCCAGGCTGTCCATCGGCACCGCCGCATCCATATCCAGCGTTGCGGTCAACGCAGCGACACCATCCGTATCCGGCACCGATTGCACGATGGGGCAAAGCGGGATCAACGGATCACCTTCGAAATACATCTGCGTCACCAGCCGCTGGGCAAAGGCCTGACCGAAAAGGGAAAAATGAATATGCGCCGGCCGCCAGCTATTCGGCCCATTCGGCCAGGGATAGGCCCCCGGCATGATCGTGTGGAACCGATATGCCCCATCATCGCCCGTCATCACGCGCCCACAGCCGCCGAAATTAGGATCAAGCGGGGCCAGATACCCCTCGCGCTTGTGGCGGTAACGGCCCCCGGCATTGGCTTGCCACACCTCCAGCAAGGCACGCGGCACCGGGCGCCCGAACTCATCCATCACGCGGCCATGCACCACGATCCGAGGGCCGATGGCAGTCCCACCTTCCGCCGCGAAATTATGAATAAGATCAGCATCCTGCGGTCCGATCAGATCAGAACCAAAGACAGGCCCGCTTTCCTCTGCCGGGCCGGTCGGCATCTGCAACAACGGCTGTTGCGGGGCACGCAGCC
This sequence comes from Yoonia sp. SDW83-1, assembly GCF_046762885.1. Lineage (NCBI taxonomy): Bacteria > Pseudomonadati > Pseudomonadota > Alphaproteobacteria > Rhodobacterales > Paracoccaceae > Yoonia > Yoonia sp. SDW83-1. Next base: position 106,381 of record NZ_JBKQXO010000011.1, read on the forward strand.
GCGTCGATTTGTAAGGCTCATAAAGCGCTGACGGATGCCGCGCCCGATCCCGTGGCGGAAACTCATTCACCGCGCATCTCCGCAAACACCTCCTTGGCGATCTTCACCGCGTGATTGGCCGCAGGCACGCCCGCATAGATGGCGACATGCTGCAGCGCCTCCATGACATCCCTTTCGCTGGCCCCGGTATTGGCGGTGGCGCGGATATGCATCGGCATCTCGTGGAAGTTCTTGGTCGCGGCCAGCAGTGCCAGCGTGATCATCGACCGCTCGCGCAAGCTGATCGCGTCTGAGGCCCAGACAGTACCCCATGCCCCTTCGGTCACAAGTGTCTGAAACGGCTCATCCAAAGCGGTCTGGCGCGCCTGCGAGGCATCTACATGCGCATCACCCAGGACCTGCCTGCGCCGCGCCTCACCCTTTTCATATCGGTCCATGACATTCCCCTAATATGGCAATCCAACGTAATTCTGCGCCATTGCCGCCTGCGCGGCCCTGTTGCTGCGCAGAAACTCCAACTCAGCCCGCTGTATCCGCAGATCGAATTCCGACTGATCGGGATAGCGGTGCATCAGCGAACTGAACCACCAGCTAAACCGCTCTACCTTCCAGACCCGCGCAAGCGCTTGTTCGGAATAGGCGTCGATCCCGTCGGTAACCCCATCTTCATAATACTGGCGCAAACCTTGGTACAGGTAATGCACGTCCGACGCCGCGGTGTTCAGCCCCTTGGCCCCCGTGGGCGGCACGATATGGGCGGCGTCACCGCACAAAAACAAGCGCCCCCAGCGCATCGGCTCGGTCACGAAAGATCGCAGTGGAGCGATCGATTTTTCAATCGACGGGCCGGTGACAAGGGCCTGCGCCTGATCGGGTGGCAAACGGCGTTTCAGCTCGGCCCAGAACGCATCATCGGTCCAATCGGCCACGCTATCGGCCAGCGAACACTGGATGTAATAGCGGCTGAGTTGCGGGTTGCGCATGGAACAGAGCGCAAATCCGCGCTCGGAATTGGCATAAATTAACTCTTCGTTAACCGGTGGCGTTTCCGACAGCACGCCCAGCCAGCCAAACGGATAAACCTTCTCATACTCGCGCCGCACCGACAGCGGGATCGTGTTGCGGCTGATGCCGTGAAACCCGTCGCATCCAGCGACAAAATCACAGTCAATGCGTTGCGGCGCGCCATCCACGGTATAGGTCACATAAGGCGCATCAGTATCCGCATCGCAGATCCGGACCTTATCGACATTGAACACCGTTTCGGCTGTGCGGGCATCGTAAAGATCGCGGGTCACTTCGGTCTGGCCGTAGACCATCACCGGGCGGCCCGTATGTTCAGTGAAATCCACCCGAAACATCTGATCTCCATAGGAAATCAGCGTACCATCATGGCGGATGCCCTCGCGCTGCATCCGGTCGCCGCAGCCCGCCTCCTCCATCAGATCGACCAGCCCCTGTTCCAGCACACCAGCCCTGATCCGCGACAATACATAATCGCGGGTCTTGCGTTCCAGCACGACCGTATCGATCCCGCGCCGGTGCAGCAGCTGACCCAAAAGTAGCCCCGAAGGGCCGCCGCCGATAATGGCAACTTGTGTCTTCACGATATCCTCCCGCGGCCAGTTTGGCGGCAGTACCGAGCAAAGTAAATCACCCCGCAGGGCGGTTATTGCCGCCAATGGCCGTGGTCAGCCGCGCCGCAGCCGCCATCACCGGTTCGGCCAGTTCGGCAATGCGATCTTCGGTAATGCGGGATGTCGGACCAGAGACGGAAATGCCCGCCACCGCCTCTCCAAACACGTTATAGACAGGGGCGGCAATGCAGCGCATGCCAAGGTTTCGTTCCTCCCCGTCAATCGCATAACCCCGCGCCTTGGTCGCATGCAGATCGGCGATCATCGCCTCGGGGTCGGTCAGCGTATGCGGGGTAAACTGTTCCAGCTTGCTCGCCGCCAGCACCTGCCGCTGGCGCGCATCGTCCATGCGGGACAAGAGCGCCTTGCCAATGCCAGAGGCATGCATGGCCGACGCGGTGCCGGGCGGAAAGAAGGCGCGGATCGTGGCATGTGTTTCGACCTGCCCGAGGAACAGAACCTTGCCATCGCGCTCGATCCCCAGATTGGCGGTCTCTCCCGTCGCCTCCATCAACTCGCGCATAATGGGTCGCGCCCGCTCAACCAGCGAGGTGCGGCGCAGAAACTGCGAGCCCGTCAGGAAGGCCGCGGCCCCGATATTCCAGACCTGTGACTGTTCGTCAAAATCAGCAAAGCCGCGGCCCTGAAACGTCGTTAGCACCCGATAGACAGTGGCCGGGGACTGATCCAAGGTGCCCGCAATCTCTGACAAGGTGCCGCCGCCCATATTGCCCAACTCCACCAGCACCTCCAGCGCGCGATCCAGCGATTTGATCGTGTTCTGCTGGCCTTTGTCATCCCACGCCTTGGGGCGACCACGGGCGCGTTTGGTGTCTTCTTCCACGATTCTCTTCCCTCACATGAAAAACAGTTTCATAATATGAAAAATGCAACCGTCTGACAATAAACAGTTTTTCCAGTCATCCAGTTTCTGAAAAATAATTTCAAAAAAATTGAGTGACGCAGGGGCATCTGGCAAAACACCATCAACCTAATGGAGGATAGGCCAATGAGTTTTCAGAACCCCGTCTTTATTCCCGGCCCCACCAACATGCCCGAGGCGATCCGCAAGGCGTGTGACATGCCCACGATCGACCATCGGTCGCCCTTGTTTGGCCAGATCCTGCATCCTGTGCGGGCCAACGTACAGCAGGTCCTGAAATCTGACAGTGCCGAGATTTTCATCTTTCCATCCACCGGCACCGGCGGCTGGGAAACGGCCCTGACCAACACGCTGTCGCCCGGCGATACCGTGCTGGCCTGCCGCAACGGGATGTTCAGCCACAAATGGATCGACATGTGCCAGCGTCACGGGCTGGATATGCAGGTGATCGAAACACCTTGGGGTCAGGGCATTCCAGCCGGCGAAATGGCCGAAGCGCTGATGGCCGACACCGGCCACACGATCAAGGCGGTGCTGGCCACCCATAACGAAACCGCGACCGGCGTGAAATCCGATATCCGCGCGATCCGCAATGCAATGGATGCCGCAGGGCACCCGGCAATGCTGTTCGTCGACGGCGTGAGTTCCATCGGGTCGATGGATTTCCGGTTTGACGAATGGGGCGTCGATATCGCCGTGACCGGGTCGCAAAAGGGGTTCATGCTGCCTGCGGGCCTTGCCATTGTCGGGTTCAGCCAGCGCGCGCTGGATGCGACCAAGACGGCCAAACTGCCACGCACATTCTTTGATATCAACGACATGACCGCTGGTTATGCCGCCAACGCTTATCCTTACACACCCGCTGTCGGCTTGATGAACGGGCTGCTGCTGTCCACCGAAACACTGCTGAAAGAAGGGCTGGATAACGTTTTTGCCCGCCACCATCGCATCGCGTCCGGCGTGCGGGCTGCTGTTGACGCGTGGGGCCTGAAACTCTGTGCGGCCAGCCCAGATGTGGAATCCGACTCAGTCAGCGCTATCTTGACGCCTGAAGGGTTCAACGCCTCGGACATCGTGACACTGGCCGCCGAAAAATACGGCGTCGCCTTTGGCACCGGTTTGGGCGAGGTCGCAGGCAAGGTGTTCCGCATCGGCCATCTGGGCAGCATGACCGATGTCATGGCCCTGTCCGGTATCGCAACGGCGGAAATGTGCATGGTCGATCTGGGGCTGGATGTCAAACTCGGCTCCGGCGTCGCGGCGGCTCAGGATTACTATCGCGGGCACACGGCCCAAAAACTCAAGGATGCAGCGTGATGAAAGATATCACAGACATGTATATCCCAACCTTTGACGATGTGATCGCAGCGCATGAGCGGATCAAACCGTATATCCACCGGACCCCCGTCCTGACCTCAAGCTATCTGAATGATCTGACCGGGGCCGAACTGTTCTTTAAATGCGAGAACTTTCAAAAGGCGGGTGCGTTCAAGGTGCGCGGAGCGTCCAACGCGGTGTTTGGTTTAAGCGATGAAGACGCCAAGAAAGGCGTCTGCACCCATTCGTCCGGCAACCACGCGCTGTCGCTGTCCTACGCGGCGGGCCGCCGTGGCATCCCCTGCAACGTGGTCATGCCACGCACAGCGCCACAGGCCAAAAAGGATGCGGTGAAAGGCTATGGCGGGATCATCACGGAATGTGAGCCATCCACCACATCGCGTGAGGAGGTGTTCGCCCAAGTGCAGGCCAAGACCGGTGGTGATTTTGTGCATCCTTATAACGATCCCCGCGTGATTGCGGGCCAGGGCACCTGTAGCCGCGAATTTATGGAACAGACCGATGGCGTGGATATCATGGTTGCCCCTATCGGTGGCGGCGGGATGATTTCAGGCACCTGCCTGACCCTGTCGAACATCGCGCCAGAGGTGCAGATCATCGCATCGGAACCAGAACAGGCCGACGACGCCTATCGCAGCTTCAAGGCCGGTCATATCATCGCCGATGATGCGCCGGTCACCATCGCGGATGGCTTGAAGGTCCCGCTGAAAGAGCTGACCTGGCACTTCGTCAGCAACCATGTGACCGATATCTTCACGGCGTCAGAGCAGGAGATCATCGACGCGATGAAGCTGACATGGCAGCGCATGAAAATCGTGATGGAGCCAAGCTGCGCCGTGCCACTCGCCACAATCATCAAGAACCGCGACTTTTTTGCAGGCAAACGCGTCGGTGTGGTGATCACCGGCGGCAATGTCGATCTGGATAAACTGCCCTGGATGCAGGGCTGAGGAGGAAGAAAATGAACGATATGAGCAACCTGAAAAACCTTGAAGTCGGCTATGACGTGCCGGCCATCCCCGGCATGGACGAGGCTGATATCCAGACCCCCTGCCTTGTGCTGGATCTGGACGCGCTGGAACGCAACATCAAGAAGATGGGCGACTATGCCAAATCCCACGGCATGCGCCACCGGGTCCACGGCAAGATGCACAAATCGGTTGATGTCGCCCTGCTACAGGAAAAGCTGGGCGGATCTGTCGGTGTCTGCTGCCAGAAAGTTTCCGAGGCCGAGGTGTTCGCCCGTGGCGGCATCAAGGATGTACTGGTGTCCAACCAGGTGCGCGATCCGCAAAAGATCGACCGTCTGGCCCGGATGCCCAAGCTGGGCGCGCGGACCATTTGCTGTGTCGATGATATCGACAATGTGGCCGATCTGTCTGCCGCCGCGCAAAAGCATGGCACAACCATCGAATGTCTGGTGGAAATCGACGTGGGCGCAGGCCGCTGTGGCGTGCAATATGGTCAGCCGGTTGTTGATCTGGCCAAGGCGATCGACGCGGCCCCCGGCCTGAAATATGCAGGCATCCAGGCCTATCAGGGCGCGATGCAGCATCTTGATGACTATGAAGAGCGTAAAGCCAAAACAACAATCGCCATCGATCAGGTCCGCGAAACGCTCGACATGCTGAAGGCTGAAGGTATCGAGTCTGATATCGTCGGTGGTGGCGGCACGGGGTCCTATTATTTCGAAAGCAATTCGGGCGTGTTCAACGAACTGCAGTGTGGGTCTTACGCCTTCATGGATGCAGATTATGGCCGTATCCTTGACAAGGATGGCAACCGGATTGACGAAAACGAATGGGAAAACGCGCTGTTTATCCTGACCTCCGTCATGAGCCACGCCAAGGCGGACAAGGCCATCGTGGATGCAGGGCTGAAGGCGCAGTCGGTCGATAGCGGCTTGCCCACGATCTACGGACGTGACGATGTGGAATACGTCAAATGCTCCGACGAACATGGTGTCGTGGCCGACCCCGACGGCGTGCTCAAGGTCAATGACAAGCTGAAACTGGTGCCGGGCCACTGCGACCCGACCTGCAACGTGCATGACTGGTATGTGGGCGTGCGGAACGGCAAGGTCGAAACGCTCTGGCCCGTGTCCGCACGCGGCAAAGCCTACTAAGTGCCACGCAGTCCCGGACCCCGATCCGGGACCTCAAACGCAACACCACGAGGCCCCGGGTCACGCCCGGGGCTGCGTCACACATAGGGAAACCGTACCATGATCATCGTCCCCGAAGCCGCGATTGCGGATATCCTCACACGCGCCGACTCGTTCACCGCCGTTGAGCAGGTTTTTGCAGCCATGGCGGCAGGCGATGCCTACAACTTCCCCGTGGTCCGAGAGGCGATTGGCCACGAAGACGCGCTTTACGGCTTCAAGGGCGGGTTTGATGGCAAGGGCATGTCGCTAGGCCTGAAGGCCGGCGGGTACTGGCCGCACAATCTGGAACGGCGCGGGCTGATCAACCACCAATCCACTGTGTTCCTGTTCGACCCTGACACCGGCAAGGTGGCCGCCATGGTCGGGGGCAATCTGCTGACAGCACTGCGCACCGCGGCCGCATCATCCGTGTCGATCAAACATCTGGCCCGCAAGGACGCCAAGGTCATGGGCATGATCGGCGCGGGCCATCAGGCGAAGTTCCAGTTGCGCGCGGCACTGGAAACCCACAATTTCGAAAAGGTCATCGGCTGGAACTACCACCCCGAAATGCTGCCCGGTCTGGCCGAAGTGGCAAAGGAAGCGGGTGTGCCGTTTGAAGAAGTCAGCCTTGACGGTATGGTCGAAGCAGACGTTGTCATCTCCATCACCTCCGTCTTCTCACCCATCTTCGGCGCGGCCCATATCAGCCCCGGCACTCATGTGGCCTGTATGGGGACTGACACTATCGGCAAACAGGAATGCGAAACCGATCTGGTCGTCAAGGCCACCGTATTCACCGACGAGATCGCACAATCCGTGACTTTGGGCGAGGCGCAACACGTGGTAAAGGCCGGGTTGAAAACCAAGGACGACATCACCGAAATCGGTGCCGTCATCAACGGCACGCATCCCGGGCGCAACAGCGATGACGAGATCACCCTGTTCGACGGGACCGGTGTGGGTTTGCAGGACCTCGCTGTTGCCGCCTCAGTCGTTGATCGGGCGATCGAAAAGGGAGTTGCAATCGAGGTCGATTTTTAGGGCGCGAACTCTGCGAAACGCAAAAGCCCCCGCAAATGCGGGGGCTTTCTTTGTTCGGGTGACAGCAATTAGTCGCCGTTCAGCGACCCTTGCCCGTTGCCAGACAGGCCACCCGCAACCTCATCCGTTGCTTCGCCAGACAGCTCCTCAGGCAACAGCAGGTTCAGCACAATCGCGATGAATGCTGCGGGCAGCAGGCCAGACGTCATCAGGATGCGCGCTGTATCCGGCAGGCCAGCAACGGCGCCGGGTTCCAGTTGCAGCCCAAGACCGATGGACAGGGCAATCGCAAAGATCACCATGTTGCGGCGGTTCCAGTTCACGTCTGACAGCATCGAGATACCGGCAGCAACCACCATACCGAACATGACGATCACGCCACCACCCAGCACCTCAATCGGGACGGTGCGGATCACGCCGCCGACCTTGGGCACCAGCCCACAGATGATCAGGAAGATCGCGCCGCAGGTCACGACATGCCTGCTCATCACGCCAGTCATGGCGATCAGGCCCACGTTCTGGCTGAACGATGTGTTCGGGAAGCCGCCAAAGATACCGGCAATTGCGGTGCCAAAACCATCGGCATAGGTGGCCCCTTCGATCTCTTTATCCGTGGCCTCGCGCCCGGCACCACCTTTGGTAATCCCGGACACATCGCCCACCGTTTCAATGGCAGAGATAAAGGCCATCAGGCAGAAGCCGATAATCGCAGCAGCGCTAAATTCGAACCCATATTTGAACGGCTGCGGCAATGCGAAGGCGGCAGACCTTTCCCACGAACCGGTCACGGCAGACCATTCCAGAATACCCACGCCCAGCGCATAGCAATAGCCGACGATCAGACCGATCAGCACGGCTGACACGGAAAGCATGCCGGAAGTGAAAAACTTCATGCCCAGCGTAACGATGATCACGACCAGCGCGGCAGACCAGTTCAAAAGCGAGCCATATTCGGGTGTCCCGATGGCAGGCACGCCGCCAGCCGCGTATTGGATGCCGACTTTGACCAGCGCCAGACCAATCATCGTGACCACCAACCCAGTGACCAGCGGCGGCAAGGCAAACCGGATCCGGCCAATGAACACGCCAAGGACAGCGTGAAATAGGCCCCCAATGATGACGCCACCGAAAAGTGCCGCCAGCCCATCCACGCCTTTGCCCGCGACCAATGGGATCATGATCGGGATGAACGCAAAGGATGTGCCCTGCACAATCGGCAGTTTGGCCCCAACCGGTCCGATTGAGATGGTTTGCAGCAGTGTCGCCACGCCTGCAAACAGCATCGACATCTGAATCAGATACAGAAGCTCCGGAAAATCGGGCGAGTTTGATCCAAACCCGAAACCCGCAGCCCCTGCCACGATGATGGCTGGCGTGACATTGGATACGAACATCGCCAGCACGTGCTGGATACCCAACGGTATGGCCCTGTACAGGGCGGGTGTATAATTGGGATCGCGCAGTTGGTCCGGCGTCCCGATGGATGAAGTTGTCATTGGTCGTCCCCTGTTGTTGCCGATCTTACGCGCCGGTCACTCGTCGAAAATCACGCGGTAAGGCGCGGTAAAATGATGCTCCTCCAGATTGTCGCCTTCGCCGATCCGGTCGATCACGGCAAAAAGGCCGGGGCCTGTTAACGGGGTGAGTACCCCATGCCAGACCCCACGGTGGAAATTGATGCCCTCTCCCGGGGCGGTGATGAAGGCCTGTGGCTGAAGATCGGCGTCGGCCACGATGACCAGAAACGGGTCCATGCTCATCGGGATGAAGGCCTGTGACCCAAGTGGATGTCGTTCCACCAGATCCAGCTTGTAGGGCAATTGCCGCAGCTCTGACCGGAACAGGCTGATGCCCACACGGCCATCGCAATCGACCTGCGCCCGGTCGTGAAACCGCCCGCACAGCCCCGCATTGATGATCTTGTCCGGATCCCCGTCGCAATTCAGCACATCCCCAAATGGCGCGAATGCTTCGGCTGTCAGAGGGGTTATGGCAATGTCACGGGTCATGGGGCAGCATGTCTTTCAGCCGGTGCAGGGCGATGCGTTCGACCTGAAGGCAGGCCTCTGCGAACTCAGTCGCCCGATCATTTTCCAGCCGCGCCGCGAATGCAGCCTTGATCGACGCCTTGTCGTGATCGCGGACCGCAATGATGAAAGGAAAGCCGAATTTTTCGGTATATGCCGCGTTTTGCGCCGCAAATTCGGCGCGTTCATTGTCCGTCAACGCATCCAGACCGGCACTGGCCTGCTCTGCCGTGCTTTCCGCCGTCAGCCGCTTGGCCGCGGCGAGTTTGCCTGCAAGATCAGGGTGGGCCGTTAGGACGCTCAGCCGCTCTTCCTCAGACGCAGCCCGGAATGCCCGGCACATCGCATTATGCAGCCCGGTCGCGGTGTCATGAACAGTGCCAAGCTCCAGATCGAAGGCCCGATCTTCCACCCAAGGCGAATGTTCGAAGACATGGTCGAAATTCTGCATGAACGTCGCCTTGTCCATCTGCGCTGGGCGCGCCCAGCGCTGATGCGGATGGGTTTCGGCCCAATGGTCGGCAATCTGTTCGCGGGTGGCGAACCAGACGCCTTCATGACTTTGGACATATTCAATGAACTCCCGCAACGCCTCTGCCCGTCCGGGCCGCCCAATCAGGCGGCAATGCAATCCGATGGACATCATCCGCCCGCCTTCGCGGTAGAGCGCATCAAAGCTGGCCTTCAGATATTCCAGAAACTGCGCCCCCGCGTTGAACCCCTGCGGCGTGGCAAAGCGCATGTCGTTGGCATCCAGCGTATAGGGTACGATCAACTGGTCGCGCCGCCCGAACTCCATCCAGTAAGGCAGATCATCAGCATAGCTGTCAGCGACGTAGGCAAACTGCCCGGTTTCGGCGGCCAGCCGAACCGTATTCATCGAACAACGGCCCGTGTACCAGCCGCGCGGCGGCGCACCCACGACCTCGGTATGCAGGCGGATCGCCTGTTCCATGTGGGCACGCTCCACATCCTCTGGCGCGTCCTTGTATTCGACCCATTTCAGTCCGTGGCTGGCAATTTCCCAGCCCGCATCCTTCATCGCCGCGACCTGTTCCGGCGCGCGGGCCAGTGCGGTTGCGACCCCGTAAACGGTCACTGGCAAGTCAGCCATCGTCCGGTGCAACCGCCAGAACCCGGCGCGCGCCCCGTATTCATAGATGGTTTCCATGTTCCAGTGGCGCTGACCGGGCCATGCAGCAGCGCCAACAATCTCGGACAGGAAGGCCTCTGATGCGGCATCCCCATGCAGCACGCTATTCTCGCCGCCTTCCTCGTAATTCAGGACAATCTGCACGGCAATCCGCGCCCCGCCGGGCCACTGCGGGTCAGGCGGGTGCGCCCCATAGCCGATCATATCACGTGGATATCTTTTCACGCGCTTACTCCCATTCATTGTCAGGTTAATCTGAAAAATCCCTGGCGTTTTTCAAATTCTTCACGAAACACTTTCGGCGGCTTTAATCGCGCTGGCAATGCGGCCCGTCATGAATTCCATGAACAGACGGGTTTTAGGGTCCTGATGCCGACGATGGGTATAAAGGCACGCCATCTGCACCGGTTCCGGCGGGGTCGCCTCGGCCACCGGGATCAATGCGCCAGATGCCAGATGCTCGGCCACTTCGAAACGCGGTTTCAGAGCGACCCCCTGCCCTGCCAACGCCCAATCGGTCAGCACATCGCCATCATCGCTTTCCAACCGCCCGGCGACGCGGAATTTCTGCGGGCCGTCCGCCGTCATCAGCCGCCACTGAAACTCCGACGCGCCCGGAAACCGCAGGTTCAGGCAATCATGACCGTCACCGACCAGCGCGGCCCCATCCACCGGATGCCCACGTCGCGCGATATAGGCAGGCGACGCGACCAGCACCCGCGCCACATCCGCGATCTTGCGAATACGCAGGTTGCTGTCGGCGGGTTTGCCCAGATGAAACGCCAGATCAAGGCCCTCTGCCGTCATGTCCACATTCCGGTCTGTCATGCGCAGACGCACGTCAATCAACGGGTATTCAGCCGTGAAATCCGGCACATGCGGCGCGATCAGCCGCCGCCCGACGCCCAAGGGGGCGGCCACATGCAGCAACCCCTTCGGGTTTTCGGTCAGATCGGTGACCTGCGCCTCGGCATAATCCACCGCGTCCAACACGGAACAGGCCCCGCCATAAAACGCCTTGCCCTGCGCTGTGGGCGTCAGGCTGCGCGTGGTCCGCTGGAACAGGCGCACCGCCAGATGATCCTCCAACGCCGATATCCGGGCTGATGTGACCGCAGGCGATATCCGCAAATCGCGGCCAGCCGCCGACATCGACCCCAACTCGTAGACCCGCACGAAGGTCCGGATATTTTCAAGATACGACATTATTTCGCAATTTTTGATAGAGCCTTGCAATATCAGGGAATACAAGAAAACCAACGCCCTGACTAGACTGGGTGAAAAAGGGGACGTGCCATGTATGACATTGCAATCTTGTGGGACTGGATCGCCTTTGCAGTGCGCTGGCTGCATGTGATCACGGCGATCGCCTGGATCGGATCATCGTTCTATTTCATCGCGCTCGACCTGTCGCTGAACCGCGATATCGCTGGTCCCGCAGATGGTGAAGAATGGCAGGTCCATGGCGGCGGGTTTTACCACATCCAGAAATACCTGGTCGCCCCCGCCGCGATGCCCGAACACCTGACCTGGTTCAAATGGGAAAGTTACTGGACATGGCTGTCAGGCTTCGCCCTGCTCGCGGTCGTCTATTGGGTCGGGGCCGAGCTTTACCTGATCGACCCCAACAAGGCAGATCTGGCAATCTGGCAAGGCATTCTGATCTCTGCCGCATCGCTTGCCGTGGGCTGGATCATCTATGACCTGCTCTGCAAATCGCCCTTGGGCGAACAGCCCACAACCTTGATGCTGCTGCTGTTCATGCTGCTGGTGGCGATGTCCTGGGGCTATAATCAGGTCTTCACCGGGCGGGCGGCCCTGCTGCATCTTGGCGCTTTCACAGCCACAATCATGACGGCCAACGTCTTCTTCATCATCATGCCGAACCAGCGGATCGTGGTGGCCGACCTGAAAGCCGGGCGCACACCGGATGCCAAATACGGCAAGATCGCCAAGCTGCGGTCGACCCATAACAATTACCTCACCCTGCCGGTGATCTTCCTGATGCTGTCGAACCACTATCCGCTGGCTTTCGGCACCGAATATGCATGGATCATCGCCGCGCTGGTGTTCCTGATGGGCGTCACGATCCGGCATTACTTCAACTCCATGCATGCGCGCAAAGGTAAGCCATCATGGACATGGGCGGTCACCGTGATCCTATTCATCCTGATCGCATGGCTGTCCACCCAACCGGGTCATGACAGCTATGAAGAGGCCGAGGCGCGCGCGCTCACGCCGTACGAACAACGCTTTGCGAGCGCGGCAGGGTTTGAAGAGGCGCATGACATCGTCATCGGCCGCTGTTCGATGTGCCACGCGCGCGAACCGGTCTGGGGCAACACGCAATGGGCGCCAAAGGGGGTCTTCCTCGAAACCGAAAGCGACATCGCACGGTACGCACGGCAAATCTATCTGCAGGCCGGGGTCAGCCACGCCATGCCACCCGCCAACATCACCAACTTAGGGCCAGAGGACCGGGCCAAGCTGATCGCCTGGTATCGGGCCGGATCGTAGGATGGGTTGAAACCCATTTTACATCGCATCAAACGCCGCGATAATGCGGCGGGCCAGGGCGCTCGACTGCTCATAACTGACCAAATGCACATTCAGCCCGCTCTTCGCATGCAACCGCAATGCGCGTAGCATTGCAGCCTCGATCCAGTTCTGCCGGTTCCCAAAGGCACCACCGCCCAGCATCGTCAAAAACACGCGGTTGTTGCCGGTCTGCGCCGCGTTCTGGATTGCGGCAAGCAGTGTCGCCTCATAGGCAGCATCCAGAACGATCTGCGCCAAGGGTGCCCATAAATCGGCATCCACATCGGAATAAGCCACGGGCATTGCGCTGCAATAAACCTGGCACACAAGATGTGCGGCATCATTGATGGTGACCTGCGTCCCGCCGTGGACACCCACGCGCAATGCGGCACGCACGGCATCATGGTCCAACCGATCCAGTTGGGCATTGATGAAACGCAAACTTTCGGCGGTTGGCAAAGCATAGCCATTACGCATCTCCCAGAGGAAATGCTGATCACCACCCAACAGCCTCGCCACAACCGCGAGGCAATCAATCTGGCGAACCGCAGTCTGGCCGATATCGCCCTCAAGTGGGACGAAATAGTTGCGATAGATGGTCCCTGCAAGACAGGCCAGCGCACAGGCCGGACCCTGGGTCAGGTCATGTTCATACCGCCCAACACCCATTTCAGGTGTGACCAACGGGCCTATCATCTCTAGTAGATTGAATTGCGAGGCGACCTGAAAGGTCGCGCCCTCATTCTCCGGGCGCATATGCAGGCGCTGGATGTCGGCGACGACTTCCTGAACGGTCAACGGCCCAGTGTCTGCGGGCGTCACGCTTTCGCGCAGCTCGCTCAGCGATGGGGTGGATAGCGTGCCAGTCTCGGCCCGCCACCCGGTGATATCCGACACAATCACCGTTCCATCCAGCGACAGGTTTTCATAAACGCGCGCGGGCGTCTCGTCGGTGATACCGGTCAGTTCTTCAAACAATGTCATATGCATGCCCGACAGAGGCCACATCGTAAGATGGGTTTCAACCCATCGCCCCTCGAAGATCGATCCGCATCCCCGTCTCGGCCTCAAAGAAATTCAGCGCGCCGGGTGCAACCGACAGACCGACCACATCGGTGCTGTCCTCATCCATCCGCCCCGGCAGGCGTGCGGTGACCGTCACCCCGTTCAGCGCGAAATTCAGATAGCATTCGGCGCCCGTATTCTCGATCATGGTCGGGGTGACCTGCAGATCGGGCTTGCCTGCCGCCAGCATCAGATGCTCCGGGCGGATCCCAACCTGGACCGCATCCGGCAGGCCCGCCGGTGCGGCAAGGGTCACGTCACCCATCACCAACCGGGCACCCTCGACCTTGGCCGGGATGATATTCATCGGCGGCGAGCCCATGAAATCCGCGACAAATGTATTGGCAGGGCGGTCGTAAATCTCCTGCGGGGTGCCGATCTGCTGGATGTCGCCGCCCTTCAGAACGACGATCCGGCTGGCCAGTGTCATCGCCTCGATCTGGTCATGGGTGACGTAGACGATACTGGCCCCAGTCGTCTTGTGCAGGCGCTTGATCTCGGCCCGCATCTCGACCCGCAGCTTGGCGTCGAGGTTCGACAGGGGTTCATCAAACAAAAACAGCTTGGGGTCGCGGACCAGTGCACGTCCCATGGCAACACGTTGGCGCTGACCGCCAGACAGTTGGGACGGGTTGCGGTCCAACAGGTGATCAATCTGCAACAGCGTTGCCACCTGTAGAATCTTAGCGTCCATGTCCACCTTCGGCACCTTGCGAATTTTCATGCCAAAGCCGATATTCTCGCCCACCGACATGGTGGGGTAGAGCGCATAGCTCTGAAACACCATCGCGATATCGCGGTCCTTGGGTGGCTCCTGCGTCACATCGCGCCCGCCGATCATCAACGACCCGGCGGTGATTTCCTCCAGCCCCGCGATGCAGTTCAGCAGGGTGGATTTGCCGCAGCCGGACGGGCCGACCAGCACAAGGAACTCGCCCTGCGCCATCTCGATATCGATATCGCGCAGTACCTCGACAGCGCCGTAGGACTTACCCAATCCGCGCGTTTCCAGCGCCGGTTGCATGCTCACGTCAAAGGCCATGGGTCTTGCTCCTCTCTCGGGACGGGACCGGTCGATGCGCGCACGATCAGCTCGGCCCGGTCAATTTTCTGTTCGGCTGGTGCGCCGCTAACAAAGTCGATCAGCAGGTTCGCCAGTGGCACGCAGGCATCACGCAACGGTGCCCGCGTCACGGTCAGGGCGGGGTCGAAACTGACCGCGCGCATCAGGGGCAGCGCATCGTCATGCGCCATGACCGATAGGTCTTCGGGCACCCGCAAGCCACGATCCTTTGCAGCACGGATCACACCAGCGGCAATCAGTGTGGAGGCACAGATCATCGCCGTTGGGCGCGCGCCATCACGGCCCGACAGCATGGAAAGCGCGGTTTTATAGGCGTCCATTTCCGTCTCGGCATTCGCGGCGACAAAGGCGTCCGGCACCACCAACCCTTCGGCATCGATCGCGTCGCGAAACCCGCGCAGGCGATCCACGGCATAGGCATAGCGCAACTGCCCGTTGAGCAGGGCAATCCGCTTGTGGCCCAGCGAGGCCAGCAATTTCACCGCATCTTCCGACACCGCCGCATTGTCGATCCCATAGCAGGCATAATCGACATCGGGCGCTGTCTGCCCATGCATCACAAAGGGAATGCCCTTTTCGCGCAGAAACGCGACCCGCGGATCATCAGGTACCGGTGCGTTCAGGATGAAGCCATCCAGAATGTCCCGCTCCATCAGTTTGCGGTAGGGCAGGACCGGATCGTCATCCTGATCGACGGCCAGCACGAGGTCCACATCGCGCGCGCCAAGTGCGGCTGTCAGCCCTGTCAGCATCTCGAAAAACGTCTGGTCCGCGCTCATATCAGCCCTGATCTTGATGATCATGCCGACCATGCCGGACCGGCCGGTCACCAGCCGCTGCGCCACGCGATTAGGGCGATATCCCAGCCGTTCGGCAGTTTCGCGGACCTTGTCGCGGGTCTTGATATTCACTTCGGGAAAGCCGTTCAGCGCCCGGCTGACGGTGGCTGCCGACAACCCCAATTCCGCGCCTATATCCTTGAGCGTTGCCACACGCTTCCTCCTCAAAGCGATTGCATTACTGATGCAGATTATCGCAAAGTTCCCCAAATTCCTAGTTTAAATCACAAATTAAAACGTTTTGAATTCTGAAACTGATTTGTTAACTTACCCCCGAATCAAAAGGAGGCACCCAGATGAGAGAATGGTGGCGCGACGCGGTGATCTATCAGGTCTATCCGCGCTCTTTTCAGGACGACAACGGCGATGGCGTTGGCGATCTGAACGGGATTACACGCCGCCTGCCCCATATCGCGGCCCTTGGCGCGGATTGCATCTGGCTGTCCCCGATCTTCCGATCTCCGCAGAAAGACATGGGCTACGACGTGTCGGATTACACTGACATCGACCCGCTGTTCGGCACGCTGGAGGATTTCGATGCTTTGATCGCCCGCGCCCACGGACTTGGGCTGAAGGTCATCACAGATCAGGTTCTGTCGCACACGTCCGACCAACACCCGTGGTTCCGCGAATCCCGGGTCAGCCGCGATAACGCAAAGGCCGATTGGTATGTCTGGGCTGATCCCCTGCCGGACGGATCGCCCCCCACCAACTGGCACAGCCATTTTGGCGGGCCCGCCTGGGAGTTCGACCCGCAGCGCGGGCAGTATTATTTGCATAACTTCCTCGCGGCCCAGCCAGATCTTAACTTTCACAACCCTGAAGTGATCGACGCGATCCTTGAGACCTGCAAGTTTTGGCTTGATCGCGGCCTCGACGGGTTCCGCCTCGACACGGTGAACTACTATTTCCACGATGCGCAATTGCGCTCAAATCCACCTGCACAGACCCGCCCGCAGGTCATGGCGACCGATCTTTATGGGATGCAGGACAACATCTATAACAAGACGCGGCCGGAAAACCTTGGCTTTCTGGAACGGTTACGCGCGCTGACCGATCAATATGATGACATCATGATGGTCGGTGAAGTGGGCGAAATGGGCGCAAAATCCATCCGCATCATGGGCGATTACACCGCCGGCACCAGCCGCCTGCACATGGCCTACAGCTTTGCCATGCTCGGCCCTGACTTTACCGCCGACCATTTCCGCAGCTGCATCGAAGGGTTCCAGCAAGGCGCACCGGACGGTCACCCCAAATGGTCGTTTGGCAATCACGACGTGCCTCGCCACGTGACCCGCTGGGCCGATCATGCTGTCAGCGACACCGATATCGCCCGGCTCGCCTGTGCGATGCTGATGTCGTTCGAGGGCACCATCGGCATCTATCAGGGCGAGGAACTGGGCCAAACCGAAACCGAACTGACCTATGACGAACTGACCGATCCGCCTGCACTGCGCTTCTGGCCTGCGATCAAAGGGCGCGATGGCTGCCGGACCCCAATGGTCTGGGAGAAGGACAAACCCAACGCCGGTTTCAGCACCGGGCGCCCGTGGCTGCCTGTCAAACCACCACAAGCGGCCCTGTCCGTCGACGCGCAAGAGGCGGCCAATGACAGCACCTTGCATTTCTACAAAAGCGCCATTGCCTTCCGCAAGGCGCAGCCTGCGCTGACCGCTGGCAAGACATCCTTCATCAACCTGCCCGAACCGCTGTTGGCCTTCCATCGCAAGGCAGACGGGCAGACGATCACCTGCGCCTTCAATCTGTCGAAGGACAGCCAGGTCATCCGACTGACCGGCGCGGCGACCCTGACCGGACCCCGCCACGCCAATCTTGACGGGCCGACGCTGACACTACCCGGCAACGGCTTTGCCTACCTGACCCATGACGGGGCGCTTGCCCTGTCCGCCTGATCCAACTCTCTGGGAGGAGAAAAATGAAAAAGACCCTATCAACCCTCGTGCTGTTGCTCACCACAACCGCCCCTGCCGTCGCATTGGAAGACGGCAAGATCCTGATCTGGACCGGCGACAACCGGGACCGCGACGCATTGCTGGAAGCCGTGCAGCCTTTCATTGATGACCTTGGCGTTGAGGTATCCGTCGAAATCGTAGACCCCGATCTGCCTCAGAAATTCCAGCAGGCCGCGGCCACCGGCGACGGCCCTGACATCGTGCTCTGGGCGCATGACCGTTTCGGCGAATGGGCCAGCGGCGGCCTGATCGCGCCGGTGCAGCCATCGGCCAGCTGGTCCGAAGATATCCTGCCCGCTGCCATGGACGCGATGCAGTTCGACGGAAAAACCTGGGGTTACCCGCTTGCCGTCGAAGCGGTCACCCTGATCTACAACAAGGATATCATCGACATGCCACCAGCCTCTTTCGAGGAAATCAAGGACCTGCAGGTCGACGGCCAGAAAATCCTCTGGGACTACAACAATACCTATTTCACCATGCCCATGCTGATGGCCGGTGGCGGTTATGCCTTCCAAAAGGTCGACGGGTCCTATGATGGGTCGACCACTGGCGTGAATACTGACGGGGCCATTGCGGGTGCCGAGGTACTGAAGTCGCTCTTTGACGATGGTGTGATGCCGCAAGGCGTCGATTACGGCGTCATGGACGGGGCCATGAATAACGGTGAAGTCGCCATGGTCCTGAACGGCCCATGGTCCTGGGCCGGTTTCGAAGGGTCGGACATCAATTTCGGTGTCGCCCCGATCCCAACCGTGAATGGTGAAGTCTCGCCCCCCTTCTTGGGTGTGCAAGCACTTGGCATCAACGCAGCTTCACCCAATCAGGACCTCGCGGTGGAACTGATCGAAAACTATCTGGCCACCGATGAAGGGCTGGCGATCTGGAATGCCAAGAATGGGCTTGGCGCGCTGGCCGATGCCTCTGCTGCCGTGGCACAGAACAACCCGCTGGTGACTGATATGCTGGCCGTGGCCGCCAATGGCGTGCCGATGCCGTCCAACCCTGAAATGGGGGCATTCTGGGCCGCGATGGGTCCTGCGCTGACCAACATCACGACAGGCGCGGCTGAACCCGCCGACGCGCTAAACGACGCCGCCGCGCGTATTCTGGGCGAGTGAACCCAGAAACGGGCGGCGGACCTCCCGCCGCCGCCCGTCAAATGCTTTCTCTTGACGCATCCCCGCATGCCCTGTTCGCTTGGGCCATGGCCGGATTGCACCGCAAGGAACCGCACCGATGACCACAGCCACCGACACCCCCGTGACCGAAGGATCGCCTATCACGCGCCTGATCATCGTTGGCGCTGTCACGATTGCCCTGCTTTTCGCGGCCTTCTTCCTTTACCAGATTGCGCAGCCCATTTTCGGGGTGATCATGCTGGCGCTCGCCACCGGCTTTGCGATCATCTTTGGGGCAAATCGGTACTACGGCGCGCGGTTCATCTTTCCGGGTGTCTCGGCCGTGCTGATCTTCATCGCCTTCCCGGTTGTCTATACGATCTATATCGGGTTCACGAATTATAGCAGTTTCAACCTGCTCACCTATGACCGCACGGTCGAGGTGCTGACCTCGCGCGGCTCTGTCGATCCTGACACCGAACAACCCTTTGCCGTGGCCCGCGATGGTGACCAGTTCCGCATATGGCTTCCCGAATCCGGGTTGCTTTCTGATCCGGTTGCGCTTGATGGCGAGTCCGAAGCCACCCTGTTGCCCGCCGATGAACCCGCCGACCTGCTTGAACGGCGCGATGCAATCCAGCTGCGCGCAGGCCTGCAGGCGCTGACTCTGACCACGCCGGATGGAACCATCATTCAGAATGCCAGTCTTCGCACCTTCGGCACGGTCACACCCGATTACGTGCAGACCGGACCCGACACGCTGACCCGCTTTGATGGGGCCGTTCTGACTGCCAATCACGAAATCGGCTTTTTCGTCGATGAAAACGGTGATCAGGTCCCGCCCGGCTGGCGTGTCGGTATCGGCTGGGACAATTTCGAACGCATCTTCACGTCCGAAGGCATCCGCGGCCCGATGGTCAGCATCTTCATCTGGACCTTCGTTTTCGCCATCGCCTCGGTTGTTTTGACTTTCGCCCTTGGGCTCACGCTTGCCGTCATCCTGCAATGGCCGCATCTGCGGTTCAAAGCAGTCTACCGGATCCTGCTGATCCTGCCCTATGCGGTCCCCGCCTTCATCTCGATCCTCGTCTTCAAGGGCCTGTTCAATCAGAATTTCGGTGAAATCAACCTGATCCTTGAGGCCCTGTTCGGCGTCCGCCCCAGCTGGTTCACCGATGGCAATCTGGCGCGGGTCATGGTGCTGATCGTCAACACCTGGCTTGGCTATCCTTACATGATGCTGCTGGCCATGGGGTTCCTGCAGGCAGTGCCGGAGGATCACAAGAAGGCGGCAGCACTCGAAGGGGCGAGCCCGCTGCGAGTATTCTTTACGATCACCCTGCCGCAAATCATCCCGCCTTTCTTGCCGCTCCTGATCGCGAGTTTCGCGTTCAATTTCAACAACATGGTGCTGATATTCCTGCTCACACGCGGGCTGCCCGACATCCCAGGCACGGTCATCCCGGCAGGCGAAACCGACATTCTTGCCAGCTTCACCTACCGCCTTGCCTTCGACAATGCAGGCCAGCAATTCGGCCTTGCCGGTGCGATCACCCTGCTGATCTTCCTCGTGGTCGCCGCCATATCCTATGCCAATTTCGTCGCGATGCGCCGCGCGGCGCAAAAACGATCGGGGAGGGTCAGCGCATGATCGTCGAACGCCCAAAGGACCTGCTGGTCAAGAAGATCCTCGCCCACGGCTTCATGCTGATCTTTCTGGCGCTAATCCTGTTCCCCTTCTTCATGGTTCTCTCGATCAGCTTTCGCGAGGGGAACTTTTCCGTCGGCTCCATCATCCCTGAAAACCCGACGCTGGAACACTGGTACCTGGCCTTCGGCCTTGACTACACGCGGGCTGACGGCACCGTTGTCGAACCGCCCTATCCGGTGATGCTGTGGATGTGGAACTCCATCAAGATCGGACTGATCGCAGGTTTTGGTGTGCTCGCCATCGCGACAATCTCGGCCTATGCGTTCAGCCGGATCAGGATCAAGGGCAAGGGCGCGATGCTGGATGGGCTGTTCCTGATCCAGATGTTCCCGACAACGCTGGCGCTGGTCGCGATCTACGCGATCTTCGATGCACTGGGCGAGGTCAGCCCGCTCCTCGGCCTCAATTCCCACACCGCACTTGTGCTGATCTATCTGGCCGGGGTCACCCTGCATATCTGGACGATCAAGGGCTATTTCGACAGCATCGACACCGCACTCGACAAGGCCGCCGCGATTGACGGGGCCACCCCCTGGCAGACCTTTCGGTTCATCTTCCTGCCACTGGCCGTGCCAATCATGAGCGTCGTTTTCGTGCTGGCCTTCATCGGATTCATCAACGACTATCCCATCGCCTCCGTCCTGATCCGGTCCGAGGACAAAATGACCCTCGCCGTCGGCTCACGGCTTTATCTCAATGAGTTCCAGTATCTCTGGGGCGATTTCGCCGCCGCCGCGATCCTGTCGGGCCTGCCGATCACGGTCGTATTCCTGATCGCGCAACGCTACCTGGTCTCGGGCCTTAGTGACGGTGCCGTGAAGGGATAGAAAGGACAAATAAATGCCTTACCATATTGCAGGTGGTGCTCGTGATCCACGCGTCGAGTTGAAACACACCGAAATTCTTGAACCGATTGATGGGGATTACAAGAAACTCGAACTGAAAGATACCAGTCCTGATGGCAAATACGGGGTAACATTCAGCGGTGGGTATAGTGGTCGGCCTGTTGACCCAACCTACATGCCGACGCGGTTACGAAGAAAGGGGAACGAGGGTCGCCCTCTCTACGATGTTGATAACATGTGGGGTGGCGGTCTACTCGTCACTGATCGCTTTAAAGAAATTGTGGAGAGCTTTGAGCCGGGCGTTCATCAGTTCTTTCCAATACAGATTGAGCAGCGCGGCAAAGTCATCGCCGACCGTTACATCTTTTACGTCTGCAATCGTCTCGACACGCTTGCAAAGGATCTGTGCGTGCCGCCAGTCGCAGAAGGTGCAAAATACATGCCAGCATATGATGGTAATGATCGAATGGTTTTCGATGCAAGAAAAATTGGCTCTCATCATGCCTGGAATGACCGATTTACCATCGGGCGCATGGTCAGTAACGAGCTCTTCGATGCCTTGGCTGCAGCGGATTTCACAGGTTTTGGCTTCGAAAAGTTCGACCAAATTTGATCTGGTAAAGAATAGAAAGAATTTCTATGTCAGCGTTTTCATCTCTCGCACGCTATCTGGGCTTTGCAGTATGCTTAGGATGTGTGAGTTCACCCATCAGAACCTGATCTCGAAGACCGCTCCAGCGCCATCGCGCAGCACGATCTCCGCCCCTTGCGCCTGCAACATCCGGCGCACAATCGGCAGGCCCATCCCTGTCCCGCCATCCTCGCGCCGCGTGGTAAAGAACGGATCGAACACCCTATCCCTGTTCCCTTCCGATATCCCCGGCCCGTCGTCGCTGACCCGCAGCCAGTCACCTTGCAGATCGAATGTCACCGCACTGGCCCCATGCGCGCGCGCATTCCCGATCAGATGGGTCGCCACGAGGTCCATCACCTCTTGCGGCAGCGGTACCGTGCCATCACGCGGCAAAACCACGTCATGATCTGCCAAAACCTCTGACAACATACATTCCCCCGGCGGCATCGGCTCCTGCGCGCGGGCGAGCGCGCGCTGGCTGTCCAGCAGCGCCTCCATCCGACCCACAGCCTCGCCGATATTGCCCAGCATCGTGGCCCGGTCAGCATCCGGCAGCCCGGGATCATCCAGCAACTCGGCAGCGCCCCGGATCACGGTCAACGGCGATTTCAACTCATGCGTGACATGATCCGCATAAGACCGCAGTACCGCCTCGCGGCCCCGCAAGGTCGATGTCATGCCGATCACCGCCTGTCCCAGATCGGAAAACTCCGGCGTGCCGAAATGCTCCGGCACCTCTGCCTCGCCTTCGCTTTGGGCATAGGTGGTCAGCGCCCGCACCGGCTGCAAGACCAGCCGCCACAGCAGATAGCCCAGCACCGCCGTCGCCACAAACGCCATCCAGGCAATCATCCAGCTGGTCTCGGCCCAGCCCAGAATGCCACCCGCCACCCGAAAATAGGCGATGCCGATGATCGGCAGGAAAAACACCGCCGCCAGCGTCCCCCCCAGCACAAAGGCCAGTGGCGGGCGCCATTTCCGGATTACCCGGCGCGGCATGCACCCATCCGGATACCAACCCCATGTACGGTCTCAATCGCATCCACACATCCGGCCTTGGCCAGCTTGCCCCGCAGATTGCGCAGATGGCTGTCCATTGTCCGGTCGCTGACATGCACATTGGTGCCATAGATCGCATCGACCAGTTGCGGGCGCGACATTACGTTGTCGGGCCTGCGCATCAGATGCACGACCAGTTCCATCTCGCGCGATGTCAGGGTGACAGGCGCATCCTGCACGTGGCACAGGTGACGGTCCGGGTCGACGCTCAGCACCCCGCGACGCATCACCACCTGTGCGGCCTGCGCAGGGGACGCGCGCTTCAGGATCGCACGCACCCGCGCCACCAGTTCGCGTGGCGAAAACGGCTTGGGCACGTAATCATCCGCGCCCAGTTCCAGTCCGACAACCCGGTCAATCTCGTCCCCGTGGGCGGTCAGAAAAACCACCGGCACGTCAGAGGATTTGCGCAACTCACGGCACACCGCCAGCCCGTCCATTTCCGGCATCCCGATATCCAGCACGATCAGATCAGGCGTCAGGCTGCGCGCCATTTCCAGCGCCTGCTGGCCATCCGCCGCTTCGGCCACCGTGAACCCCGCCTGCCCCAGCGCGATCCGCACCACATCGCGGATCTGTCCGTCATCATCGGCGACCAGTATCTGACCACTCATCCCTGCACCTCATTCATTGCCGCCAAACTACGGCGGAGCCTTGCATTCCGGAACCCCCATTCGCGCCAGTCACCCGGTGTGCCGACCTCGTACCCGCACCTCAACTGGCCATCCGCCACAATCGCCGGTGCCGCACCTTCGCTGAGGTTACACAGATAGTAGGGGTCCGCCTTATCCGCAGCCAGGTTATGCCGGGCGATGAAACCATCCACATTGACCAGCGACACGGCATAGAGTGCTATCAGCCCCAGCCCTGTGGCCCGCAACATGAACCATCCCACAGTCTGGCGACCGATCATCTGCATGATCATCAACACCAGCCCCAGCGCCACCAGAACCATCCAGATGAACGCTGCAAAGCGCAGCCGTGTCAGCCCATAGGCATCCACATACAAATCCAGCCGCAGGATCGAGGAGATCACCAGCAAGACCGTCTGCGCCACCCAAAGATAAAGCAATGCGCGCAACACCGGCCGCGCCTCCAGAAACGGCTGCGCCAAAAGCGCGAACAACCCCGCCAATAACGCGGTCGCCAACAACGGATAGGCCCCGCGATGGGCATAATCCGCATATGTCATCCCGTCAGGCAGGGCGACACCGCCCCACAGGTAGCCGATATCCAGCAGCGTCTGGATCCCGAAGATGAAGTTGAACAGCACCAATGCGCGCAAGACCGACCGGTCATTCAGGAGCCCACTGCGCCAGACAAGGGTTCGGCTGGCCGGGGCACGGCCAAGTCTATCAGCCAAAGCGGAAAGGCGCAGGAACGGCCAGACCGCGCACAACACGGCAGCCCAAAACGCCAAACGGCCAAAAGTCAGCGAAACACCCGGATCAAACGCGCCAAACCGCTGCAGCCAGACATCGACCACAGGGTTTGCGGCGGCCATCAGCACGATAAACACCGCGCCGATTCCAAGCGGCATCAACCAGTCACGCAAGCCCGCCTTGATCGTCCCAGCCGACGGAGCGGACACACGCAAGCCCCTGACATCGCGCAGGTTCTGCAACACACCGGCACCCGGTAACCGCAGCATCGCCCGCAGGATCGCCGGCACATCCCACCGGCCCAGCGCCATGATCGCGGCAAATGCCAACAGGCCGGACACTGCAAAGAGGATCGAAAGCGCCTGAACCAGATCCACCGCCGGAATCAGCGAAATCAGCAAGGCGGCCCAAGCTGCCAGACTGCGGCGCAGGCTGACCTTGTCCCAAAGGATGATCTGTGCTGCCGCGCCGACGGCCACAATCCAAACGATCAGACCCAGACCCGCCGACACATTCCAGATCAGCGCATCGGCCAGCGCAACTGCCGCCAATAACAGCCCCCCGGGCAACCACCTGATCGGGTTCGCCCCGTCCTCATCCAGCCACCACGCATCCTTTGCCAACCGCTCTGGCACGCCTCTCACAACCATCATTGTCCCTCTCACGTCTTTTGAGAGCCATGGCTAGGACAGCAGCGTGCAGACCAGCTTGTACAAGTGTGCAGATTTTGCGTAGAGATATGGCGCTTTAGGCTTCCGCCGCCGCGCGGATCGCCCGGATGTTGGCACCATAAGGTGCTGGGTCAGTCACCGACCCGCCCCGGAACACGGCAGAACCGGCGACCAGCACGTCGGCCCCTGCGGCGGCCACCAATGGTGCGGTTGTCGGATCGACGCCGCCGTCAATCTCGATATGGATGGGCCGGTCACCAATCATGTCGCGCAATTCGCGGACCTTGGCGGTCATGTCGATGAATTTCTGCCCCCCGAACCCGGGGTTCACCGTCATCACACAGACCAGATCGACCATATCCAGCAGCTCGGCCACGGCAGAGGCTGGCGTGCCGGGGTTCAGCGCGACGCCCGCCTTGGCACCGGCACCGCGAATGGCCTGCACAGTGCGGTGGATATGCGGGCCAGCCTCCACATGCGCGGTGATGATATCGGCACCGGCCTTGGCAAACGCCTCGATATAAGGATCGACCGGGGCGATCATCAGATGGACGTCCATGACCGTCTTGATATGCGGGCGGATGGCGGCACATGTCGCGGGACCAAAGGTGATGTTGGGCACGAAATGGCCGTCCATCACATCCACATGGACCCAATCAGCGCCCTGCGCCTCGATCGCCTCACACTCGGCCCCGAAATTGGCGAAATCGGCGGACAGGATGGACGGGGCGATCTTGATCGAACGGTCAAAGGACATCGGGTTTCCCTTCAATATTGGCGCGTCCGGGCAATAGCGTGCATCATCGACATTGTCACCCGGCGATTGACCGTCTTGCGACCCACGTCGCTGTTTTCATGCGAATTTGATATATTGATGCTGTGTAAACAATTATCATATGCTATTTTAAGCCATGTCCCACAAACTGCACCACCGCGACATCCTGCAGAACGATGCACAGATTCGCCTGACACGGGCCACGCTGACCACGGCGCGGCCAAAATCGCTGCACGACCATGACTTTTACGAACTGTTCTGGGTGCAGAATGGCACGGTCCGGCATCATCTGCCAGACGGTGGCGACACATTGCGCGAAGGCGACGTGATCTTTCTGCAGCCCGGTCAGCCGCACGCCGTGCAGGGGCGCGGGGAACACGCGCTTGTCGTGTCGCTCTGCATTCACCCGACCACCATCAAGGCACTGGCCAAACGGCATCCTGGCCTCAAGGGGCATTTGTTCTGGTCATTCGGCGACCCGGTGCAAACACGGCGCGACATCCGGCAACTCGCCGCACTCAACCACGCCGCCGTGCAACTGGAACGCAGCGCCTGCGACACACTCGCGGCAGAGGCATTTCTGCTGCCGCTATGCGCCGATCTGACCGCCGACACCTATCCGGATGACGCGCCCGCATGGCTGACGGCAGCATGTACGGCGGCCAGGGATCCGGCTGTCTTTCGCGACGGCTCTGCCGGTCTCGTGGCCCTGACTGGCAAGGCACATCCCCATGTCAGCCGGACCATGCGGAAATTCATGGGCGTGACCCCATCCGATTACATCAATGGGCTGCGCATGGCCCATGCCGCCCGCGCGCTGACCACCGACGGGGATCCCGTCGCGCAGATCGCGGCCGATTGCGGCATCCCCAACATGTCGCATTTCCACAAGCTTTTCCGCACGGCCCATGGGCTGACACCCCTGCAATACCGGCAGAAATATCAACGTCACGTCGTGCAACCGACATAGTATTTGACCAAACGGTCAAAACTTGCCAAGAACCCGGCAGCATGCCACGCTATCCCGGCAATGCAGGAGGTCCCCTTGCAGACGACTCATTCCCCTTCGCTGACCGCAACCCAGCTGCCACAGGTCCAGGAACAGCGCAACGATGGCATCCCGCTCGATCTTGACTGGGTCATGTCCGTGCAGGCCAACACATCCGCGATCGAACGGCGCGCGGCCACTCTGCCCGGCCGGCGCAGCGTGAAGAAAGACCATCAGGCCGCATGGCTTTGCAAGGCAATCAGCCTGATGGACCTGACCACCCTGTCAGGGGACGACAGCGAAGGCCGGGTGCGCCGCTTGTGTGCCAAAGCACGCCAGCCCGTCGCGCAGCCACTGCTGGAAGCACTCGGCATGCAGGGCCTGACCACCGGCGCTGTCTGCGTCTATCACGACATGGTGCCCACCGCCGTCGATGCACTGGCCGGCACCAATATCCCGGTCGCCGCCGTGTCCACCGGTTTTCCCGCTGGCCTGTCACCCTTCCACCTGCGCATCGCGGAAATCGGCGAAAGCGTCGCCGCTGGGGCGCAGGAAATCGACATCGTGATCAGCCGACGACACGCGCTCACCGGGAACTGGCAGGCACTCTATGATGAGATGAAGGAAATGCGCGAAGCCTGTGGCGATGCCCATGTCAAGGCGATCCTTGCCACCGGCGAACTCGGCACCCTGCGCAACGTGGCCCGTGCATCGCTAGTCTGCATGATGGCCGGAGCCGATTTCATCAAGACCTCCACCGGCAAGGAGCCCGTCAACGCGACCCTGCCCGTGACACTGACGATGATCCGCGCCATCCGCGACTATCAGGACCGGACCGGGATCAAGGTCGGCTACAAACCCGCCGGCGGGATCAGCAAAGCCAAGGACGCGCTGGTCTACCTGTCCATGATCAAGGACGAACTTGGCGACCGCTGGCTGCAACCCGACCTCTTCCGTTTCGGGGCCTCCAGCCTGCTCGGCGACATCGAACGGCAACTCGAACATCACGTCACCGGCGCCTATTCGGCCTCGTGGCGGCATGCCATCGGATGACCCGCATCCTTGCATATATGTCCCGCCCGGCGGCACGCCGGGCAGCCCCCGACCGCCCCCATGGGCGGGGGCTTCACCCCCACCCGCGGTCCGGGGCCGCCCTGAGCACTTTGGCAGCAACGCAATGACCATCAAAGAAATCTTCGACACCATGGATTACGGCCCCGCCCCCGAAAGCAGCGCCGAGGCGCTGCAATGGCTCGCCGATCGTGGCGGCATCGCAGGTCACTATATCAACGGCAAATGGGGCCCGCTGCGCGACGATTTCCCCTCCAACAACCCTGCCACCGGTGAAAAACTGGCAGGCGTCACCAAAGGTACGGCAGAGGAAATCGAAACAGCCGTGCAGGCCGCCCGCAAGGCCCAACCCGCATGGGCCAAATCAGGTCACAAACGCGCCCGCGTCCTATACGCCATCGCACGCGGCATGCAGAAACATTCCCGCCTGCTCGCCGTCATGGAAACGCTCGACAACGGCAAACCGATCCGCGAAAGCCGCGACATCGACGTCCCCCTCGCCATCCGACATTTCTACCACCACGCCGGTTTCGCCCAGTTGATGCGCACCGAACTACCTGACCGCGAACCGCTGGGTGTCTGCGGGCAGATAATCCCGTGGAATTTCCCGCTGCTGATGCTCGCCTGGAAAATCGCACCCGCACTCGCGATGGGCAACACGGTCGTTCTGAAACCCGCCGAATACACCTCGCTCAGCGCCATGATCTTTGCCGAAATCTGCACAGAGGCTGGCGTGCCCCCCGGCGTCGTCAACATTGTCACCGGCGACGGCGAAACAGGTGCGGGGCTCGTCAACGCTGGGGTCGACAAAATCGCCTTCACCGGCTCGACCGAAGTTGGCCGCAAGATCCGCGAGGCGACCGCAGGATCGGGCAAGGCCCTCTCCCTCGAGCTCGGTGGCAAATCCCCATACATCGTCTTCGACGACGCGGACATGGACAGCGCCGTCGAAGGCCTCGTTGATGCCATCTGGTTCAACCAGGGCCAGGTCTGCTGCGCCGGATCGCGCCTCTTGGTGCAGGAAGGGATCGCCGACCGGTTCTACACTAAACTGAAAACCCGCATGGACGGGTTGCGCATCGGTGACCCGCTGGACAAATGCATCGATGTCGGCGCTATTGTCGACCCGGTCCAACTCGACCAGATCAGCAAAATGGTCAGCGCCAATACCGAAGGCGAAACCTACCAGACCAAGGCACCCAAGGGCTGTTTCTACCCGCCCACCCTGATCACCGGCCTCTCCCCCGCATCGACCCTGATGCAAGAGGAAATCTTTGGCCCGGTCCTTGTCGCCACAACCTTCCGCACCCCGTCCGAAGCCGTCGAAATCGCCAACAACACCCGCTACGGGCTGGCCGCCTCTGTCTGGTCGGAAAACATCAATCTCGCCCTCGATATCGCGCCGAAACTGGCCTGCGGGATCGTCTGGGTGAACGGCACCAACATGATGGACGCCGCCGCCGGTTTCGGCGGTGTGCGCGAGAGCGGCTTTGGTCGTGAAGGCGGCTGGGAAGGGCTCTCAGGCTACACCAAACCCAAAGGCACTGCCAAACCACTCAAGAAAATCGATGCCTTCACCACAGAAGACGGCCATCCGGCGGATCCGCTGGACCGGACCGCCAAACTCTATATTGGCGGCAAGCAGGCGCGGCCCGATGGCGGCTATTCCACGCCAATCTACAGCCCCAAGGGCAAATTGCTCGGCCACGCCTCCAAGGCCAACCGCAAGGATATCCGCAACGCAGTCGAGGCCTGCAATGCGGCCAAAGGATGGTCCAAAACCACCGGCCACCTGCGCGCGCAAATCCTCTATTACATCGCCGAGAACCTGTCAGCCCGCGCCGACGAATTCGCAACCCGGATCAACAATATGACCGGCAACAGATCAGGCGCGGACGAGGTCGAAACCAGCATCCGCACCCTTTTCACCTATGCCGCTTGGGCCGACAAATATGACGGGCAGGTGCATGGGGTCCCGATCCGGGGCGTGGCACTGGCGATGAAAGAACCGGTCGGCATGATCGGCATTCTTTGCGACGATGCGAAACCGCTCGCCGGACTGATCGAAACCATGGCCCCCGCCATCGCCATGGGCAACCGGACCATCATGGTCGCCAGCGAACCCTTCCCGCTGGCCGCTAGCGATTTCTACCAAGTGCTGGAAACCTCCGATGTCCCTGCGGGCGTCGTCAACGTCCTGACAGGCAGCCACGCAGAACTCGCCCCGACACTCGCCAAACATCTGGACGTTGACGCGGTCTGGTCCTTCTCCTCAAGCGACCTCTCGGGCGCAATCGAAAAAGCCAGCGCCGGAAACCTCAAACGGACATGGGTCAACAACGCGATGGCCCTGACGCCGGACACCCAGAGTTACCTGCAGGCGGCAACCGAGGTGAAAAACATCTGGATCCCCTACGGCGAATAGGCTTCTTCCGAGTTGAAATATCCTTGGGGAGTCCCGGCACGGGACGGGGGCAACGCCCCCACCCAATCATGTCGTCGGCGCAGCCGTCATTCTGGCGGCAGGCGCGAGTTGTCCTTCTTGCGCCACGTCCCCAACCAGCGCGAAATCCGGCCCTTGCGTTCGGCCACATCGGCCTGCACCTCGTCCACGCGGTGACCGGCCGCATCCAACAGCGGATCAACCGAACGTTCGCGAAACTGGCGCCACATGGCACGTATAAACAACAGCAGGGCGGCAAGACAGATAAAGAAGAAGATATTGAACCAGGGGATGATCGTCACGTTCGGGCTATCCACCGGACGGATCGCAATGGCGTTGGGGAAGGCCGAGATATATTCATTCCGCCAACCATAATGGGTCATCACAGCCCATTTGGGCGTTTCCGAGGTCGAGCGCAGATCATCGGCTTCGGTTTGCAGATTGGCCGTATCGAACTTGAAATAGAACGGCCACGAAAAGCCTGTATCCTCATTCCGGTAAACCATGGGCTCTGTCGCCTCGCGCGGGATAAAGCCCAGCAGGAATGTGCGCCGTTTGACCGTCTGAATGAACTGCACATCGCGGTTAATCAATTCGGCGGACTGGTCATCCGGGCGCGCCCAGAACATACGCGTCCAGTCGTTCAGATCCTGCCGCTCCTGATAAGTGTTCACAACGCGGACCACATCGTGCTGCGGCAGCGCATAATGCGCGATTGTCGCAAAAATCAACAGAAACAATATCCGCAGGGTGATCTTGATCTTGCGCATCATAATTCCTCAGCTGGCATTGATGACATAAGTCACAATCGAAAAGAAAACCACCGGCACCACGTAAACAAGGGCAATCAGCTTGGGCCTGATCGAGCTGTTATATTCGGCCATACCCTCAGCGATAAAGGCCTCCCGCATCGCCTCGTCGGCACCTTCGGGCGGATTGGCATCGAATTCCTTTTCCAACCGCTCCTTGCGCACCGACCGCGAATAAAGCGAGACCGAAAAATACACGATGCTTAGCGCCACAAAAC
Organism: Yoonia sp. SDW83-1; assembly: GCF_046762885.1. NCBI lineage: Bacteria > Pseudomonadati > Pseudomonadota > Alphaproteobacteria > Rhodobacterales > Paracoccaceae > Yoonia > Yoonia sp. SDW83-1. Next base: position 137,838 of record NZ_JBKQXO010000011.1, read on the forward strand.
CGATCACAACAAGTCTGACAAACTGCATCAGTTTCTCCTCGCCACAGACCCCCAGGGGCCAACACGCGTAATCAAATCAGGTTGGGGGACCGCCTGCGGTTCCTCCATCGGGGCCTCGTGACCAAACAGGGCATCGCGCGTCCCCGCCTTATCGACTTGGTATTCGCGATCAAGAAAATCAACGACATAGGCCTTTTTTTCCTCGGGCCACTTGGCGTAGGCGCGATAAAACACCTCCTTGTGGCAGATAAACAACTGCCGCACGTCCAGCGGCGTCATCTCCGCCAGCAGCATGTTTACCAGATCGGCATCCACATGTGGCTTGGCCCGCAGCGTATAGAAATAGGACGGATGTTCCGACGATATCTTCGGCCACGGCCCATCCTCTTCGGCCCAGCGCGCCAACGCCGCCAACCCTTGCCACGCTTCCGGCAGCAACTTGGCATATTGCCGCCCCAACCGGCGCAGATCACGCCGGGTCGCCCCTGTCAGATCCTCTTTCATGGAGGCCGCAACCGCCATCACGATGAAATCCATCTTCTGATGCAGGATCGCGGCGGCGTCGATGCCGCGCGCATCGGTAATCGGCTCAACCAGATCATTCAGGTTCAGAAATTTCGCAATCGCCGACCGTTCGCTGAAATCAAAGACGTAGGGGATCGGCAGCTTGCCCACTTTTCCCTTGTTGCCCGCCACAATCGCCGCCGGATGTTCGACCCCGCGAAAGACATAGATGCCCCCGAAATGGTCGGTCCAGAAATTGTCCTGCGCAAATTCCATGTGCTTCAACCGCACCGGGTTACGCACCACATCACCGGTCTGCTTGGCCATGCCAATCATCTCGGCAATCAGCACATCATCATACCAGGCGTCCTGTTCGGTCTTGAACCGATCAATCATCTGGCCCAGCTTTTCGGCATTGGCCACCGTGCCGCTGGTCGTATCGGCCTCGATCCTGACCTTGCGGATATCAAACAGGCGGGCGGGGCTGTCGGCCACATAGACCGAATTCACCATCTCACCCGCCACAGCATCGCGCGCGGTCAGTGCAAAAAGCTGCTGTCGGTTTTCCTCGATAAACTGCTTGAGGATCCCGCGCGAGGTGGAAAACTTCGCATTGAGCAGCGGTGCATTCGCCTGTTCGGTGGTCAGCAGGATGAACTGACGATTCACACCCTTGTGGTTCAGATACAGATCATCGCCAAATTCATCGCCGATTTCAGGGCTATACCCCGAAATATCGACATGAAAATCCGACAGCGTCGTCTGACGGCCCGTCAAATGCTTGAGCGCACGATTATAGCGCTCCACCAAAATCGGTGAATCCACCCGGATCAGGTTGCCGAACATCAGGCCTTTTTCGATCAGTCGGTGCATTCTACTCATTCACCTCCGGCAGTTCTTCAAGAAATCCATCTCGGAGATAGAATTGATAGTTCAAAAACTGCAGCCCCAGGTTACGTGCGGCGATGGCTTCGGTCCGCGCAATGTAAGAGCGATCAAGCGGATTATCCCGATCAAGAAACTGGTCCACAAACCTGTCAGACGCCTTTCCGTCAATCGCTATATCATCGATAGCTTCAAGAAATGCGTCAAACGCGGTCGGCGACATATTCGCCTCCAATCGCCATCTGGAAACGGATATTGCCATCTCCCATGCCTGCTTTTCGGCGGTCCAGCAGGTTTCACGCGCCAGATTTGCATCAGATATGGACCCCCAGGTCGATCCCATGCACGATCTGTAAACAGCATTAAGGCAATTCTCGGGCCAGACAAAGTTCTCGGACAGACAAACCTCCAGTGTCTGATACGGCAGATCATCCGACGTGTCGGCCTGCGCATGCGACGATGCTACAACGGCCAGTGCAATCCATGAAAGATATGTTGCGCGCAATGCTACCACGTCTCTTTCACCCATTTCCGCGGCAAGCCCGCCACCGACAATATCATGATCGGCGCCCAGATGATGGCTGACATCAAGGCCAGCCGACCAAAGAACACCACATTGGCCGCCAACCCCGGCTCCATGATCTGCGCCATTCTAACCCCCTGCCACAAATAGAGGCAGAAAAAGAACCCGCCCGAGATCACCACCAACAATACCGCTGACAAAAATGCGTTGAGCAGCAGCGGCGTCACCCCTTCGGGCAACACCCGCCCCAACAGGCGCGGCACGATAAACGCCAAAATCGCCAGAACGACGGCAGGCAGGAACAGGCTGTCGGAAACCGCGGCCATTCTAGTGCCCACCGTCCCGGGCTTGGCCCGGGACCTTTGACGGAAGCCCAAGTAGAGGTCCGGGGTCAAACCCGGGACGGTGCCGCAGAATGATCACCCTTTGCTCTCCAGATAACGTTTTTTTGCAATCTCCTGACGGCCAAAGTCACGCACCATCGCGTCAATCGCCACTTCGTCCGATTTGTCGGCATAGCGGAACTCACTATCGGCATAGCGGTTAATCTCCTGGATCACCATGTCCACCGTGATCGGCTGGCGCAGTTCGGAAATCATTCCCTTCTTGGTCTCGTAGTCCTTGAACAGAAACAGATCAGGCTCCTCCATCCACTCATCCGGCAGTTCGAAATCCATCGCGCGGACCTTCACCGCATCGGTGATGTTTTTGATCGCGCGCCCCGTGAACCGCTCATCGGCCTCCTGAATGCCCTTCAGATAGGTGCCCAGCTTGGCAATCGTGTCCAATTCACCGATCTGGGAATGCACCCGTTCAAACACCCGCTGCAGCCCCTCTTCGTGGGGCCGGGCATGGCTTTCGAACGATGCTGCCACCGCCTTCTTGATCTCCTGCGCGCTGAATACCTCGTGTTCGCCCACCGGGATGTCGTGGTTCTTGCCCATCAAAAGATAAAGGATATCGATGTAATCATCCCGCGTCTGCGGGCCGTCCACCAGGAACCTGGCCCCGGCACGTTGGCGAAGCGCGTCATCCACATTCTCCGGATAGTTCGAAAACATCCCGAACGTGCAATTGCCTCGGACGACGGTATTCGCCCCAGCAAAACTCTCCATCAGAACAGCCGTAATCTCCAACTGCCCGGCAGAGGATTGGCGATCACCCCGTTTCCCCGCCAACTGGTCAATATCGTCAATCGTCCCAAACCCGATCACATGCGGATCCAGGACGTTGTTGATAAACGCCTTCGCATTCTGGCCAGACTTGCCTTGATAGCTGTCGATATTCTCCGTGCTCAGGTTCTGATAGCGAAACGGATAGCCCGCCACCTTGCAGTAGTCATTGACCAGACCGGCCATCATCTGGATCAGTGTGGTCTTGCCCGTGCCCGGCTTACCATCCCCCATGAAGGTAAAGATGAACCCGCCAAGTTCGGCAAACGGGTTCAACCGCCGCTCAAAATCATAGGCCATCAGCATCTTCGACAGCTTCATCGCCTGATACTTGGCAATATGGTTGCCCACGACCTCATTGGGCTTCTTGAAGGTCATGGTCAGGGTGCTGCCCTTGGCCTTGCGGGCGGGGCTGAACCCGTCGATGACAAAATCATCCGCCTCCACCCTCCAGGCGGAATTGTTGAACGATTCCAAGCGGCCCGCCGTGCTGGCGCGGCTCGCGACCTTGTCCATCAGCTGCTCGGCATAGGCCAGCATCGTGGCTATTAGCGTGCCCTCATCCTTGGCAAACTGGGCAAGCTTTTGGTCCAGTTCCCAAATGGCGCCATGCAATGCAAGGGGCGCGTTGTCCGTCAGCACCTCATCGACCGACCCCACCTCGACACTCACCTCAGTCGCCTGCGGTGCCAGCAGGAACGACGTAGCATTGGCAAAGGTATAAAGGGCAACCAGCGATTCAGCCGCCAGAAATTCAGTAAATTCGGCCGACCGATCCGCAGACAGCCGGCCTTCCAGATTGATGCGCTTGAGTTCGGTCAACGGGGTCTGGTCCGCATAGGCATCAGCCACAGTCAAGGCGATAGACACCGCACGACGCAGCGCATGGGCCACCGCCGCCTGGGCGGGCGATGTCAGCGGATCATCATCGTCAGCTTCCGCAATCCGGTCCAGCAAACGAACACCGCCAGACGGGGCAGATGTGCGCGACAGCAAACCGGGCGTGGTCGAACGGAACCGGCGACGGGTGGCGGCCACATCGGGGGATTTCTCGGGCGTCTGAACAGACAGGCGGGCCTGCGCCAGCCGGGGGGTATGATCCAGCTGCATCAGCATTTCCGCCGCGGGCACGTAATGCTTGCGGATATCATCCTCGCGCAGTTCCATCTGATCACTTGTCTGGCTCATGGTCTCTCCGGCTTTATGGGGAATTCAAAATATCTTGGTGTTCTGACAACGCCACCTGCCGGGCAATCGCCTGGGTATCGACAGGAAAGGACGTATTGCCAGCAAAGTCATCAACGGGAAAACGCGGGGTCGGATCGGCAGCACGGGCACAGGCGGCAAGGCCGATCAACATCACCAAACGAAAGCCCATATTTTCCTCCTTTGCCACATCGTAAGATGGGTCTTGACCCATCCTAACGATAGCTCAACACCCGCCCGCTATCGCTGACCACAAATTTGCGCACGTCCCGAAACCCCGGTGGGTTCCGCTCTGCCAATGCCTGATAGGGGCGTTCGGGCATGATCAGCGACCGTTCCATCCGCGATGCCCCCGTCTCTGTCCCGCCGCCCTCAAACGGGTCGAGGGCAAAGATCTGGCGTTCCACCGTGCCGAACCAGCCCGATTTCACATGCTCCACTCGATCCGACACAAGCTCTTCCTCGGTCCAGACGAGCGCCCAATCCTCACCCACCGGGGCCTTGGCCGCCTCCAGCACCTCGCGCAGCGGACCCGTCTGGCGGGTAAAAGCGTGCGAGTACATCGGGCCAATATGGAAACGGCGCAGCCGGACAGGATGCAAATCGCCAAAATCCTCATCAAACCCCTTGGCGATGGTCAGCAGCTTCAGATGCGCCACCGATTGCGCCATCAGATGGGCCTGCACTTCGGGCCAGCGGCGTTCATCCTTCGGCAGGCCGGTGCGGCCCGTATCCTCCAGATCCATCAGATAGATCGTCGGCAGGTTCACCTGGCTGTCATAGACCGCCCAATGCACTTGAAACAAACGCCGGTCGCCCTTGTTTTCGATCCAGACCGCCTGTGGATCATTGCGCGCCCAGAACTGGTCACCGCGCAACAACTCCTCGTAATACAGCCGCTGTGACAGCGCATATTGCAGCTTGGTCGGGATTTCCTGTTCGGACAGGATCACACGCACCATCTGATCCTTCAGCGCCTCGGCAGACGGTTGCGAGGCCAGATGCCGCTCTGCCTGCAGCGCATCATTGGCCATCTCCAACAGCTCCTGATAGACAGGAAACCCGCTTTCACGCCGGTCAAATGTCAGCGATCCCGCATGCGCAAAACGGCCAGAGAAATGGTATTTGTGCGACAGGGCGGTAAAGGTCCAGTTGAGGCCCACCAGATAGCGCGCCAAGGCCTCGATATCAGTGCGCGAAAACCGCCCCTCCGCCTCCATCGTCGCGGCGACCTTGGTCAGATAACCTGTGATCTTGGCAAACTTGCCAAAATACCGACGCGTGACGCGGGTGTCTTCCAGCTTCATGTGATCGGCTTGGAGGTCAGATGGCGCCGTCACGATCATTCCCCTCCTGATCAATATGCATCCACCACCGCCAGAAGGGCGCGGCAAAGCCATTCAATATTCTTTCTCGCGGTGTAGCTCCAAACGTCGAAAGTTGCGAATATCGCACGGCGTGGAACCACATCCACCGGTGGGCTAGCCGCCCGAGGACCCCAAACAGCAGCGCCAATGCGGAAAAGGCTATGAGAAGCGTGCAGATTATAGCGAAAACCTGGGCCACCGGAATGTTTCCGACCGAACCAGAGAGGTACGCAGCACCAAGAGCAGACGCGCCAATCAAAAGCGATAGAAGGCCAAAACATGCCGTCCGGCGGATTTGGCCACCGAAGCTCAGATGTCTATCTTTGTTGTGTGCATGGCTCAAAACTCAGCACCCTATGCTGACGCAGTCCCGGGCTTGACCCGGGACCTCTGCCTTGTGACCAAGAGGTCCCGGATCAAGTCCGGGACGGGAGATCATCAAGACTCGACCCCATATTCATTGCTGTCATGCTTCTCCACGATCTTCTGGAACCGGCGGATAAAGCGTTCATCCGCTTTCGCCTTCTGCTCCAGCACTTCGCGGGCGAACACCATGTGATCCTCATGCGCTTCCAGCATGTCCGCCATCCGGGCATTCGTGGCAGACCCAATGGCAGCCATGGCCGTCTGTGCTTCCTGGTCGGTCTGCACCCCGATCTCGTTGATTTGGTGGGCCACATCCTGCTGCTGCGCGGTTTTCAATGACTTCGACAGGGCATCATACAAAACCACCCGCTGCTTGGTATCCGTCTGCAGCTTGTTGATCAGCACCATCTGGGTCGCTGCCTGGTTCTGCAGTGAATCGATCCAGGTCTTGCCCTTCTCGATATAGCGTTCCAGCGTCTGGGATTTCGCCAACTGAACCTGCTCTTGCTGAACCATCTCATTGTACTGGCCGTTCAGCGCCTGCAGTTCGGTCTCAAGCTTGGTGCGGGCGGCGGCATCCTGTTCCACCGAAATCTTGCCTTCCAGCTCGATGATCTTCGGATCCATCGCCAGAATATCGGCGCGCAGCCCTTCCAGGGTCGATACGGTCTCTTCCCGCTCAACCAATGTGCCGGACAGGTTCTTTTCCACGCTTGTCTTCTGCTCGTTCAACACGGCCAACTGGCTTTCCAGCAATTTCAGGATGACATCAGATTTCGAAATCAGATCTTGCAGCTTGTCATCGACAGACGCGGTGCGCATCCGTTCCTGACGCATGCTGTCGGCCTTTGCCTTGCTGAAAAACCCAATAAGGCTCTCCATCCCGGTCTTTGAGCGCATCTCGTCAAAGTCCTTGGAAAACGCAGACGTGACATCATCCAGACCCATGATCAGTTCCGCGATATTGGCATTCATCAGCTCGGTGTGCTGATGCACGTCCTCTAGGCTGGCATTTTCGATATCGACCGAAATGTCGGTGCCCTGCGCCATCTTGGTGCGGGCGGTTTCAATGCGGCTGGTCAATTCGGAAATCTTGCTTTGGGCTTCCGCCACCTGCTTTTGCGATTCCTCAATCTGGGTTTCAAAATTCGCCATATCGGGCTCCTGAATAACACTGTCCTGCAACTTATATGGGTACGAGGGCATTGAAGGGAATAGCGCATGAGGCCAAGCGCCCGGGAATAGGGCACAATAGCTGCCCATTCGCAACGTATCGAGGCGCATTGACAAGGCAAAGGGGTTGCGCGGATGAATGGCAGGCCGACCAAATTGGAAACCAGCGCCATGACCAACCTGCTCCTCCCCGTGACCAAGGATGCGGTCACCCCCGAAACTGACCGGCCCGCACCGGAAAAACTGATCGCGGGCGACCCCGTCTTTACCACCTGGAATATCGAGGAACGGGACGGGCTTTATGCCGGTATCTGGCAGGCCACTCCGGGAAAATGGCGGATCCGCTATGATGAATGGGAATATTTCCGCATGATCGCGGGCGTTTCCGTCATCACCGGCGATGACGGTACAGCCGTCACGCTGCGGGCCGGCGACAGCTATGTCATCCGGCCCGGTTTCAGCGGCACATGGGACGTGGTGGAAACCACGATCAAGGATTACGTGATCCGGCTCTAGACGTCGCCGAACCCGTCAAACTGCGGCGGGCGGTCCAGTGCTTCGGCCTCCGGCCCCAGCAGTTCATCGGGGGAAATGATCTTGGGCGGCAACTCGATCCCACGCTCGTAATTCTCCGGATCAACGCGCAGAGATTCCTCACGCGACCGGATATGCACCTTCATCGGCACGTCAATCTGGTCATACAGGTGGATCGCATCCTGATTGAACAGACGGATACACCCGGCTGAACCGGAATTCCCGATTGATTCCAGATCATTCGTGCCATGAATGCGATAAAACGTATCGCGGCTGCCGCGATACAGATACAGCGCCCGCGCGCCCAGCGGGCTGCGCAGGCCACCGGGGATACCGGCACGGAAGGGCCCGTAAACCTCTGGCTCGGTGCGCAGCATATTTCGGGTGGGCGTCCAGCCCGGCCATTTCCGCTTCAGCTTGATGGTGGCACTGCCACGGATAGATCGGCCCGCGCGACCAACGCCAACAGGATAGCGTGTGGTCGTCCCATCTGGGCGCACATGGTACAAAAACTTCGCATAAGGATCGACATCCAGCGTATTTGGACCCTGTTCCCCGTTGTAAATGCCAGACATCCGGCGATTCACACCCTGCAGATATCTGTCGGGAATACCGGGCAGGTTGTACCCCGCATCCTGGATCGGGCCGTAACCCTCGACGAACTGCGGAAGTTCAGACAGGGGCGGCGGGGCCGCTGGCCGCGCGCAGGCCGCCGTGGTTGCCAGCATCATGGCCCCAAATGACCGTCTGGTCATATTTGTCGTCATCGTCATCAATAAGCACCCTGTTTCAAGCGAATCCCCTCTTAACACCCGGACGACACAAGGCAAAACACCACCCGGCGACTTTCCAGACACATATGTTGCAAAACGTCACACTCTGCGGCCCAGTTCCCGAAATTGTTACAGTGTTACGGCGCGTTCACGGCGATATCAGCCTGACCTGCCCATTGTTTCAGCTTCTGTTTCAAAGCTGACAAAGACTGTCACCCTTGTGTGAGGGGGCTGCACAGCCAGCCCGAAACCCCCGATAAAGCCCCCGGAACAACCGCATACACTCGCATACAAAGGAACGCTCGCCATGAAAAACACTGTCTTCACCGTTCTCGCCGCCGGGGCTTTCGCCACCATCGCATTCGACGCATTCGGCCAGGGTCTGTCACCGCTCTTTGGCTATGCCAAGCTTGCCCCAGTCGGCCTCGCCAACCAGACGATCAAGACCGTCTTCGGGGCCAGCCCCTCCGGACTCGCCCATCTGCTGCACGTCTTTACCGGCATGGTCGCCTACACGCTGGGCTATCTGCTGGTCGCACGCCCGTTGCAAAAGCGCATCATGCCGTCCCTGCCATGGGTCGCGACCGCCACGGCCTATGGCGTCGTCCTCTGGGTCTTTGCGCTCTACGTCATGGCGCATCTGGTGGCTGGCAACAAACCCTTCCTCGGCTTCACCGGGATCACCTGGGTCGCACTCTGGGGTCACATCGTCTTCGCCCTCGTCGCCGCATGGGTGATGGAGGCGCGCGGGATCGTCAAAGCACCTGCCACGCTGCAACCCGCCCAAGCCTGAAAACCACGCTCCCTCCTCTGAACGAAACAGCCGAGCTCCGCCCGGTTGTCTTCGTTTTAAGATCGACGAGACGAAACATCGGTTTTGCGGACAAAGCCGCCTACTGCAAAAGCAGCTATTGCCGACGCAGAAACACCCTGCAGGTGCAGCGTCACTCATGTGACGGCGCAGCAGAACTCCTCCAAGCAGTAGTTCCAGCAGACTGATCTTCGTAGATACGGATCTTTTCCAGCTAGCTGCAGGTGCAACCAATGCTCACGGCAAGCTTCACTCTGCTGTTTGCCGCCGCCTGAAAAGCTCCACCATGGCAATGCTTCGCCCGTGCGTGCCTGGTGAACCGTTGCGCTGAACACATCATGCACACGGATCAACACGGTCTTGGGACAACGCACAGAGCTGAGCAAATAGTTCATCCGCTTCCTGTTTCGCCAGATCCGAAATTGTTTCGATCTTGAGAAGATGAAAGCGGCGACTGGTCGCTGGGCCGACATTCATCAAGCTCGAGAGTTCATCATCTTTCGCTTTAGTTGCAGCATGGGCTGAAATGGCTTTCGTCATGTTGGTACCTCAAATTGTGAAGTGTCGTTTTGCTTGTTTCTGAGAAGATCGACGCGCCAGTTCACGCTGTCGATCATCAGTCGATAGGCCAGCAGTCGAAAAGGTTCCGGGACGGTTGCGATAGAGCGAGCTGGAATAGTAGTCAGCCGGTTCATCCCAGATGCCGTGATCATCTGTAACCGCAGCCATCTGCTCAAATGCTTCTTCGTCGATGTTGAGGTCGGCGCTCGCTTGACCATCATTTAGCGCAACCGAGAAACCGATTGCCCAGCCTCGCTCAGACATTTCGGCCACCTCGGCCCTATGCAGAGGCAAATCGTTGATGAAGCTATCGATACGCCGCCACTTCCCCTCGATCTCCACTTCGATCCAGGAATACGAGATGCTCTGTGGCATCAGCCAGTAAGCAAGCCCGGTAAAGAAACCACGTTGGATGTCCTTAGTGATCAGTGAAAAATTTATGAGGGCCGGGATGTTTGCCGCGCGGCACAAAGCCAGCAACAAGGTCGCTTTCGTATTGCATTGACCAACCCCTGTTTCGAGGGTTTCGGACGCTGACACAAAATCACCTTTGGCCGGAAATCCAAAAAGGATCTCATCGCGGACAAACAAGAACAGCCGCTCAAGCCAAGCTCTGTTAGTGTTGGCACCTGCCGTCAGCCGTTCTGCCGCCGTTATAACGCGCGGATGATTTGCATCAGCGAGTGTCTGCTTCATCTTCATCCTTTCCTCTGGTCCTGCAATCGAACTATCATCTTGCTCAAATGGGGAATTGATTGTGATCAACCTTTGATCGCGGCTTCACGACAAATTGCGACTAAGAAACCCGTGAGTCGGGGCTTCCACAGATACTGAACTTTGTTTCACCCCGTCAGATCTATGCCCTGCTTTCGCAATTGCCCCGATAAGAAAAACGCTTATGACACAACACAAGCCATGCTATGGGACGATTTTTCACGACAGTCTGCACTTCACAGTCAACGATGACATGCAAGACAAAGTCTTTTGGTTTGAACTGGACACAGCAGGGCTGACGCGATCCGACAGGAGCATTCAAACCAACGTTGCCGAATGGGATGAGTGCACTGCCTGCCCAGAATTTGATCACTGCAATAAGCTTTGTATGGCGAAGTTGGCTCTAGAGTCGGCGATATCAAACAAATAAACTGCCCACTGGCCTTTCTCACAGTTTCGGCGAGGCGTCATCATCGTGTTTCGAGATGCAATGCGTTCGGGTTCAGCCAGTCTCACTTGCGTTGGTTTAGATCATGTCCTCCATCTTCGGCACCTCTAGACGGCAAGAAACAACGGGATTGATCTAAGAAGGAAGCTACCCCTTGGAAGAATCTTTTGCCTGGCTCAATGATCAACTGCTGCGCATGCAGTGGCTGTCGGATTTGCTCACATGGACCTAGCAGGACGGTTTGGGGCTGGACATGACCACGCGGGTTGCTGGCAGTGTTCATTTCTTCATCTACGACGTGATCAAGATCTTCATTCTGCTTTCTGTGCTGATCTTCTCCATCTCATACGTTCAAAGCTATTTTCCGCCAGAACGCACCCGTCGGGTACTGGGGCAAACACACTTGCAGCACTTCTAGGAACGCTCACGCCCTTCTGCTCATGCTCTTCAATACCCTGTTTATAGGCTTCACGAGCGCCGGACTGCCGCTATCGGTGACGTTCTCGTTCTTGATTTCCTCGCCATTGGTTGATCTTGCTTCGGTGATCCTGCTCGCCAATATTCTCAACTGGACCATAGCGCTGAGCTATGTCATCGTCGGCCTGACCCTCGCGGCTCTTGGCGGCACAGTCATCCGATGTCTGAGGCTTGCTGGCCAAGTAGAGCCCTTCGTATTTCAAAGTCTGGTCAGCGATCATGACAATGACGGTCAAATCAGTCGTGGGGAACGGTTGGCCTATGCTCGAGATCAGGTCTCGGATACTGTTCACAGAATTTGGCTATACGTTCTGATTGGTGTTGGAATCGGGGCTTCGATCCACAACTGGATCCCGGGAGTTTTATTGCTGCCACATTGGGTCAGGACAGATGGTGGTCGGTATTCGTTGCGACGCTTGATGGCGTCCCGATGTATGCGGACATCTTCGGCACATTGCCGATCGCCAAAGCGCTTGTTCAAAAGGGCGTCGGTGTCGGCACAGCACTCGCGTTCATGATGTCGTTGACGGCGCTTTCATTGCCATCGATGATAATGCTTAAACGCGTCTTGAAGCTTCCCTTGCTAGCCTTTTTTGTCGGTATCGTGACCGCCGGTATCATTGTGATTGGCTACCTCTTTAACAGCGCAACATACCTGCTCATTTAACCGGGAGATACGTTATGCACATCAAGATTTTGGGATCAGGCTGCAAAAAGTGTGTGGCTTTGGCTGACAAACTCTGGCTGCCGCAAAGGCCGCCGGGATCGACGTTAAGATCGAGAAGGTCACAGACGTTGCTGCCATTGCGGGCTATGGTGTGATGTCGACGCCGGGGTTGGTGATTGACGAGAAGGTGGTTTCATCCGGGCGCGTCTTGAATGCCGCCGAGGTTGGAGAGCTGCTGACAAGTGCTTAGTCAAAGCGTGGCTACGCAAAGCACTTGATAAAATTCAACACGACCGTGCTATCGCAACGCTAAGTCACGCCATCGGTTACAATCCCTATTGGCCCGCGCAGAACAAATTATCTGTGGGGAACTGAAACCGCTTCAGGCGTCGTGCCGATTGGCAACCTGTCGGTGCCGCCCTCAAGAAGCACCGGCATGATGATGGAGACACGGTATGTCAAACTTGCGAACGACTGTCTCGCGAACAGTTTCCACTGTCGCAGAGGCGCTTTCGGGTGGATCATTCAGCAGCAAATCGGACGGCAGGACGTTCTCAGATCCCTATCACCCGTTTCGATCAGAAGCGTTGATGCAAGAGTATCTGGCGTTCTATGACACGCGCGCCTTACGATGGCCAATTGCATCGGAAGAACGGTTGGTTGAGACGACTTCCGGCACAACATTCCTCAGAGTCCAAGGGCCGCCGGATGGGCCACCACTGGTTCTGTTGCCCGGCGATTCCGAGAATTCGCTTGCGTGGATACCAATTATCGCAGCCCTGTCCGAAACCTATCGTACCTATGCGCTGGATCATATCTATGATAGTGGCCGCAGCACATACAGGCGGCGGATGGGGCGCGCCGCAGACCTGACGCAATGGCTGGACGAAGTCCTGAAAGCGCTTGAGCTTAACAAGCCGCATCTGATAGGGCACTCCTTTGGCGGCTGGCAGGCCGCGCTTTATGCGCGTGATTACCCGGATGCGCTGGCAAGCCTCATTCTGCTCTCACCGGCTGCGACTATTCTTCCACCCTCAATGGGCCTGTTGGCGCGCGCAATCCTGCATGGGCTTTTGCCAATCCGTGCCTATACCAAATACTACATGTACTGGTACGATCCCGTCGGCGCCGGCGATGACCAGACCCGCCCGATGATCGACGAACTGATTGAAGACGCTATGCTGGCCAGGCGCTGCTTCAAGCGTAGAAATCTTATCTTGCCGAGTGTGCTGTCAGATGATGATTGGCAATGCATCAAAGCGCCGACGTTTTTCCTCGTTGGTGAAAACGAGGTGACCTATGCAGCCAAGGATGCGATCACCAAGCTGCATCGCGTTGCACCAGAAATCCAAACCGCAATCGCGCCGGGAGCAGATCATCATCTGACGATCGTCAATCGCCACTGGCTCACGGACAAAGTGCTTGGGTTTTTGAGCGATCAAGAGGTAGCCAAGCAATCAGTGTCCTAAACGGCAAGCTTGAAAAAACCTAACCAAGCCTCTGCGTGACCGCGGCAGCACAGAAACGAATTGCGTCCTGCCCGGTTACACTCGCTTTATCAGGTCATCGAAAGGCAACCTCGCCCGCGCGCTGAACAGACCTTCGGGTTTTCCGGTGCCTGCGCCAATCACCAAAGTTGGCTCAGCCCTGCTTGGCAGCCCGAGCAGCTTTCTGATGCCGCGTTTGTCGATCCCGCCGATTGGGCAGGATTCGTACCCATGCGCCGCGAGCGACAGCATCAGGTTCTCGGCCGCCAGACTTGCCTGAATATGACCGTATACACGGTGGTCGGCCCGCGAGACGGGTCCGTTGACCGTTGGCTCACTTCGGCTCTTGTACCACAACACGACCCGGCGCATGAGGTTATGCAGGCCAAAGCGGTCCGTTTTCATCAACATAGGGATCGTACTTTCGTAGTAGTCCTGCACCGGCCCTGTCAGGGGTTTCTTACCGTGATCGGTCATGATGTCCGTCAGCTTTTTCAGGTGCGTCTGCCATAAATCACCCCGCGACACGACAATCAAAAGATCACCTGCCGTCGTCGCCGCCGGTTGGTTTAGGCAAAGCGGCGCCATGCGCTTTCTCATGTCGTCATCGCGCACCCAATAGATTTCATAGCATTGCAGGTTTGATGAACTCGGTGCGAGAATGGCATCCTGCAAGCAGTCGCGCATGACGTTTTCGGGGATGGGGACGCCATCAAAGATCCGAATGGCGCGACGTCCGTGAACGGTTTTCTTGAAACCGGGTAGCGCGGTTTTTGTGAACGACGGATTGGGCCGCTCGTCCTTGGTGACAATGACATTGTCAAAGTCAGCCATCTCACTCAGGGGGTTTGACGGGCCTGACATCCAAGTCGCACCATTCCAGTTCGCCATTTCACATCCCAAGGCTATCGCGCCCAGAGCGCATGACTTTGACTTTCCTCAATCTTGAACAGGCTGCTTTTGCTAGACTTGATGCCGTTGCACCAACGTGAGGGAGACAAGCCATGGAACAGTCCGAAGCCTATCAATCCGCCAAGAAACGCGTTGAAGCCAAGATGAGTTTTTACACGCATCTCATGGTTTATATCGCTGTCATTCTGCTTCTTGTGGTGATCAACCTCTTATCCTCGCCCGGCACAATCTGGTTTCACTGGCCCATGATGGGTTGGGGGATTGCCGTGGTGCTTCATGGCTTTGCGGTCTTCGTTTTTCCGGGTCGGTTCGCCGTCACCGAAAAGATGATCGAGAAAGAAATGAACAAGTCACAGACGCATTCTTGAGGGCTGTCACATGAGCAATGGCAAAACACAAAAATGGGACGCGATTGTTGTCGGGTCCGGCATGGGCGGCATGACAGCCGCCGCCGCACTGTCGAAAACGGGCCACAAGGTATTGCTGCTGGAACAGTACACGACCCTTGGCGGCCTCTCGCACAGCTTTTCGCGCGAAGGTTTCACCTGGGACGTTGGCATTCACTATCTTGGCTGCGTCGCCCCGGGCGACCGAGAAAGGGCACTGATTGACTGGCTAACGCACACTCCGATGGATTTCGAACCCATGGGAGCAGTCTATGACAATCTGCATATCGCAGATGCGCCGCCGCTTGCGCTGTCGCGCCCCTTTGAGGCGCAGGAGCGTGATCTGAAAGACCGGTTTCCTGGTGAAGCAGAGGCGATCGAGGCATGGATTACCGCCTTAAAGGAAGGGCGGGACTTGATGTATACACTCGCGCCAACCCGTGCGACGCCTGAATTTGTCGGCGACATGATTGATTGGTGGAACCGCCGCGCCATTGACAAATGGTGCAAGCGCAGCCTGCAGGAAGTCGTCGACAGCATCACGCAAAACCCGGACCTTGCCGCAGCCTTTATGGCGCAATGGGGCGATCACGGGGGCCGCCCGCACAAGGCGAGCTTTGCCATGCACGCTTTGGTCTACGGCTGCTATCTGACAAGCGGCGCATGGTATCCTGTGGGCGGTGGCAAGTCCTTTGCAGATCATATGATCCCGACGGTCACGCAAGCAGGCGGAGAGGCCCGCACGGGCGTGAAGGTTGAAACGCTTTTGGTCGCGAACGACAAAGTTATCGGCGTGCGCACATCTGACGGCGAAGAAATCCGCTCGGACGTGGTTATCTCCAATATTGGCGCACGTGAGACGATCAATAATCTGCTGCCCGCAGGCTTTGGCCCCGAAGACTGGATCGCTGAAATCCAATCACTGCCCCCGTCCATCGCGCATTTCACCTTGTTTCTGGGCTTTGAGGGCGACGTGACAAAGGCAGGTGCTACGAGGTCAAACCATTGGTTCTATCCAAACGGCGAGATCGACGCGATTTGGGATAAGGCACCTGACGGCAATCCACCCGGTTTTTTCGTCTCATTTGCGTCCCTCAAAGACCCAAGCCACGATCCAGGGCCCAAACAGAAATATGCGGGCGAAATGGTCGTCTGGACCGACTGGAACAGCGTTGCCCATTGGGCCGATCTTCCGTCCGGTCAACGGGGTGCGGATTACAAAGCCTTCAAACAGCAGGTTGAAGACAAGATGTTTGCGCTGTTCAAAGCCAGCTTTCCCGAATTGGCCGAACTGGTCGTATTCCGCGAGCTTTCGACACCCTTGGCAACAGCGTCAATCACCGGGCACCACGAGGGGCGCTTTTATGGATTGGATGGCACGCCCGAGCGCGTCATGAGCGATGCGCTGCGGACAAGGACCCCAATCGACGGGCTGTATCTGTCCGGACAGGACGTGATCAGCCAGGGCATCCAAGGCGCGCTTTGGGGCGGGATTCTGTGTGCGGCCAGTGTTGATCCCAAAGTCTTTCGACAGCTACGGGGGTAATGACTCAATGCACTGGTTCTTGCTGGCGATTGGCATTGCGATCGAACTCCTCGCAACGACCGCATTGAAGCTGTCGGACGGTTTCACGAAGCTGGGGTTTGCCGGGCTGACGCTGATCTGTTTCGGACTTGCGTTCTATGTGATGTCACTTGTGGTACGCACCATGCCGCTGGGAGTCGCCTATTCGGTCTGGGCAGGCGGCGGCATCGCTGGCGTCACGTTGATCGGTGCTGTGGTTTTCGGTCAGACACTCGACGGTTATGCCTATTTTGGCGTTGGCCTTATCCTTGCGGGAGTGATCGTGTTGAACGCACTGTCGTCGGCAGCGAGCGGGTGAGAGGCAAAGCGATATGAAAGCAGCGGTCTACGAACGCTATGGACCTCCAGAGGTGGTCGAAATCAAAGAGGTCCCTCGCCCCATTCCAGCCGACGATGCGCTTTTGATCAAGACCTATGCCGCAAGCATCACCAGCGGTGATTGGCGCGCGCACAATGATCGGACCAAGTGGTTTTGGCCCGATCCCTCGTCTTGCCTTTGGTCTATTCCGCCCGCGCCGCAAGGTATTGGGCACTGAAATGGCCGGGCGGATTGAGGCCGTGGGGAAGGATGTAACCACCTTTGCCGTGGGCGAAGATGTGATCGCCTTTACGGGCCTCGAAATGGGCTGTCACGCCGAATACATCACGATGCCAGCCAACGGCAAAGTCGTGCACAAACCACAAAACCTGTCCTTTCCTCAGGCTGCGGCCCTTTCGTTCGCGGGCACATCCGCTTTGCATTTTCTGCGGGGAAAGGGGGACGTCAAATCAGGTGAAACTGTGCTGATCATCGGCGCATCAGGGGCGCTTGGCACCATGGGCGTACAGATTGCGAAATACTTTGGCGCGCATGTGACGGGCGTTTGCAGCACCGCCGATCTGGAGCTTGTGTCGTCGCTGGGTGCGGACCGTGTGGTGGATTACACGCAAACCGACATCACCAGCTCCGGCGAAATCTTTGATGTTGTGTTCGACACGGTTGGCGCGTTGCCACTTGGAAAGATCAGGCGGATGTTGCGACCCTCAGGGCGTGGTGTGGTGGCCGCAGGCAGCCTGCTCGATAATATCACAGCGCCCATTTGGTCACTGATGGGGGATCAGAAATTCTCCGCCGGGATCGCGGCGGAAACTGTCGAGGACATGCGCCTTCTTGCGGACATGGCCGCGAAGGGTGCGCTGAGACCCGTGATCGACCGGGTGTATTCGCTCGATCAGATCACGCTGGCCCACGCCCATGTTGGCAGCGGCCATAAGGCTGGCAATGTCGTGGTGGAACTCGCTCAGGCTTAACGCAGCCGAAGCGAGACCACCCCGATAACCGTGTGAAAAAACACCAGAGCAAAAATACCCACGCCAACAATATCGCTTTCCTCGATCAGGCTAGAGATGGCGGCATAAAACCCAGCGGCTGCAAAGAGAATGCTTGCCCATCCTGCCCATGAACCAAAGTCAGAAGATCGCAGCATCGCAATACCATAAAGCAATAGCCCCACTGGTGCGAGGACTACCCCGGTTACAACGAATGTGTCGACCCAACCCAGGCTGACTTCCCACGCGACGATTAGAACAGGCATCAGTTCTGCGGCGGTGTCGGGTGCATTGTATAGATCGGATATCACGGTTTCAGCCGTATGCGGGATTGCCCCTGCCGCGAGGATAGTAAGGCCCAGCACGGACATGACCATCGCAGCAAGCGCGGTTGCCGGGCTATCCGCCCGCAGCACGACAAACAACGTCACCGAATGCAGCGCCCAAAGTGCCAGCGCAAAAAGATAGGCCGCGTTCTCGATGATCCGGGCCCAGCGAATGTCTGGATACCGCTCCAACGCGGCCTGCGCATCAAGTGTGTCCAGCCCGACAAAGACGGCAAGGAACGCAAAGACACCAAGCAACAGCGCGCTGCCCAATATGCCCGCAAAGCCGCCCATTCTTGCGGTTGATTGGTCCTGAATCTCCATGTCGTTTCCTTCCAATTAACTATGCTGCGGCACGGTCACCTGTGATCAACATGATCTTTCCCGCGACGGCCCCACTTTCAAGCATTGCGTGCGCCTCCGCCGCATCCCGCAAGGGCAGCTTATGCGCGATGTGTGGTTGCAGTTGCCCTGCAAGGGCCTTGCGAAAAAGCTCTGAAAGCGTGTTGCGGTACCAATCAGGGTTGGCACGCGGGTAATCTTCCATGCCGGGGCCCTTTGCGATGCGTCGGCCTCCCGGCCAAACCGAAAAAATCCCAAGCAGCATAAGGCTGGGTAAAATGATCCACGTGCCGGATTTCAGCGTGCCCGTCATGCCCAGCATCAAAAGCCTGCCGTCGGGACGCAGGGCACGCCATGAGCGCAGCAACTGCTGTGCGCCACCTACTAGATCAATGACCACGTCCGCACCGCCGCCCGTCAAAGCACGGGTGCGCGCCACGACAAACTCTGATTGGTAGTCAATCGGCGCAGCACCATCCGCCCGTATCTGCGCCTGTTTGCTGGTTGCGTCACAGCCAAAGGTTTGTAGCCCGGCATCACGGCCCAATTGCAACAGCGCACTGCCCAAACCACCACCTGCGCCCTGCACAAGCAGGTGCTCGCCTTCGCAGACCTTGGACGCCTGATGCAAGGCCAGACTTGCGGTGAGGTAATTGACGATAAGAGCGCAGGCTGTCACCGGATCAAGCGCATCGGGCACGGCCACCAGATCAGCCGCAGGACGGCAAAGGTACTCGGCATAGCCGCCTGCATCGCCAAAGGTCCAACCGCCCACGCGTTGGCCCACTTGGAGGCCCGAAACGCGCGCGCCGACCTTATCCACAATGCCAACGAAATCCTCGCCCGGCGTGTAGGGCATGGGAGGCAACCCGGGAAACCAATGGCCCCGCAACATGACGTCGTAGGCTGAAACCCCTGCCGCCTCGACCCGCACGCGCACGTCCCCTGGGCCGGGTTCCGGCATGTCCATCGCGACCCATTGCAGCACCTCCGGCCCGCCGCGACGTGGCACGACGATGCGGTGGGCCCGTGCCGCAGTCATGATGGAATTTCCGTCAAGGGCGGGTGCGGATGCGTGATGTCCTGAAAATCAAACCCACGAAAGATGAACCATAGTGCCATGACCATCTCCTGCACCGCGATTGGTACAATCAGCAACGGTGCCCAAGGCGGCAAGGGAATGAGCATCGCAGTGCCGACGATACCAAGCAGAATGGCAATCGCGATCAACCCCCAAAGCGAAATCCAGCGGGGGATCAGCCGCGCGTGGAAAAGCGTTCCATAAAGGCAGAGCGCACCAAGCGCGAAGATGATGTTGTAAAGCGTTCCCGCCGTATCACCCCAAAGGTTCTGTGCTCGGATCAGCATCACTGCGGCTTCGGCCAAGGTCGGGTCCGCGCCCGCAAGCTGCGCTTCGCTGAGCGAGAGCAAGGAGAACTTGTTGGTCAGGGCGACACTGACCAGAATAACGCCTTCAAGCGCCCGAAAAAAGAAATAGGTAAGCGCCAGGCCAACGCTGACGTGGCTCAGGACCGGATAGATGAACGCGCCGATCAGGGGCATGGCGAGGATGCAGATCAGCTCGATTGTCAGGCCCAGCACGATGACTGGCTTGTTCTGCGCCGCAACGCGCAACACGTCAGGCGCATCAAGAAACTGCTTGTAGAACATCTCTCCCAGAAAGAGAAAAGCTGTCGCGATGATGAAAAGCACCCCGACGATGACGCCCGCGCGCCGCACATGTGGGTCATCAAGCTGCACGGTCATTACCTGATCCGACATGTTTCAGGTCCACGCCTCGCGCAAGCAGCCACAGCGCCAGTGCCATTTCGTTGATCCAGATTGGCAGGGACAGGATCAGGTCTGTTGTCCCGCCAACCTCGATCTGGCCAAACAGGATCAGAACGCAAGACACCAAGAGTATCAGCCCCCCGATCAGCCCCCAAAGCGACAGCACAGGCGGGACTAGCCGGAAGGCATAGAGCATAGGATAAAGCAGCAAGGTGCCGCAACTGAAAACAAGCAGTACCATCAGGAACGCCGTGTCATGCACCGCCAATGTGAATGCCATTTCGTCGGCACTGGTCGATATGATCATCGCCAAAACTGTTGCTGCAACGACGCCCACTGCACCCTCGATAACACGCAGGCCCAGATAGCCTGTCGCGGCTAACTCAGCACATCGGCGCAGAACCGGATAGAACGCAATCGCAATCCCGGCGCTGGCCAAAGCGTTGGCAATTTCCAGCAAGACCGCCAACGCAACAGGATTGGTTTGAGGATCAGTCGCGCGCTGTGAAGCATCCAAAAGCGGGCTAAGAATGATCTGCGCTGCCATCGTTGATGCGGTCGCAATGATAAAAAGCACGCCAGCAATCCGCGCTGCGCGCTGCAATGCATCCGCGGTTGCTAATGGGTAGGAATTCGTGCCGTTCATGAGGTTTAATCAAGTGGTTGAGATTGCAGACAGGGTTAGCAGTCCAGTGTGCTGGCCCATTGATTTTTGTCAGTGGCAAACAAGGGGCTAACGCTACTGATACCCAAGCGATCATCGCCAGGCGCCGAGGAAACGCCAATGAGCACAACAGAAATGGCAAAGACAGCCCCTCTGATTACCTCAGTTCAAGCTTTTGGTTCTGGCTGGGGCGCCCAGCATGATGAACACCGTTTCGGTTCATGGAAGCCGCGCCTGTGGTGGGCGCTGACATCGCGAAGCTGGCACAAGATCCCGTTGAACTATTTTCTGATTGCCCATCGCAATGGTCCAATCCTGTTTGACACTGGGTTGGACCCAGCGATTGTCTCAGATCCCAACTACATCTCCAGCGCCATCGGTAGGTTCCTTTTGTGGCGCATCTTCCAGCTTCACATCACGGAAGATGACAGGCTCGATAGGGTTTTGGCAAAGTCCGGTTTTGACGCAAGCAATGTGCACCTGGCGATCATGTCCCATCTGCATTTCGATCATGTGGGTGGGATCGCCCAAATCCCGCAGGCCAAACTGCTGGTCAGCAAAGAAGAGTGGGCGCAGTTGCTCCAACCGCATCCAGAACACGACTGGATCCTGAGAGAGCATATCGAGATACCGGGTGCTGACTGGCAGCCCTTCGCGTTTCAACCAACGGACGATCCGCTTTTTGAGGGGTTCCACGGCATTTATGACGTGATGGACGACGGGTCGATGATCCTGCTGCCAACGCCGGGGCATACGCCGGGGTCAATCTCAATGCTGATCCGACGCGAGGGGTGGGCACCGATCCTTTTGGTGGCGGATTTAACCTATGATCCGAAGCTGCTGGAGCAGGACATCACCGCCGGCACAGGCGATGCGGCAGAGCTGCGTGCGTCGTTTGCCAAAGTGCGCAGGCTAAAGCAGCTATTGCCTGGTCTGGAGATTGTCGCGTCTCATGATTTCGGTGCAAGTGACATGATCGTGCGGGCGATGGGCAGCGATCAACTTTCACGGGGCAAAGGCTGATATGGCGGGCATCAACTACCCCGTGTGCTGCTTGGCGGACTTGTGGCGGGGGTCGTTCTTGCGTCCGGTGAAGCGGTGCTAGACACATTTGTGCTTGCGGAAGACCTCGCCGCAGCAGCACCGCAAGGCGAGGCGCCTGAGACGTCGCTGTGGGCGTCCGCAGCCCTTGCGGGAACGGTTGCGTGCTACGGGATCGTGCTTGTCTGGCTTTATGCCGCAATGCGCCCGAGGTTCGGTGCGGGACCAAAAACAGCCATCATTGCGGGTTTGACGCTCTGGTTCATTGCATGGGCGCTTTTGGGCGTGGCCCTGACCCTGACCGGTGCCGTTGCCCCGCAGCTTGCGGGTATTTCTGCGATCTGGGGTGTCTTTGAATTGCCGATCGCCGCCTTGGCGGGGGCGTGGTTTTATCGCGAAGACGGCGAGGCGGCATAGGCGATGTCAGACGCAGGCCGCAAGCCGCACGCTCTGTCCGCACCGTTGTTGTTCCTGCTCGGTTTCGGGTTGTTCATGTTCACCCGTCGCAGTGAAATCTTTCCCAACATCCAAGAGATGATCGTCATTGCGCCGATCTTCATCTTGCGCTTTTCGCGCAGTCTACCGACGCGTCGTGCAATGGTGCTGACAACGTTTGGGTTTGTGCTGTCGATGAATTTTGCCCTTCGGGGCTTATTCGATTTCTCCGATACGCTTGCAGGACTGGCGTTCAATGTCTTACGCAGCACGCTTTTGGCGCTGCTTTTTGCGTTGCCTTATCTGATAGATCGTTGGCTTTACGCCCGGTTTGGCCCTTCGATTTGGGCTATACTGGCCTTCCCGATTGCTGTCACCGCCATGATGTTTCTGTCCTCGATGGAAGGTCCTTTTGACGGTGTTTCCGCTAAGACCGCCCTTGCCCTTGGCCCAGACGCGCTGCGACAGCTTTATGCCCTAACGGGGCTGTGGGGGTTCATCTTCCTTTGGTCCCTGCCTCCAGCGCTGATCAATCATCTTTGGGCGCGCAGGTTCCCGACCATGCCAAGCATCGCAGCGGTCGTCGCGTTCAGCTCTCTTTTGGCTGGGCTTATTGCCTATGGAACCAACCGGCTGGGCACCCAAGAACCCCGCGACACAGTGCGCCTCGCAGCCATTGTCCTGCTGCCAGAGGATGGTGTCGCCGTGTCGATGGAGCCATTCTTTGCTGAGAAACGCGTGCTACCCTATGATGAAACCCTCGCGCGGATCGCCAGCGCGACCGCTGATGCCGTCGCGGGCGGCGCACAGATTGTCAGCTTTCAAGAACATCTTTTGACCGTGATGGAACCAGACGTGGAAAAGCTTCGGGCAGACTATCAACGGATCGCCGCAGAGAATGCAGTCTGGCTTTCAATCACATAGTCCTGGTACGCGACCAGTCCTGACGAAAAGGGCAACAATGTGCATCTGTTACTCGACGATCAGGGCGATATCCGCATTCACTATGACAAACGTTTCCTTTGGGGTTGGGGGTCCGCGGGGGAACCACTGGTGTTCAACAAAGGGGCCGAGATAGTCCAGTCCATTGAAAACCCATATGGCCGGATCGCTGTGTCTGTGTGCCGGGACATGACATTTCCCGCCTTCGCGCGGCAAGCTGGACTGGCAGGTGCCGATATCATGCTGGTGCCATCCTATGATTTCCCCAAGAGCACCGGACCATCCGACAATGAACGCACGATCGAAAACGGCTTTACCATGATCCGCCCCACTAATAACGGCGTGAGCTTCGCAGCTGACCCATATGGCCGCATTCTGGCACGGATGGACAGCGCGCACGGCGGTACCGGGATCATGTTTGTTGATGTGCTGACAATTGGAGTGGACACGCTCTATTCCCGGTGGGGTGATTGGTTTGGGTGGCTGAATGTGGTGCTGTTAGCCGGGCTGATCGGTACGGCGTTATTGCGGAGGCGAAGCTAAGCTACGGCCTGAGTATCACGCCCGTGACGCTTGAACAAAGCCAGCCCCAATAGACCAAGGAACGACGCCAACGACGCCAACGACGCCAGACCAATGACATCACTTGTTTCAGGGTAAAGCGTATCAACCGCGCCCATTGGAACGTCCACGATTTGCAAGCCATCCCAAGCATCCGGGTCTTGTACATATATATCGACACGGTTGATCACGCGACCGTATTGGTCAATCACACTCGACACGCCGTTGGCTGTTTGCCGAAAGATGGCCATGCCGTTCTCAACAGCCCGGAAGGTAGCCATCTGTGGGTGCAGGCTCCGGATTGCGAACCAGTCATTTGAGGGATGCAGCGGCAGATCAACATTCATCGCGCCAGCTTGCCTGATAACGTCTGGAAAACCTGCATCCCAGCAGATTGCAGCACTTAGCCTGCCATAGGGTGCGTCAACGATCTGCAACTCACCACTGCCCGAAACTGAGCCTTCAAACTGCGCGCCGCCGAATTTGAGGTGTTCAAGCACAACGTTGCCATTGGGATCGAAGTTGCGCACAACGTTTTCGAACCTGCCTTTCGAAAGGGTCAATCTAACTGGCAGTGCAAGATAGATACCTTCTTCCCTTGCGATTGTCGCGGCACTATCCAGCATGGCATTCACTTCATCTGCAAGGCTTTGAATGGCGACCTCTTGCAGCACAACATCTTGCGCACATCACCGGTGAAACATGCGGTCGACCGCGAACGCGATCACGAGGAACAGGGCGGTGACAGAAAACAGAACCGGCTCGACCACCTCGCTTTGCATGGTGATATGTAGGGTCGTGGTATGATAGCTGGCGATGACCGACGCGAAAGCCGTGGCCAGCCAAAGCCACAGAAAAGCGCGCCAGCCTGATGTGCTGTCCCGAAAGAAGCGAATGGCAAAAAGAACCAGCCACACAAACGTGGGGCCTTTGGATTGCGCTTTCATTTGGGCCTCATCATCATTGAAACCGCAGGTTGGCGAGCACGCGGCTTCCATTGAAGAAGTTTAACACTTGTAGGTTGATCGCGTTTGATATCCGTCAATCTGAATATCGCCAAGAGGTATGCTCGCTTATAAGCACATTGGCAAATCTCAGCCGAAAACAGCTGGTGGGAGATGTAAAAATTAGCCTTCTGAAAGGCAAAGAGGTGCTAGTCGCCGGTGGCTAGTGCACCGAAATGTTATCATTACGTTTTGAATGAATGGCTGGTTTTTCCGCCGCGTAGCAGCGCGGATAATCACGCTCCGGCTTTAGTTCTTATGCCGCGAGCGCGCGCAGCGAGAAACCGAATTTGCGGAATGGGCTGATTGTGTTAAAAAACTCCGGTTTTCGCGAAAATGGGCGAAAAACTTGCCCATAGAAAGCCTCTCCAAAGATTCGTCGAGGGGGTCGGCCAAGGGCCAGCGCTGGCAATGTCCGCCGCTCTCAATGGCTCCATCGCGCACTCGGTTTCAAATTGGTAGCTACAACGGATTTTTTCAGAAAAATGCAATTGGCAGATCTTCGAGTTTTTCAACACAATGGGCTCATTCCCGCCATCCAACGGAGCCAGCCACCACCTTCAACGCCCGTCCGCGTATTCAGCAGGCCCCTTGATCTCCAGCTTGTTCCCAAACGGATCAAAGATGTAGAACGAATGCCCAACTTCGCGTGCCCCGCCATGAACGGCCTCGCGGTCAATCTTGACCCCATGGGCGGCCAAATGGGCGCGCAATGCGTCCGGCGCAAATGGGGATGTGGCAATGCACAGGTGATCCATGTTCCGGCCACCCGCCACAGGCGGTACGGCATGGGTAGCCCCCGGGTGCGTGGTGTCCCACAGCACGATCAGCGCGGCCCCGGCCCAGACCTGCTCCATCCCCAGATCGGGATAGGAATAGCCGTGCACACAGCCCAATACGTCATAGTAAAACGCCAGCGCCTTCTCCATGTCATCGACCAGCAGCACCACATGGTCGATGCCCACAAGGGTGAAAGGGACCGTCATGCCGCGTCCCAGACCGGGCACCATGGCCCGTCCACCAAACGCATATCCTTGTCCAGCGCATCAATTGCGGCAATCTGTGCTGTCGTCAGGGTCAGATCACCCGCCGCCAAATTCTCGGCGATCCGGGCCGGGCTGCCGGCAGACGGGATAACCACATACCCCTTGGCCAGTAACCACGCCAGTGCGACCTGCGACGCGGTCACACCAACGGCGGCCCCGATCTGTTGCAGCACCGGATCATCCACAACCGCACCCCGCGCCAGCGGCGAATAGGCGGTCATGCGGATACCCTTGGCCGCGCAATGCTCTACAATCGGGCGATTGTGCAGATACACATGTAACTCCACCTGATTGGTCAACAACGGGCGGTCACCCAACAGGTCCAGCGCCTTGTCCAGATAGGGCTTGGTGAAGTTCGACACCCCGATGTTCCGGCAAAGGCCCGCGTCATAAACGGCGGCAAACTGGGCCATGTAATCCGCAATGTCGTATTCGTCCTTGATCGACGGATAGTGCAGCAGCAACAAATCCACCGGTCCGACGCCCAGCTTTTCCAGCGACGCCTCCACATGCGGGCGGATCTGACCGGGACCAAAGCTTTCGGGGGCCACCTTGGTGGTCACCCATAGATCTTCGCGGGGCAGGTCAAACGCGGCGATGGCGCGGCCGACAAACTCTTCGTTCTGATACCCTTCGGCGCAATCCAGATGGCGGTATCCGGCCTCAAGCGCGGCCAGCGTACCTTGATAAGCCGCCTCATCCGGCCTGTTCCACGAGCCATATCCAATCTGCGGAATCGTATCCATGCGGCGACCTCCTCTGCATTTTTCTTAGAACTATAACGATTACGAAAGAAGCGCCAGCGCAGTATTGCCCCGGCAATTCAGTCCAACTGACCGCCCAGGTCCAATCCTTTGAGGATCTCATCAGCCGACATCGCCTTCTTGCCGGGCCGCTGCGCGCGCGTCACTTCGACCGCGCCCTCCCCGCAGGCAATGGTAAAACCACCCAGCACCTGCCCCGGCGCTCCCGCACCATCAGCCAACCGCGATCCCAACAACTTGACCCGCTCACCCTGAACGTCACACCAGGCCCCGGGAAAAGGCGACAAGCCCCGGATCAGACGGTCCACTTCAACCGCCGGTCGGGTCCAGTCCACCCGCGCCTCGGCCTTGTCAATCTTGGCGGCATAGGTGACACCATGCTCCGGCTGCGCATGCGGCGTCAGGTCCGGCAAACGGGCCAGAGCATCAACCACCAGTCGGGCCCCCATCCCCGACAGACGGTTGTGCAGGGCGCCCGCGGTTTCTTCCACCCCGATATCCGTCGCCTCGCGCAGCAGAACCGGGCCGGTATCCAGCCCGGCCTCCATCTGCATGATGCACACGCCGGTCTGCGCATCACCCGCCATTACAGCGCGATGGATCGGCGCGGCACCTCGCCAGCGCGGCAAAAGCGATGCATGGATATTCAGGCACCCATGACGCGGGGCGTCCAGCACCACCTGCGGCAGGATCAACCCATAGGCAACGACCACGGCCACATCCGCATCCAGCGCCGCAAAGGCCACCTGCTCCTCCACCCCCTTCAACGACACCGGGTGACGCACCATCAAACCGAGCGCCTCAGCCCGGCGCTGAACGGGCGACTGACGATCCTTTTTCCCCCGGCCTGCGGGACGGGGCGGCTGGCAATAAACGGCAACGATGTCATGACCGGCCGCGTGCAGGGCCTCCAGCACCGGCACCGAAAAATCAGGCGTGCCCATAAAGATGATTTTCACAATATCGCCCCCGGCCAACTGCGCGCGTTCCGGCACTCAGTTAGGCCAATCAGGCGTATATCGCAACGCAGCAACGGATCGGCTCGATGGTTAAATTTCCTTTAACATGCCGCAAAATAACCATGTTTCGTTGGGCACGATGAAGCCTCATATATTTTAACAACCGTAAGGAAGCGAAAATGTTGTTCAAAATACTTGGGGGCATTCTGGTGCTTTGGGGCATCGCCGACCTGGTCATGGGTATGCAAGGCATGGATCTTTGGGCGCGTGTCGGTATCACCCTGCCCGCGATCGTCTGGAGCTTTTCACATTGGATCGCGATCATCGCCGGCGGTATCGTCTTCTCGATGGGCAGCGCAGATGAAGAACAAGAAGCGCCGCACGAATAGGTACCAACAATAACGACACACCGGTTCAGGTGAGCTCTTTCAATCCTGTTGGTGTGTCAATCCGTGCGCTATAACGGATCCTTGGTCCCTGCGTGACAGCGGGCGGTCGATCAATCGACAAGTCATAATACAGCGCCTCGACCCCCACCGGGTCGGGGCAGGCAAGCCCGAACCACCGCAAACGCGCACCCATGTCAGGAATGTCGGCCATTGCCGTCGGATCACCACGATGGTCGATCAGCGATGGGGCCGCGCCACCCAACGGCAGCGACCCATCGACAGGAATGGCAAAGCCAAAGGCCGGTTCCTCCGGCGGAAGCGGTACAACATCGCCGTAAATCGCGCGATGGGCGGAAACGACCGTCTGAATTCTATCAGTGCTGGCGACCCACCCTCGCAAACGTCGCCCATCCTCCCAGTCGGCCCGAACCTGTTCCTGATTATCCAGTCCAAACCAGCGCGCACGCGCAGGGGCGGTCCCGTCCGGGTCCAGCGCAACGATCTCCAGATAGACATTCCCGCCCAGCTGCAACCTGTGATTATGCGTGCCCATATAAAGGTGGCGCGTCCCGAACGGCACATCCAGATCAAGGCAGTCGCGCACATGTGCCGCCCCCTCGGCCAGCGTTGGGGCAATGACGGTCAAATGGTCAAGTCTCAGCATTCACGGCCCTGCGGAAAAGTTAGCGCACCTGCAACTTCTTCGCCTTCTTGATCAGCATATCGCGCTTCACCCGGCCAAGATGGTCAAAAAACATCTTGCCCTGCAAATGATCAATCTGGTGCTGGACCGAGGTGGCCCAAAGGCCGACAAAATCCTTGCGGTCCCACACCCCGTCTTCATTCATGAAACGGACCGTCACGGCGCGGGGACGCTTTAGCTTGGCCCAGACACCGGGCAGGTTGGGTGACCCCTCTTCATGCTCGCGGAACTCAACGCTCGCGTGCAGAATTTCCGGGTTGGCCATGCGCACGGCCTGACCGCGCGCTTCAGATGCATCCACGACGGCAAGGGCCAAACCGATACCCAATTGCGGGGCAGCCAGCCCGACACCGGGCATCGTATCCATCGCCGAAATCATCTCATCCCAGATTGCGCGAACCTCATCCGTGACCGCATCAACCGGCTGCGCGGGCGTGCGCAGCACCGGATGTGGCCACATCACATAAGGGCGATGGGTCATACCTCTGTCCCGGTATCCGTGATCAGCACGCCGTTCAGATGGTCCAGCTCGTGACAGACACAGACGGCACCAACGCCGTGAAAGCGGGCGGTCTGGCGAATACCGGCTGGGCTGTTCCAGCCCAGATCAACCCAGACAGGGCGGGCCACATTGAATGTGCGATCCGGGATCGACAGACAGGCCTCTGGTCCCAATTGGCTGAATGGGGCGGCTTCGACAATCTCTGGGTTCACGAACGCAATCGGGTGCTTTTCACCCTCTTTCCAAGTCGTATCGATCACGAACATCCGCTGGCTGATACCGACCTGCGGGGCCGCCAGACCACGGCCCTGGGCAGCATACATCGTCTCGAACAGATCAGCGATCAGGGTATCAACAGGTTCACCAAATTGGATCACCGGAGCGGCCGCTTTGCGCAATATCGGGTCGCCGTCAAAGCGCAGGTCAAGAACTGCCATCAGCTGCGGGCCATTTCGCGTTTCAGCTTTTGCATCTTGCGGGTGATCATCTGGCGTTTCAGCGGCTTGAGGTAGTCAATGAACAGCTTGCCATCCAGATGATCGATCTCATGCTGTACGCAGGTGGCCCACAGGCCATCAAAACGCTCGCGCACCGTTTTGCCGTCCAACCCGGTCCATTCCACCTCAACCTCGGCGGGGCGTTCCACATCGGCGTATTGATCCGGGATCGACAGACAGCCCTCTTCATAGACCGACCGATCCTCCGAGGTCCAAACCACCTGCGGATTGATCAAAACCATCGGGCGGGGCGTAGCATCCTCTTCCTTCTCGCAATCCATCACGATCATGCGGGACATCACAGCCACCTGCGGCGCGGCAAGGCCAATGCCCGGCGCGTTATACATCGTCTCAAGCATGTCATCCGCCAGACGGCGCAGGTCGTCATTGACCGATGCAATCGGGTCAGCGACCTTCTTCAGCCTTGGGTCGGGGTGGATCAGGATATTACGCAGTGTCATGCCCCGGATTTAGGCGGCACGGCGATAAATTGCAATGCGGGACAGATGTAACCTTGACGTTACATGAACGCCGCTTTATGTAACCTCAAGGTTACTTATCGCAAACGCAAAAGAAAAGGAGCATTCATGTCTGCCAACCCCATCAGCCGCGTTCGTCTCCTCGGCAGTGCGGCCATTGTCATCACCACAGCCGCTGCATTAGTCGCGGCTGTCCTGTCCATCGGGCCATCCGGGCTCACATGGGCCTTTATCATCGGGGGTATCGCTATCGGATACGCCATCCTGTCCTTCGTGCTGCACCTGCGTCACCCCGATGCCGCAGATGCCGCATGGGACGAACAAAACAACCAGGCCCATCGCGACAGCCTGATTTTCGGGTTCTGGGCGGTGCTTGCGGTGTTCCTCGTCTTTCTTGTCCTCTCACTGACGGACAGGATGAACCCGGCCATGGCGTTCTATTGGCTGGGTCCTGTCCTTGGTGCCGTGCCGCCCGCCCATTACCTCGTCTCCATCATGCGCGGCCGCGCTGAATGAGCGCCAAGCTCATCGTGCATCTGCGCGCCCACCGCACCAAGGCCGACCTGACCCAAGCCGAGCTGGCTGATGCTGTGGGCGTATCACGCAAGACGATCAACACGATCGAAAACGGAGTCTTCACCCCTTCCACGATTCTTGCGCTGACACTCGCAGCGGAACTTGATTGCAGCGTCCATGACCTGTTTGAGTTACCCGATGAACAGGATTGACCACACATGAGCGCCACGATCACTGATGCGGCCTCCGCCAGCACAGAAGACCTTTGCGCGGCCATGGCCAGCGCATTTTCGGACTATGCCGTTCCGATCAACCTGACAGTGCCAGCCTTCCGCTTCATGATGAAACAACGCGGGCACAGCCCCGACGCGTCACGCATCGCTGTCATAGACGGTAAGATCGCCGCCATTTGGCTTGTTTCGGTGCGGGGGGAGGCATCCTACCTGATCTCCAGCGGCACCGTGCCGCAGCATCGCGGACGGGGCCTTGCCACAGACCTCGCCCAGAGCGCGCTGGACGGTTTGCGGCGCCACGGTACCATGACCTTCCAAACCGAAGTGCTTGTCGAAAACACCACCGCCGCGCGGCTCTACCGCAAACTCGGCATGCACAAGCGGCGGGACCTGTCCTGCTACACCCTGACCGGACCACAACCGGCTAAAGAGAACCTACCGCCAGTCCGCGAGATTCCCTGGTCCGATATCGCAGACACCCTGAATATGCTGCGTGACTGGGAGCCGTCGTGGCAAAACAGCGATCAATCCATCACCGCCACCGCAGATCAGGTCCGCTGCTTTACGACCCATAGCGATGGCACCCTCTCCGGCTATGCCGTGCTTGTCCCCAACAGCGGCAGCCTGCTGCAAATCGGCGTCCACCCAGATGCGCGGCGGCAGGGGATCGGCACCGCCCTGATTAACCACGCCCTGGCAGCCACACCAACCCGACAATTGCGGCTGATCAATGTGGACGCGGCCGACCATGGGTTCGCCCAGTTCATGCGCGCCGTCCCTTCCGAACAAATCCAGGGGCAGTTCGAACTGATCATGGCGCTGAACGACCATGCCTAAACCATCGCATTTTCCACCTTGCACTCCGCAACACCTGCCGTAGCCTGCGCCAACCAACAGCGGAGAGCCCAATGACATTCGACCACGCCCCCGACCGCCGCAACACACACTGCGTGAAATGGGACGGGATGGAGCAATACTACGGCGTCAGCCCGGATGAGGGCCTGTCCATGTGGGTCGCCGATATGGAGTTCCGGGCCCCCGACTGCATCCAGAAGGCCGTGCAGGATATGGTCGATCACGGGGTCTATGGCTATTTCGGGGATGACAGCAAATACCTCGGTGCCATCCAGTGGTGGATGGACACACGGCACGGCTGGAAAATCGACCCCTCTTGGATCTTCACCACCCATGGGCTCGTCAACGGGACGGCCATGTGCGTCGATGCTTTCACCAATCCGGGCGACGGGGTCGTCCTTTTCACACCGGTCTATCACGCCTTCGCCCGTGTCATCACTGCCGCTGACCGGCAGGTGGTGGAATGCGAACTGGTCAACACCAATGGCCGCTACGAAATGGATTTCACCGCCTATGATGCCCAGATGACGGGGAATGAACGGATGGTCATCCTCTGCTCACCCCATAACCCCGGCGGGCGGGTCTGGACGCGGGCCGAATTGCAGGCGGTCGCGGCCTTCGCCAAACGGCACGAACTGATCCTGGTCAGCGACGAAATCCACCACGACCTGACCATGCCGGGGCAAACCCATATCCCCATGGCCCATATCGACGGGATCACCGACCGGCTGATCATGATGACGGCGACAACCAAGACCTTCAACATCGCAGGGTCCCATTCCGGTAATGTGATCATCGAAGACCCCGACCTGCGCGCACGCTTCGGCAAACGGATGGCGGGCCTGGGCATGTCACCCAACAGCTTCGGGCTGCACATGGCCACAGCCGCCTATTCACCCGAAGGGGCGGCATGGGTGGATGAATTGCGCAACTATCTGGATGGAAACCGGCAGATGTTCGATGCAGGCATCAACGCCATCCCCGGCCTCGCCTCCATGCCGCTCGAGGCCACCTACCTCGCCTGGGTTGATTTCAGCAATACCGGGATGAGCCGGGAGGAATTCACGGCAAGGGTGGAACAACACGCCAAAATCGCCGCCAACCACGGCCCGACCTTCGGCAAAGGAGGCGAAAATTTCCTGCGGTTCAACCTCGGGGCACCGAAGGCGCAAATCGAGGATGCAATCGGGCGGCTGCAGACAGCGTTCGGGGATTTGCAGTAGGGGCAGATGGGACTTGTGAGGCGTGATCAAGGACTTATTCTGTTGAAAAACTCATCCTTGATCGAAGCATAAGTCGCTGATTCAATTGCTCTTGCAGGGAGGGATTGGCGATGATGGGACCGAGG
>NZ_JBKQXO010000012.1:0-162009 GCF_046762885.1 Yoonia sp. SDW83-1
ACGCGAGTTCCAGCGTGTCGGTCACGTCTTCGGCTCGCATGTTGGTACACAGCTTCAATGAGACGATGTAGCGACTGTAATCGTCGAGGACCGTACTGGAGATAGAACCAGCCCCAGCCGAGGACCTTGATATAGGTGAAGTCTGTCTGCCAAAGCTGGTTGATCCCAGTCGTCTTGTCTCGGAACTGATTGGAGGCCTTATCGCCCAATGACAGATGCAACGTATCGAGCAAAAGCAGACATTGTCCCACTTTTTGAGGATCGGCACAAAAGTGGGACGCTTAAGACTCGCAACCATCTGAATTTATTCATAAAATTTGGAACTATGGTGCCCGGGGGCGGAATCGAACCACCGACACGAGGATTTTCAATCCACTGCTCTACCCCTGAGCTACCCGGGCACGGGTTACAGCACTGCTGTTGGGTCAGCGCTTCTTAGGCGAGGTGTGGGGATGTGTCCAGCCTGTTTGCCACAAAATTTCAACCGCTCCCCCCTTTGGCCCGGAGGTCTTGAAAACCCGCATTTCGGATTGCCTTCAACGAATGCTAAACAAGCATCATCAAAGCCTGCCAGACCTGCTTTTCCAGCGACTCAACCTGTTTTCAGAAAGACCTTTGAATGACCGTAGAACAGATCATCCTGCATGACAGCCGATTGGCCGGACGCGTCCACCCGCGCCAAGGAATTCACCTGATCCAAACCCATTGTGAAACCAATGAACAGATTGCGCGCCGGATCAGGGCGGCGGTGCATCCCGATCGGGCCAGCCCGCATCAGATGAACACCGAGATGCGGCGCGCGCCTGTTCCGATCCTGACCATTCTGGCCCATGGTGCGGATGTTGCGACCGGTCCGATCGACTGGGTGATGCAGGTGGGTGTGGACTATATTCATCGTGAGAATGCCCGCGCCTTTGGCAGCAGCATCCGTCACTGTATCACGGATCGTATCCGGGTCATGTGCTGCAACGCCGCCCGGACGGAAGATGCCCGCATGGCCTGTCGTGAGCTTGCGGCGGGCGCAGGCGTGGCTGTCTATGCCAGCACCACCAATCAGGACTATGCCGAAGTGAACACCAACACCCAGTTCTTTCTGCAGGACATCACCGGTCAGCAGCAATGGGGCTGGATCCAATTCGGCAATTGGGAGGGAACGGTCATGCGGTTTCCGGCAACAGGAGAACCGGGCGTTGCCAGTTTCGAAGGTCCGCCCCCAAGGGCGCACCCACCCGCATCGCATGGTCCGGATGTCTGCGGTTAGTGCGGCTTTCCGTCCGGTGCGTCGCGCAGTTCACGCTCCAGATTTTCGGCATCATCCGGATCGTCAGAAGGGATTGCGTAACCGCCGGTGAGCCATTTGCCCAGATCCCGGTCAGCACAACGCTTGGAGCAGAACGGCCTGTAACGCGCCTCGGCCGGGCGATCACAGATTGGGCAAGCCATCACAGATCCCTTAACAGTCTGGACGGAAACGGCGCACGTTCCCGTTTGCGTTGCATCTCGAACAGGCCCATCGTGGTCCAGCCAATCAGTGAGGTTTCGATCGGGTCCGCCTTGAACGCCGCCCGCAGGGATTGTTCGACCTGTTTGCGATGCGCCTTTGACATCGAAACGAAATCAACACTGATCTGCCCCCCAAGCCCACGCAGGCGCAAGGCACGGGGCAGCGCGCGCGCAGCGGCCAGATTGGCCTTCAACGCCGCACCCGGCGATGTGTCATTGCCGGTATTGACGTCAACCGCCACCATCGCGCGGGTCGGTTCGACATAAAGCGATCCTTCGGCAAGCGGCACCTTGGCGTCAGCCAGTGCGCCAACCTGATCCAGAACGCCGTGGCTTTCAAAACTGCCGGGGTCTGTCACGACGCCCGCCGCCCCGGTCCATTCACGCCAGGCGAGCGTGTGCGGGCCATCGCCTTCGGTCAGGGCTTCGGGTGTATCACCGGTCGCATCGGCCAGAACCGCATCGGCCAGCGCTGCCATGGCCAGGATATCATCGGCAATCTCGGCCTCGTCCGCCCCGTCGCAGGATGACCGCAGGATCAGACCGTGGGGCGCGTCAAAAACCTCATGCGCGACAGCCAGAAGATTATCGCGGGTGTCCTCATCCGTGATCTGGCGCGAGATATTCAGCCCCGGTTTGCCCGGTGTTACAATCGCGTAGCGGCTTTTGAACAGCACCCTGTCGGTCACGGGCACTGCCTTGCCATCTTCGGCATAGCCTGTGACCTGCACCAGTAGGGGTTGCCCGGGGCGCAGCCCCTTGCCCTGCCGCAGGAATGCTGTTTCGCCATCGGGCAGACGCAGCATCATGCCCCCCTGCCCCTTGATCGGACGGTCGCAGATGGCGCGAAAGATCGCGCCGGGGCGCGGCGCATCGGCCACATCAATCAGCAGATCATCCAGCTTGCCATCTACTAGATAGGCGGCCGCTTCCAAAT
Organism: Yoonia sp. SDW83-1; assembly: GCF_046762885.1. Taxonomy (NCBI): domain Bacteria; kingdom Pseudomonadati; phylum Pseudomonadota; class Alphaproteobacteria; order Rhodobacterales; family Paracoccaceae; genus Yoonia; species Yoonia sp. SDW83-1. Next base: position 2,441 of record NZ_JBKQXO010000012.1, read on the forward strand.
CGCCGATATGGTCTAGAACGATCATGCGCCCTTTCATGATGCCGCCCTCAGCACCGGATAGCCAGCAGCGGTGAGCAGCCCAACGGTTTCGGGCAAGGGCAATCCCATGACCGCGTGAAAGGATCCGTTCAGCCAAGTGATAAACGCGCTCGCCGGGCCCTGGATGGCATATCCACCGGCTTTGCCCTGCCAGTCGCCTGTGGCCAGATACCAGTCAATATCCGCATCTGACAGGCGTTTGACGGCGACCGTTGTCTGCACATCCTTTTGCCAGACATGACCCCCGCGTTTGACGGCCATCGCGGTGATCACCTTGTGGCGCCGCCCCGACAGGGCCCGCAGGAACGCTGCGGCCTCGGCGGCATCAGCAGGCTTGCCCATGATGCGGCGGCCTAGGGCCACGGTTGTATCGGCGCAAAGGACAACCTCGCCCTCTGCCGCCGCAACGGCCCCCGCTTTTTCAGCGGCGATGCGATTGACATAATTGCGCGGCAATTCGCCCTTGCGCACATCCTCGTCGATATCAGGTGCGCGGATGGCATCCGGGGTGACACCGATCTGCGCCAAAAGCTCCAGCCGCCGGGGCGAGCCAGAACCGAGGATGAGCTTGAGGTTGGTGTCGGGACTGAGGGTTGTCATCGGCGCACTGCCTCAGAGCGGTAAGCGCGTTTTGCCAGACGCAAAACGCTTACCCGCGCGGCACGAAGCGTTGCTTCATGCTACTTGAAACGATAGTTGATCCGACCCTTGGTCAGATCATACGGGGTCATCTCGACCTGCACCTTGTCGCCTGCCAGAACACGAATGCGGTTCTTGCGCATCTTGCCTGCCGTATGTGCGATAATTTCATGGCCGTTTTCCAGCTCGACCCGAAACGTCGCATTAGGCAGGAGTTCCTTCACGACACCGGGGAATTCGAGCAGTTCTTCCTTGGCCATGTGATCTCCTGAGTTTTACCGTCCACTGATAGGTGCGAACGGCGCTTAAATGCGCCTCTGGCGCAGTTTTTTCAAGGGCAAACTGGAACATCATGTGAATGTGCGTCCGATTGGTCATGGACATGACGCCGCGTCACAGTGCCATGGCCGCGACGGTCCCGACAGCACCGGTTGGTTCACGCCTTAGGCATCCTCGTCCAACCCCGGCCCCCAGCGTGCCATCAGCCGGTCCCGGATCTGATCGCGCGCCTGCCGATACAGCGCAAGCCGCGCGTCGCGATTATCGCCGAGCCCGGTTGGGTCGAGGATCGGCCAATACTCGACCTCCAGATGGTGAAATTGCGTCAGATCCAGCGCCCGCCGTTGGCTGGCGGGTGACAGCGCCAGCACCAGATCGAAGGATGACAGGTCATCCCCCCAGTCTTCCATTTCATCAAAGGATCGCGACCGGTGGCGCGACAGTTCGACCCCAATCTCGGCACAGACGGCGATTGAAAACCCGTCGATTTCAAGGTCGTTCTTCACGCCGACAGATTGAACGTAACATTCTGTGCCATATAGCTTTTTCATGATCCCTTCGGCCATGGGGGACCGGACAGCGTTATGGTCGCAGCAAAAAAGAACGGATTGCGGAAGCGATTGGTATTTGCCCCCTGCTGCCAAATCAGCCTCCAAAATGCAGCACGCAGATCAGCGTGAAGAGGCGGCGTGCGGTGTCGATATCCACATCTGCCTTGCCTTCCAGCCGTTCCTGTAGCACCCGCGCCCCTTCGTTATGGATGCCGCGCCGGGCCATGTCGATGGTTTCGATCTGGCTGGGCGGCAGGGTCTTGACCGCGTCGAAATAGCTTTCGCAGATCTGGAAATAGTCCTTGACCACCTGTCGGAACGGACCCAGCGACAAATGGAACTCAACCGCCGGGTTTTCATCTTCCTGTTTGAGGTCAAAAACCAGCCGCTTTTCCCGGATCGACAGCGCCAGCCGATAAGGGCCTTCCGGCGCGGGTCGCCCATCGCGCGCAGGAATGGCGAAGCTGTTATCCTCCAGCAGGTCGAACATCGCCACCTTGCGTTCCTGATCAATCTCTGGCGTAGGCGGCGGCAGGTTGCGGTCGTCTATTTCGATATGGACGATCTTGGTCATGCGCCCCTCCGGTTCAGACGATCAAGCCGGGCCTGCACGGACAGCCCATGCGCCTCAAGGCTTTCTGATTGCGCCAGCCGGGCCGCAGCAGGGCCGATAGCTGCCAGCGCATCAGGCGTCATGCGTGACAAGGTGGTGCGTTTGAGAAAATCCATCACTGATAACCCGCTTGAAAACCGCGCCGACCGGGCCGTCGGCAACACATGGTTCGGACCACCAATGTAGTCACCAATCGCTTCGGGTGTCCAACCCCCGATAAAGATCGCGCCGGCATGGGTGATCCGTTCGACCAGCGCGTCTGCATCTGCGGTGCAAAGCTCCAGATGTTCGGGGGCGATCCGGTCGGACAGCGCGACGGCCTCGTCCATATTCTGCACCGTGATGACCGCCCCGAAATCGCGCCAGCTGGCCCCGGCGATCGCCCGCCGCTCCAGCGTTTCCAGCCGTTTGTCCACCGCCGCCGCGACTGCTTGCCCAAACGAGGCATCATCGGTGATCAGCAGCGATTGCGCGCTTTCGTCATGTTCGGCCTGGCTAAGTAGATCAAGCGCGATCCAGTCGGGATCATTATCCTTGTCGGCGATCACGAGGATCTCAGACGGTCCCGCGATCATGTCGATACCGACCTTGCCAAAGACTCGCCGTTTGGCCGCCGCGACAAAGGCGTTGCCCGGTCCGGTAATCTTGTCCACGGGCGCAATGGTCTGGGTGCCATAGGCCAGTGCGGCAATCGCCTGTGCCCCGCCGATCCGGTAGATTTCATCGACACCGGCGATTTTGGCCGCCATCAGAACCAGCGGATTGGTCACCCCATCCGGGGTCGGCACCACGATAGCAAGCCGTTCGACGCCCGCAACCTTGGCCGGGATCGCGTTCATCAGGACAGAGGACGGGTAGGATGCCAGCCCGCCGGGCACATAAAGCCCCGCCGCCGAGACAGGCGTCCAGCGCCAGCCCAGTGTTGCGCCAATCTCGTCGGTCCAAGACGCATCATCCGGCATCTGGCGGGTGTGATAGGCGCGGATTCGATCGGCGGCCAACTCAAGTGCTGCACGGTCTTCGTCACTGACCCTGGCGCATTCGGCGGCGATTTCAGCGGGTGAAAACCGCATGGTTTCCGCCGTCAGTTCCAACCGGTCGAATTTCGCCGTCAGCTCCAGCACGGCGGCATCGCCACGGGTGCGCACATCGGCGATAATATCGGCGACGATATGATCCACATCGGGGCTGTCTTCGCGCTTGGCGCCAAGAAGGGCGGTAAAACGGGCCTCAAAATCGGGATCGGTGGTGGACAGAAACTGCGGCATCTCAAACTCCTTCCGCCCCGACATAACCGGAGGGATCAAGGGCATCAATGCACGGCGGCCATATGGGTGGGCCACTTGCCGGGCCTATTGTGCATTGGTGTCTTACCAGATGCTTTTTCAGCTCATCTTTCGCTTTAATACGAACGAGTTGTGCTGGCCCTGGGCTGGATGCCACATGCGCGAATTGCTACGTGCCACGCTTTCTTGGTTGGGGCGATTTGCCGAGGTTGGCGGTGATGTGTGGTAACGCTCAGGACGCCTTGAGCCGTTTGCCAGCCAGCTCAATCGCCGAGCGGATGCCGAGCAGTATGCGCCTAAACCAGGCCTGATCGGCCGTACCAATGCTGTTCTGAGCATTGGCGATCCGGTCATACATGGAAGTCATGAAACCGACATTCGCAGTCAGAAATTGCGCCTCTGTCACGCCGTAAAGGGCCTGCGACTCCTGCGCAATTTTATCCAGGTTGATGCTGCCCAATTCCGGATGCAGGAAATCGGCCAGATCCAGCAGTACCATGCGGTTGTCGTCACTTGGCACGTGGCAGATTGTCTTGGTGATATGGGCCTTGGCGGCGGCTTCATCCTGTCCCGTCTGGGCCGATAGCCACGCAGCCGAACGCAGTTCCTTGTCCGGTTCAGCATCATAGATCACATCATGGGCCAGAATGGCCTTGTCCAGATCGGGGTCGTAATCCAGCGCGAATGTATTGGCGGCATGCCAATAAAGCCGCAAAACATGGTCCCAATTGTGATATGTTCTTGCTGGATCTTCCGTGTAGGCGGCACGCGCGGCCACGCCCAAATCGGTCTCAAGAATACGCGACCATGACTGCATCAAATTTCCTACTCACGGGCACCCCGGCGGGGCCTTTCCCCCGTTAAAGCGCGCGCCAACCAATATCGGACCGATAAAATCCAGCGTCCCAAACAATACTTTGGGCCATAGCATAGGCCCTTTCATGTGCTTCGGCTAGTGTTGTGCCGCGCGCCGCAATATTGAGCACTCGTCCGCCGGTTGCAGTAATTTTCCCCTGTTTTTCAGTGGTTCCCGCGTGAAAAACCATGTGAGAACTGTCTTCGGGTTGCTGGTCCAGCCGCTCGATCACCGTCCCTTTTTCGTAAGTTCCGGGATACCCTTTGGACGCCATCACGATAGTTAGGGCGTAATCATCGGCCCAGTTCACTTGGCATTCCTGCAGCCGTCCGTCCGCGCAGGCCTGCAGCAGGTCCAGCACCTGCCCGCCAAGCCGCATCATCAGAACCTGGCATTCGGGATCGCCGAAACGCACGTTGTATTCCACTAGCCGGGGCTGCCCGTTCTGGATCATCAGCCCGCAGAACAGGACCCCTTGAAACGGGGTGCCCCGTTTGGCCATTTCGGCCATGGTGGGTTCAACGATTTCGGTCAGCGCCTTGCGCGTGATCTCGTCCGTCATGACCGGGGCAGGGGAGTAAGCCCCCATACCCCCGGTATTCGGCCCCGTGTCACCATCATAGGCGCGTTTATGGTCCTGTGCCGTGCCGATGGGCAGGATCGTCTTGCCGTCACACAGGACAAAGAACGATGCTTCCTCGCCTTCCATAAACTCTTCGATCACGACTTCTGCGCCGGCATCGCCAAAGCTGCCGTCGAACATGTCGTCGATGGCTGACAGGGCTTCGTCTTCGCTCATGGCAACGATGACACCTTTGCCGGCGGCCAGACCATCGGCCTTGACCACAATCGGCGCACCTTGCTTGCGAATATAAGCGCGCGCAGCCTCTGCATCGGTAAAGTGGGCATAAGCGGCGGTGGGGGCCCCGGCCGCATCGCAGATCGCCTTGGTAAAGCTCTTGGAAGCTTCCAATTGGGCGGCGTCCTGACTGGGGCCAAAAACAGAAAGTCCTGCCGCACGCAGGCGGTCGGCGACACCCGCGGCCAGGGGTGCCTCTGGCCCGACCACCACGAAATCAATTGCGTTTTCCTCGGCGAATGTGGCCACCGCGCCGCCATCCAGAATGTTGATATCGGCGCATTCGGCAATAGCGGCGATACCGGCATTGCCGGGGGCCACAAGCAGCCGGTCACATTTCGGGTTCTGCTTGATCGCCCATGCCAGGCTGTGTTCGCGCCCGCCACTGCCCAGGATCAGAATATTCATGAATACGCCCTCAAATTGCCCAGCTTACCGGTTTTATCTGCGGATAGACGATGGGGCGATGGGGAACAACCATGCAGGACATGGCGCTTTGGAAAAGGATTGCCGCGCATCAATTTGATGCGCCGACCGGTAGCGCCCCGTTTTCGGTCAAACTGGCGCAGGCCGAGGGGTGGAACAAGGCCTTCACGAACCGGGTTATCGAAGAATACCGGCGTTTCGTCTACCTGACGCAGGTCAGCGACGCGCAGGTCACACCATCTGAAGCGGTGGACCGAGCATGGCATATGCATCTGACATTCACACGGGACTACTGGGACGTCTTTTGCGCTGAGGTTCTGGGCCAGCCGCTGCATCACGAACCTTGCGCCGGGGCAGAGGACATGCCGCGCTACAGGGCGCAGTATGAACAGACCAAAGCGCTTTACTTACGCGAGTTTGGTGGCCCGGCACCTGCGGATGTCTGGGCCACGCCAATACCGTGGCGATCCATCATTGCAGGTGGTCTGATTGGTGCTGTCGGCCTGGTCACGTTGCTATCGGCCATCGTTTCGGGGCACGGAAGCCTGACGCCGCCGGTGCTGGCGGGATATGGCCTAATCGCGGTAGGTTGGGGCTATGCGTTTATGATGCTGCCCCTGCAGACCAACGGAGGCAGTGGTGACAAGCATACATCGGGATGCGGCGGCTACGGCAGCGGTTGCGGGGGATGTGGCGGATGACACTGCGACCCAAAATTACACAAGCCGCCAGAGCTTCTTTATTGGATTTTTTCAATTCTGGGTTTAACCTATGCGATGGGGGCGCTTCGACGCGCAGGTTCAACAAATGAAACGTGAAAAAAGTGACCGCAGGCTTTGGCACCGCCTGGAAGGGTATAGTTTTCATGAGCGCCCGCTTTCCAGATCGCTGATCGACCGGCTTGGGGAAGAGACGGGGCATTCGGTTGATGTCTGTTACACGCTGGTCGAGGAATACAGGCGGTTCATGTATCTGGTGGGTAGCACAGGCGAAACGCTGGCCCCGTCGCCGATCGTTGATTTGGTCTGGCGTTTGCATATCAGCGATGAGCGCGCCTATTTCGAGGATTTCTGCCCGCGGGTCATTGGCCGCACCATTCATCACATTCCCGACGCGCCGCCGGTCGAGGAAGACCCTGCCTATGAACGCACGCTGGAATATTATGCGCAGGAATTTGGACGTCCGCAGGTGCAGTACTGGCCTGACCCGGATGTCGGTGCGGTGACCATGTCGACCGCGCTGATGTGGATCGTCGGTGTCGCTGCATTTGCGCTTGCCGTGATCTTTGGGTCGTTTTTGTTTGCGGCTTTCGGTGCATTTGTTATCAGTGGGTCAGCGTTCCTGAAATGGAAGTTTTCATCACTTCCCCTTCATAACCTGAACCCGGAGACCGAATAGATTGAGCGACCTTTTCGAGGATGAGCCGGGTGACAACACCCCTGAATTCTCGGTCTCGGAAATCTCGGGCGCGGTCAAGAAAGCCATCGAAGGCGGGTTTTCTCATGTCCGCGTGCGGGGTGAAGTGGGGCGGGTGTCGCGCCCGCGCTCTGGTCACATCTATATGGATCTGAAAGATGATCGGTCGGTTCTGGCCGGTGTGATCTGGAAGGGCCGCGCCGTCGGTCTGGCCCATCAGCCAGAAGAAGGGATGGAGGTCATCGCCACCGGCAAGCTGACCACATTCCCCGGCCAGTCGAAATACCAGATGGTGATCGAGGATATCGCCCCCGCCGGTGCCGGTGCCCTGATGGCGATGCTGGAAAAGCGCAAGGCGGCACTGGCCGCCGAAGGGCTGTTTGCGCCGGAACGCAAGAAGGATCTGCCCTATCTGCCCGAGATCATCGGTGTCGTCACCTCGCCCTCTGGTGCTGTGATCCGCGATATCCTGCACCGTTTGCGTGACCGATTTCCGCGCAAGGTGTTGGTCTGGCCGGTGGCCGTGCAGGGGGCCAAATGCGCGCCAGAAGTGGCAGCGGCGATTGACGGGTTCAATCGTTTGACGCCCGGTGGTGCCTTACCGCGCCCTGATCTGCTGATCGTGGCGCGCGGGGGTGGATCGCTCGAGGATCTCTGGGGCTTCAATGAGGAGATTGTGGCGCGTGCAGCGGCGGCCTCTGACATACCGCTGATATCCGCCGTGGGGCACGAGACCGATACGACCCTGATTGATTTCGTATCAGACCGCCGTGCGCCGACACCAACAGCTGCCGCAGAACTGGCGGTGCCGGTACGCATGGAATTGTTGGCCTGGGTGGATCAGCAAAGTGCAAGGCTCAGCCGGGCGTTATCGACCGGTGTTCAGCAGCGCCAGCAAAGGGTGCGCGATCTGGGCCGCGCCTTGCCACAGGTCGAAACACTGGTCGAAGGGCCGAGGCAACGGCTGGATTATTTGGGCGAACGCCTGCCCGCCGCCTTGCGTGGTGCGGCGGCCAAGAAGCGTCTGCAAATGACCGAGGCTGCACTGCGCCCCGGCATCCTGACCCGCCGTCTGGCCGAGGATCACCGACGGCTGGATGGTTTGAGCTTACGTTTGATGCCTGCGTTGGAACGTCGAACACAGCGATCAAGGGACGTTCTTGCAAGTGCCAGCCGGGGCTTGCGGGGAGAGGTCTTGCAAGACCGCCTTGCGCGGCAGCGCGAGCGGTCGGATGGCGTATTGCGCCGCCTGTCTGACCGCGCCTCGCGCCAGCAGGCCGAGCGTCAGGCGCGGCTGGAGGCACTGGACCGTCTGCGCGAAACGCTGGGCTATGTCGAAACGCTTAAACGTGGATATGCGGTCGTGCGCGGTGACGGGGCCGTCGTCACCGGGAAGGCCGCAGCCGAACAGGCAGATGAGCTTGAGATCGAGTTTGCCGATGGTCGGGTGACGGTCAGCGGTGATCCGCAGGGGCGACTACTCTAGATCGGCGTAGAGCCTAAGCAGCATGTCCAGCAGCGGGTGATGCGCGTCGGTTGAGGGATCATCCGTCCATGCCATTGACAGCGCGCAATGCGCCACAGCCCAGCCCAGCAAGCGTTTTGGCGCAATTTTCAGGATATCGCTGAACGTCCTTGCAAGTCGTTTGATCCGCGCCGGGTTCATGGTGATCGCTGGGGCGTCGATCGGGTTTTTGAAGGCATTGGCAAGATCATAGGCCGGGTCGCCCAACACCCCTTTGGCATCGAAACTGACCCACCCCCGGCTGCCCTGTTTGACATTGTCATGATGCAGATCGCCGTGCAGGGGCCGAATATCCTGCTGTGCCGTCAGCATCGCGGCGGCGATCTGCTGACCGCGATGCAGGTTCCGCCTGACAGCATCTGGCCAATGCGATGGAAGGGTTAGGTTCCGCAGGGCTGCGAAGCGATCTGTCAGCGGGGTGAGCGGAAGGTCAATTCCCGCGCCGTGGATTTCGCCCGCGATCTTCGCCAGCATTGCGTTTGCATCGTCATCCCGGCCCGCGCGGCTGAGATCGCCCAGGGTCGGGCCGTCAAGCCATTCCATCAATGCCGCGCCGTCGTCGACGGCGTGTATCCGTGCGGCACCATTACCGTCCAGCGCCTTGAGCAGATCAAAGCCAGGGCACTCATCCTGCATATCGCCGTTCTTGTAGAATTTCATCGCGGCGGGTTCCTTGCCAAAATCCACTTTCCAGACCGTTGCGATTTTGGTTTCGGCCACCAGCACGGGCGCGGTGACGCCGAACCGTCCCAAAACGGCGTCGGGCGGTGCCTTCACGACGACAGATCGTTGCAGATCAGCGGTTCCGTCCTCTCGGTGACTTCATAGATGACGGTGAAGGGCGGGCGGGTCGTGTAGACGCCGCGCAGACCACTCGGTTCATCATAGACGGTCCAGCATTTGTGCTCGGGGTCACCTTCGTAGCGAAAGCAGATATCCCCCTTGCTTTCAAACCAGACCCCGTATTGGCAGATGCCCGCGGCAGAGGACCACATGACCCGCTGCCCTTCCATATATCGTTCGGTGCCGTAGGTGGGGTTGATATCGGTGCGGAAGGTGATGGTGCGGCCCGTAACATAGGCATCAAAGGCTTCGGCATCCATCCGCTCTTGCGCCTGAGCGTTGCCACAAAGCAGGACCAGAAGGCATGTGTGAAACAGCGTGCGCGTGATCATGACATGCCAGGGTCGCATTGGTTGGGTAACATGGTCTGCGTCAGACTTGCTAAATGGGTGCGATCATTATTCTCGCCCGGGACGACCAACATGCCATCTTCGTGAGTGAAAAAGTAAGAGCAGTTCAAGCTGGGCCAGTCCCTGTAACGAAAACAGATTTGTCCATCTGCTTCAAACCATTTGCCACGCAGACATGTGCCGTCTGCTGCGGCCCAGATCACCTGCCGGTTCTCCAGGTAATGTTCGGTGCCATATGGGTTTTCACCGGGGTAGGCGAAAGCGAAAATTCTACCTTCTGTATAGGATTGAAAGGTTGATGTGGTCAAAGCCTCTTGCGCCTGCGCGGCAGGGGTCAGGAAGAGACAGATCAGAACGTTACGCATTTTCCAGCTTCCGCAACTCAGGATGCATGATCCGCCGCCATAATGGCGGGATCAGGGCGATGCTTGCCATCAAGGGCAGGGGTTTGGGCAATATGGGTGCTTCGTCGGGCAAGGAAAGCCCGGGATAGGGACGCGCCGGATGGGCGTGGTGATCGGAGTGGCGCGTCGCATTCAGCATCAGAGCAGAGGAATACCAGTGCGGGCTGTTCCAACTATGCCGTACGTTGACCGGCTGCGGCTTTCCATCGGTCACCTGCCGGACCAGCCCGTAATGCTGCACATAATCCGACATCAGCAACTGCATCTGGGCGTGGCCGGCGAGGGCGACATAGACAAGCATCCCGGTGATCCCGCTGGCGGCATACGCGGCGGCGATAAACAGGATCGCCCCGCCAATATAGACCAGATACGGATTGCGCCATGCCGGGCGGTTGATGCGGGCCAGCCGCGCCGCTTCGGCCTTGTACCCTTCGCGAAAGGATCCGATCCAAGCGCGCAACGCGTAGCGGTAGAAACTTTCGCCCTTGCGCGACGTGTTCGGGTCGGCGGGTGTGGCGACATGCCGGTGATGGACCAGCACATGGGCCGATGTGTGATGCCCGAACAGCAGCGTGATATAGACCCACATGCCAAGGCGATGCAGGGCGCGACCGCTGCGATGGATCAACTCATGCGCGTTGGCATTGCTGACCTGCCCGAAGAACAGCCCGGCAGCAAAGAACAGGCCGAGTTTTTCCAGCAAGCCCAACTCGGGGCCGGCCAAGGCCAAAACCATTGCGGGCAACAGGGCAAAATGGGCCAGCGCAAGGGTAACGGACAGGGTATCGCCTGCCGGAAACTCCCTGGCCTCCTGCGTCTGCCGCACCAGCCGATCAAGCACGCTGACGAATATGGTCAGGTAAAGGACCGATAGAAGAATCCACACACCACCCCAGACCGACCCGGCGGCCAGCAGGGCCACCGGGGTCAGGGTCGCAAAGATGAAAAGGCGCATTGATCCGTCCATGTTTCGCATAGTTACCACGGGTTTCCTGATTGGTAAGCGCAAAGCGTATCAGGCGCGCGCTTTGGCCGCTTCTGGTGTCGCTTTTGCGTGGTTTGGCGATACCGCGCGCGATATGTTGGCGGCAATGACGGGAAGGAAACGCGCGATGGCACTTGATAACCGCGATGGGGTCTGGAAATCGGGCAAAGGCAAGGGGCGGCACACGCCCAAGGGCCGCCAGCTGGATGATCAGGCCTGGGACGAGGTCAAGGCGCTGCTTGGCGACCAGCCGCGCCGCCGCGATTTGCTGATCGAATTTCTACATCTCATTCAGGACAAGTATGGCTGCCTGTCCGCCGCCCATCTGCGCGCCCTGGCCGAGGAAATGCGTCTGTCACAGGCCGAACTGTATGAGGTTGCGACCTTCTACGCGCATTTCGACGTGGTCAAGGAAGGTGAGGCGCAGCCACCCGCCCTGACCATCCGGGTCTGCGATTCGCTGTCCTGCGAATTGGCAGGCGCGCAGCAATTGATGACCGCGCTTCAGGATGGGTTGGATGCGTCAAAGGTCCGGGTCGTGCGCGCACCTTGCATGGGCCGCTGCGATACGGCCCCGACGCTGGAACTGGGCCACAACCATATTGATCACGCGACCGTCGAAAAGGTCGAGGCGGCAATCGCTGCAGATGACACACATACCCATGTGCCGGATTACGAAACCTATAACGCCTATGTCGCCAATGGTGGTTATGCTGAGCTCAAGGCGCTGCGCGAGAGCGGCAATTGGGAGGATGTGCAGGACAAGGTGCTGTCCTCCGGCCTGCGCGGTCTTGGCGGGGCCGGTTTCCCGTCAGGCAAGAAATGGGGGTTCGTGCGCGCCAATGACGGCCCCCGCTATCTGGCCGTGAACGGGGATGAGGGCGAGCCAGGGACCTTCAAGGACCGCTACTATCTGGAACGCACCCCGCATCTGTTCCTCGAAGGCATGCTGATCGCCGCCTGGGCGGTCGAGGCGGACCGCTGCTATATCTACATGCGCGATGAATACCCCGCCGTCCTGGAAATTTTACGCCGTGAAATCAACGCTTTGGAGGATGCAGGCATCGTCGAGGCGGGCTATATCGACCTGCGGCGCGGGGCCGGAGCCTATATCTGCGGCGAAGAAAGCGCGATGATCGAAAGCATCGAAGGCAAGCGTGGCATCCCCCGCCATCGGCCCCCGTTCGTGGCACAGGTGGGGATCTTCAACCGGCCCACGCTGGTGCATAATGTCGAGACATTGCACTGGGTCGCGCGCATCTGCCGGGAAGGGCCAGAGGTGCTGAGCGGCACAGAACGGAACGGGCGCAAGGGCCTGCGGTCCTATTCGGTCTCTGGTCGCGTGGCCAAACCGGGGGTTTATCTGCTGCCCGCCGGATCGACCATTACCGATATCATCGACGCGGCTGGCGGTATGGCGGAGGGCCATGTGTTCAAGGCCTACCAACCCGGCGGTCCGTCGTCGGGGTTGCTGCCTGCGTCAATCAATGATGTCCCATTGGATTTCGATACGCTGCAGCCCTTGGGCACCTTCATCGGTTCTGCCGCCGTGGTTGTCCTGTCCGATCAGGACAAGGCGCGTGATGCGGCTCTGAACATGTTGCGCTTTTTTGAGGATGAAAGCTGCGGCCAATGCACCCCCTGCCGGGTCGGCTGTGAAAAGGCGGTCAAGCTGATGCAGGCCGATCATTGGGATCAGCCGCTGCTGACGGATCTCTGCACGGCCATGGCCGATGCATCGATCTGTGGTCTGGGGCAGGCGGCCCCGAACCCGATCAAACTGGTGATGCAGCATTTCAAGGATGAGATCTGAGCGGTCTTTTCAATTGCGCCCCCAGCCATTAGGTCGTTGGAAGCAATGATCTAAAGGCGCGGGCGTATGTCGTTTTTCAAAAAGCTCAAGGATCGGATGTTCAAATCCTCGTCCAAGATTGACGAGGGGCTGGATGCGATTGTCAGCGAAGGTGGCGAGGAAGAGGTTGTCACCGAAGAAGAGCTTGCGCCGCCGCCGGTTGTCGAGACCGTTCCAGAACCAGAACCAGAACCAGAACCAGAACCAGAACCAGAACCAGAACCAGAACCAGAACCAGAGCCAGAGCCAGAGCCAGAAATCCCGGTCCAACCCGTCCCGGCCCCAGAGCCGGGACCTGAACCCGCGACCGACGTTGAGGTCCCGGATCAAGTCCGGGACGATGTTGCACCAGAACCCGTCAAACTGAATGTCGACATCACGGCCCCCTTGTCCGAAGAGACCGCGCCAGAGCCTCAGAAAACCGGCATCCTTGGGCGCATGTTCGGCCGGGGCGATGCAAAGACGGTGGTGCGCCGCACGCTGGACGACGACATGCTCGAACAGCTAGAGGAGCTGCTGATCACCGCCGACATGGGCGTCGACACCGCCCTGCGCGTCACCGCCAACATGGCCGAGGGGCGCTTGGGCAAGAAACTCTCCGTGCCGGAAATCAAACAACTGATGGCGAGCGAAGTGGCCCGCATCATGGACCCCGTGGCGCGGCCCATGCCGCTCTACGCCAAGAAACCGCAAGTGGTGCTGGTGGTGGGCGTCAACGGGTCCGGCAAGACGACGACAATCGGCAAGCTGGCCAGCCAGTTCCGTGCGGCAGGCAAGAAGGTTGTGATCGCCGCTGGCGATACCTTCCGCGCGGCGGCAGTGGAACAATTGCAGGTCTGGGGTGACCGGGCCGGGGTGCCGGTACTGACCGCCCCCGAAGGGTCCGACCCGGCTAGCCTGGCCTTTGATGCGATGACGCAGGCGCAGGCCGATGGCGCGGACCTCTTGATGATCGACACTGCAGGACGGCTGCAGAACCGCGCCGACCTGATGGAGGAACTGGCCAAGATCGTGCGGGTCATCCGCAAGAAGGACCCCGACGCGCCGCACAACACCCTGCTGGTGCTGGACGCGACAACCGGCCAGAACGCGATCCAGCAAGTCAAGGTGTTTCAGGAACTGGCCGATGTCTCGGGCCTCGTCATGACCAAGCTCGACGGCACCGCCAAGGGCGGCGTGCTGGTGGCGCTCGCCGATAAATTCGGCCTGCCGATCCATGCTATCGGGGTCGGCGAACAGATCGACGACCTGGCCCCCTTCGACCCTGAGGAATTCGCGGCAGCCTTGGTGGGGCTGGAATGATCCGCGCCATGTCACTGCTGGCGGCGCTCGCCACGCCAGGGATCGCGTCCGCGCAGATGTCGCAGGATGAATGTGAACAGGCCTGGCTGCGGGCCGTCGGGATCGCTTTCAGCATTGTACCTTATTTTCTGACCGGCGATAGCATGCGCGAGGACCAGCGCGAGGCCGAGGCCACAAAAACCCGCACCACCGATACTGGATGGTGCCGTCTTGATGCTGATCAGCCGGCGCTGCGCGGCGCTGATTTTGCGGTATTGGAGTGGCGCGCTGACGGGATTGACGGATTCATCAACGACGATAAGCTGCCGACACGATTTGAGGCGCAGATTATCGGCCTTGAAGTTGACGGAGAGATGCGGCCGGATATTAGCCTGCGTTTTGTGGCGCGGCGCGTTCCCGATGATGGACTTCTGGTCTTTGAACAGATTGTGCTGAGCACCGCAGATGAAACCGATGTCGTCGCGACAGCAATCCTGGGCGGTGCATTCCTGCACGATGTTGCAAACGCACAGATCAGTCTGGGGGGCATGCATCTGACGTCCCTCTCGGCAACGGCTTATACCTCGCGAGATTTCAATATGCTCTTCCTGCCGGAATTGGCGGGTTTCGACGTGGCTGATGCGATCTCCGCGCTGACATTTCAGCAGCTTGATCGCCGCAGTCGCCGTGAATTATTGTCATTTTCGAACGGGTTTCCCGGTGTCACCGGCACGTTGCAGGTCGATTTCCGGTCCGAACGCGGGCTTGGGATGATGCAGTTCGGAATGGCGCAAAGCCGCGAAGGGGCAGACGCTGTGGCTTTTGCCCTGTCGGGCGCCACTGTTGCCGTCGACTGGCAGCCCAGGTGAGCGATTGGCTCGTGTCCATCGCGGGCACACCGGAAGGCGCGCGGCTGGCCACCATGTTGGCGCTGATGTCGGCCTTGG
Source organism: Yoonia sp. SDW83-1 (assembly GCF_046762885.1). Classification (NCBI taxonomy): domain Bacteria; kingdom Pseudomonadati; phylum Pseudomonadota; class Alphaproteobacteria; order Rhodobacterales; family Paracoccaceae; genus Yoonia; species Yoonia sp. SDW83-1. Next base: position 17,592 of record NZ_JBKQXO010000012.1, read on the forward strand.
CCCATGCAGTGTTCGGGGCCTTGCAAAAGGGGCGACACGACCCGTGGATGACGCGCGGGGCCATTGATGGCTGGCTGCTGATTTTGTCGGCGCCGATCGCGCTTTTTGTGGTGCCATGGCCGGATATGACAACGGCCCTGATCCTTGTGGGTGCGATTGTGATCCATTTTGCCTATAAGGTGACCATGGCGCTGGCCTACGAAAAGGCCGCGTATACAGTTGTTTATCCGGTTGTTCGCGGCACCGGACCGCTTGTCACCGTAATTGCGGCCAGTGTGATTTTCGGTGAGCACTTCACTGGCACCCAGTGGGTCGGTGTGGCGTGTCTGTCTGGCGGTATCCTGCTGCTGGCGCTGCGCAACCTGTCGGAAGAGGTGATTGATCTGCCGGCGCTGAAGCTTGGGCTGATCTGGGCGGTGGTCGGCGGGATGCTGGTGGCACTTTATACGACCTATGACGCCTACGGGATTCGCCAGTCACCCGACCCATTTACCTTTCTGGCGTGGTTCTTTTTCGTCACCGCCTTCGATTTTCCGATCCTCGCCGCGTGGCGCTATCGGCGCATGGCGGCACCGCCGGTGCTGGGACCATTGCTGTGGCGTGGATTGGCGGGCGCGCTGATTGCGTGGATCAGTTTTGGTGGGGTCATGATGGCCACACGGCTGGACAAAGTGGGTGAGGCTGCCGTGCTGCGCGAGACATCGACCGTGTTCGCGGCCCTGATTGGTTGGTTCATTCTGGGCGAAAAGGTCGGTCCGCGCCGCCTGTTTCTGATGACACTGGTTGCGCTGGGTGCCGTGATCGTGGAAATGGGGGGTTGAAGGAGTTTTTGATGGCTGAAAAGACGATCAATCCGGTGGTAAAGCCGGTTCTGGAACTGGGGCCAACGCTTGCGTTTTTCCTGATCTATCTGTGGATCAAGGATGACACGTTCACCATCGCCGGCACTGAATATACCGGGTTCATCATCGCCGCCCTGATCTTTGTCCCGATCCTGCTGGTGGCAATGGGCATCCTGTGGATGATGACCGGCAAACTCAGCCGGATGCAGGTGTTCACGGCGTTCATGGTCATCTTCTTTGGCGGGCTGACCGCGTGGTTCAACGACGAACGGTTCTTCAAGATGAAGACCAGCATCGTCTATGGCTGCATGGCGGGCATTCTGCTGATCGGATTGCTGCGCGGGCAAAGCTATCTGCAATATGTCATGGAAGAATTCCTGCCCATGAAACCCGAAGGCTGGATGATCTTCACCCGCCGCCTGACATTCATGTTCGCCGCCCTCGCCGTGGCAAACGAGATCATCTGGCGCACGCAAAGCAATGATACATGGGTCATGCTGGAAACATTTGCGTTTCCAGCCGTCCTGTTCGTGTTCCTGTGGGTTCAGATTGTTGGCCTGCAAAAATATCTGATCGAGGATCCAGAAGCCTCGAAAGACTAGCGCAGGTTAGACGCCGCCTACCGCATTTCCGCAAAACCAAACCCAACCGTGCTGCGATGCGCCCCGCGTCTGCCATCCTTGCGATATCGCAGCGTGTCGACCTGATCATCGGTAATCTGCGGGCGGAATGTAATACCCGCACGCCCGCCGGACACCCATTGCACAACCGCCTCAACCCGGAGGCTGAGTATAGTGATCTGCACCTTGTCGCCGCGTTTGACACCCCGCAGCCCTTCAATCCGGGCGCCAGCATTATGCACGTCAATGACATTGCCCTGCTGCGGGCCGGATGGTGTGTGTATATCCACAGGATATTGCGTATTATAGCGATGTGGACGGTATTGCATGTTAAGACCCTCACTCTTTCAAACAAGGTGAGTCTTACGCACACAGCGCTAACAATTCGTTACGAACGTTTCGAGAACAAAGTCTGTTGCGCGCCCTTGTCCTTGCGGAAATCACCGCGCTTTTCCGCCGCCAGGGCCCGCCCCCTTTGCACGCCGGGCCGTGCGCCCATCATGTCCAGCCAGCGCGCCATATGCGGTTTGTCGTCCAGCACCTGCTGCTGCCCTTCCCACAGCGATGCCCAGCCCCAGATCGAAATATCGGCGATGGAATAGAAATCGCCCGCCACAAATTCATGCTTCGCCAACTGCCGGTCCAGCACACCATAAAGCCGGGCAGTTTCGCCGCGATACCGGTCCTTGGCATAGGGAATGTCATTGGGCGGATCCATCGCAGGGGCGTATTTCAGGAAATGATGCGCCTGCCCGGCCATCGGCCCAAGGCCGCCCATCTGCCACATCAGCCACTGATCCACGGCAATCCGGTCCCGTTCGGTCGCGCCATAGAACTGCCCTGTCTTGCGTGCCAGATATTGCAGGATGGCCCCGGACTCGAAAATCGAAATAGGGGCACCATCCGGCCCGTCAGGGTCAATGATCGCAGGCATCCGGTTATTGGGGGCAATGGCCAGAAAGTCCGGCTTGAACTGATCCCCCGCGCCGATATCGACCAGATGCAGGGTGTAGGGCAGGCCCAGCTCCTCCAACATGATCGAGATCTTCCAGCCATTCGGCGTGGGCCAGAAATACAGGTCGATAGACTGGGTCATGGCGGGCTCCGCTGCTGATTTGGGCCAGCATGACAACTGGCGCCGAAAGCGCAAGATGATGCGGTGCATCTTGGCGCGGCGGGTCGGCGCACATAGATGACAGCGATGAAGTTTTTTCATCTTCTTTTGCCCGTCTTCGCTGGGCTTTGGCCCGGTGCCGCCCCTGCCGACATCGCCCCGGCGGAGTGGGTCCAGCAGGCGCTGGATACGACACGCGCGCCCGGTATCGCCATGGGCGTCAGCAAGAACGGAGAGATGGATATCGCCGCGGCGGGCCTGCGGGCGCGGCACCATGACGCCAACGTGACCCCGTCCGACCTGTGGCATATCGGTTCGAACACCAAATCGATGACGGCCACGCTGGTTGCGCGAATGTTCGAGGCCGGGTTGATCAACTGGGACGACACAGTCGGCGCTGTCCTGGGCGATGATATCGCCGTTGATCCGGCCTTTGCTAATATCACCTACGCTGACCTGCTGACCCATCGCTCCGGTTTGCGGGTAAATATCGGGCTGGCGGACACCCGGCGGCTGACCGGAACACTGGCAGAGCGGGACATGATGGCGGACCGGCTGAGCTATGCCGCATCGGTCCTGTCAGAACCACCCAAGGGTGACAAGGGTACATTCCTCTATTCCAATGCAGGCTATGTCGTGGTGGGGGCCATGCTGCAGCAATCAACCGGGCAAAGCTGGGAAACACTGATCAAGACCCATGTGTTCGACCCGCTTGGCATGGCCTCGGCAGGGTTCGGTGCACCGGGGTCGCCAGATGTGGTGGATCAGCCGCGCGGGCATCGGGGGCTGCGCGTCAGGGCGGTGCCACCGGGGCCTGCGGCTGACAACATCCCGGCGCTGGGCCCGGCAGGGACGGTGCATGTCAATGTCGCGGATATGCTGACATATCTGCAGGCGCATGCGTCGCGGGATCCGGATTTCCTGACAGCCGACAACTGGGCGCGGCTGCAAACACCGGTAGGTGACCGCTATGCGATGGGCTGGATGGAAACCCCGCAAGGGTGGCTGGCCCATGACGGGTCCAACACGATGTGGTACGCGACCGCAGGCTTCGTGCCGGGAACAGACCACACCGTTTTCATGGCGGCGAATTTTGCCGGTTGGGGGTCCGTCGCCCGCATGATGGCACGTGGGGCCATCGGCGCATTGGAGGATTGACGCCAGCGCGACCGGGGCGTATGCCATCTGGCGTGGCGATTTGTTACCGGATTGCGGGCCACGTTAAATATGCTGCTAAAGAGGATTGCGGGTTTTCAACCCCGATACCTTTTCCCGGTGTCGGGGTTTTTTGATGCGCGCAAGGCGCGAGGGAACGACATGAAGACGTGGAAAAAAAGGACCAAGGCGGTCCATGCAGGGATCAGACGCAGCCAGTATAATGAGGTGAGCGAAGCGATCTATCTGACGCAAGGTTTCGTCTATGACACTGCCGAGGATGCGGAGGCGCGCTTTATTGAGGCGGGCGAGGATGAGTTTATCTATGCCCGCTACGGCAACCCCACAATCGCCATGTTCGAAGACCGGATCGCAGCCCTCGAAGGGGCCGAAGCCGGGTTTGCCACCGCCTCTGGCATGGCCGCTGTCAACGGCGCGCTGACCTCGATGCTGCGGGCGGGTGATCATGTCGTCTCGGCCCGGGCCCTGTTCGGGTCCTGTCTTTACATCCTCGAGGAAGTGCTGACCCGCTACGGGGTCGAGGTAACCTTTGTCGACGGCACCGATCTGGAAGCTTGGGAACAGGCGATCCGACCTGATACCAAGGCGGTATTCTTTGAAAGCATATCCAACCCCACGCTGGAAGTGATTGATATCACTGCCGTATCCAAACTGGCCAATGCGGTCGGGGCGACGGTCATCGTCGACAATGTCTTTGCCACGCCCGTGTTTTCCGACGCCATCGCGCAAGGGGCTGACGTGGTGGTCTATTCGGCCACCAAACATATCGACGGGCAAGGCCGTGCCCTTGGCGGTGTGATCCTTGCAACCCGCGAATTCATCCGTGGCACGGTCGAACCTTACATGAAACATACGGGCGGTTCGATGTCGCCGTTTACGGCATGGATGATGCTCAAAGGTCTGGAAACTATCGAACTACGCGTGCGGGCACAGGCCGACACCGCGCAGAAGCTGGCCAGCGCGCTGGAGGCTGACGGGACGCTGACCAACGTGATCTATCCGGGGCTTGCCAGCCACCCGCAGAACGCGCTGACAAAGGCGCAGATGGGGGCGGGTGGAACTGTGCTGTCCATCGATGCGGGCACACAAGAAGCGGCCTTCAAGCTGTTGAACGCGTTGGAAATTGTGACGATCTCTAACAACCTCGGCGATGCCAAATCCATCGCAACCCACCCGGCCACGACAACCCACCAACGGTTGCCGGACGACACAAAGGCCATGCTTGGAATCACCCCCGGTCTGGTCCGGCTGAGCGTCGGATTGGAAGACCCCGATGACCTGCTGGCGGATTTGCGCGCGGCTATCGGTCAAATCGGTTAAGAACTGCCGGATTTGTTTTGCGGGCCGGTTGGTGCAAGAATGGACCGGGGCAGCGCGCAAATGTGCTGTTTTTGTTGTAAAAAGCGAGGGATCCGATGCAAGCAGGAGCAATCCGATGAATGATCCGCGCCCATCTTTTTTGCGTATCTACGAAGATATCGTTGGAAAAGCCGACGATGAGGCCCATCTATTGGGTCCTGACGTAGCAGAGGAGGGCCCTCCGATGAACATCCATTCACGCGATATGGACCGCGAGCCGACGCGGGAAGAAGCAGAAGCAGCCCTGGCCCTTCTGCGCAAATGGGCCGGCGACGTCACTGCCGAGGAAGTTGCGACGCTTGACCCGCTTGTGTCCCGCCTGATCCCGGGGCAGGAAGTATCGAATTATCCGGCCCTGGCCCGTGCCTATCCGGATGCGTTCGAAGTGGACGACGCTTACAAAGCGTCGATGCCCGACCTGCAGAATGGCCCCAGCAGCCTGATCCGCGGGGCCAAGCAGCAGATCCAGCATGTCGGTATCAGCAATTTCCGCTTGCCGATCCGTTTTCACACCCGCGACAATGGCGACCTGACGCTGGAAACATCCGTCACCGGCACCGTGTCGCTTGAGGCGGAAAAGAAGGGCATCAACATGTCCCGCATCATGCGGACATTCTACAAACATGCCGAGGAAACGTTCAGCTTTGAAGTGATCGAGCGGGCGCTGGATGCCTACAAATCCGATCTGGAAAGCTTTGATGCCCGCATTCAGATGCGGTTCAGCTTCCCGATGAAGGTGGACAGCCTGCGGTCTGGTCTGTCAGGCTATCAGTATTACGATATCGCGCTGGAACTGGTCGAAAGCGCGGGCGTGCGCAAGAAAATCGTCCATCTGGACTACGTCTATTCCTCGACCTGCCCATGCTCGCTGGAGCTCAGCGAACATGCACGTCAATTCCGCGGCCAGTTGGCCACCCCGCATTCGCAGCGGTCGGTTGCGCGTATTTCGGTGCTGCTGGATGACAGCGGCGGGCTGATGTGGTTCGAGGATCTGATCGACCGGGCACGCACCGCCGTGCCAACCGAAACGCAAGTCATGGTCAAGCGCGAGGATGAACAGGCCTTTGCCGAACTCAACGCCGCCAACCCGATCTTTGTCGAAGACGCGGCACGGCTGTTCACCCAGCAATTGCAGCTTGATCCACGCGTGTCCGATTTCCGCGTGATCGCCAGCCATCAGGAAAGCCTGCACAGCCATGACGCCGTGTCGGTCCTGACAGAGGGCGAGACTTTTGCCGCCGAAAGCCTGGACCCGCGTCTTTTCGCGTCACTCTTCCACGTCGGATAGGGCCACTGTGATCTGATCAAGCACAGCAGCGCCATAAGCGGCGTTGCCATGCATGATGTCATTGTCAGGCTGCGCAAACACCCCGCGCGGGGTCAGTTTGACAGCCCCTTCCATATAGATTGACCGCGTCAGCATGTGGTCCTTGATCGTGTGCGGCGGCTGGGGCAGGTAATCGACACCACTACTGCGAAAACAATCCCACGCCAGCCCGTCATACCGGTCTGACAGATGCGCCGCATCCCCCTGCCGCACGGCGCGTTTCTGGGCGATCAGCTTGTGCTTTTGCAAAGTCATCAGCGTTTCATCCGGACGGGGCGAACTGGCCACCAAAACCGGTTTTTCCAACGCCCCGGAAAGCTGCGGCGACAGAACCCCGGCGATACTGTGCATGATGCGATGCTGCAAAACGGCGTCAATGGCGGTTTCCGACATCAATGACCAGTGGGGATTGGGGGGAATGCCCGTCTTTTGTAGGGACGGCAGACCCAACCACCGGGCCTGACCGTAGATATGCCCGATCATATGCGGGCCGATCTGGCAGCCTGACAGGGCAAATGCATCAAACTGGCGCAGATCAAGTGCCTTCACGCCAGCCATCAACTGGAAATTGCGCTGCAATTCGGGGCTGGTGGGGGTCATGACGCCATCATTGATGACGTGATCCAGAAGCTTCGCCCCGGTCGCCCCGACAAAGGTGATCTCAAACTCCGGCCACCGGTCAGGTTCTGCCCGATAGGCCATCCGCAACGCCGCAAGGTGTGATGTGCCAAACAGGCAAAGCCGCATCATGGGGCGAAGGCCTGCAGCAGGATGTCTTCGCAATGATCTTCCGCTTCGGGGGCCTCATCATCGGCTCCCTCTGCCGGTGCGGTGGACAGCCCATGCGCCCGAAGAAAACTGCGCATCACACGGTCGACGCCAGCGGGTGAGACACTGCGCTGGTCGGGCCCAAACCACGGCCCGCCCGCCACAGCAGAGGTGACGATCTCATAAGCCGGAAAGTAGTCTGCCATCGGGTCGCCCTGCACAAACTGACCCGCTGCCGCGCGCAAGGTGGCCTTGGCCCCGGTCGTGGCTGTCAATACGTGCAAATCCTGCGCTGTTGCCGTCAACGGCACCGGCGAGACGGTCAGAATAATCCGCATATCAGGCTGGAATTGACGCAGAATGGCGCTGATCTGGATCAGGTCATCAATGATCTCGGCATATGTGAAGCTGTGAAGCCGGTGCTGGTCCGGATCGAAACGGCCCGCAATGACACCCGGGCAAACAGGCAGGGTGCGGCCTGTCGGGCCATCAATCCACGCCTCCATCAGCCCCAGCGTGAAAACGAACACATCCGTCTGCCCCAGAAGCTGTGCGACACGGTTCAGGTGGAAACGGCGATGATCCATCACATCGCTGGCTGATGCCAGCCCCTCCGGTTCCACCCCGGGACGCAGCGCATCAAAGAAGCGGTCATCGCGTTGCCAGACAAGCTTGGGATCAGGGGTGCCGTTTTCGACCTCCTGCAGAAGCTCGCGCAATTGCCGGGTGGTGTAGATATTGCCGTAGCGGGCGCTATAGATGCCATAGCCAAACCGATGGGCAATATCGGCGGGCATACGGCGCAGCGGCGGCTCCACATCCTGAAACGCGCAATCCGCGCCGCGCAAGGCACGCCCGATATGCTGGGCGAAACAACTACCTGCGGTTGCTATGCGGGTCGCGGCATCAATGGGGAACTTAGGGATATAAAGATCAGGGATCAAACCATCACTATCGGGCGTCGTGCCGCTGCGCCAGAAGGCACGAGGTGGAAGCGTTCGGTAAGGATGTGACATCGACATGGACCTGCAATAGAGAAGTTGTGAACTCCGGGCGGCGCCTGCCTTGATCCCTCGCTCACAGTCTCAGCTAAAATAGTTCAATTCGAAAAGAGAGGGCAGGCCGAATGGGCGCATTCAAGCGCTTTTTCCCCGAAACGAACAGATGTGACCGGGTTTGGCGGCGTGCCGTCAGTGTTACGGCTGCCCAAGTCACCAAGACAAACGCCGTAATCCGCCGGTTGAGGTTGTTGCTTTGCGGGACGAAGTGAATTTGGCATCACTAGTTTGAAAGTCTGCTTTGTACCTTTTTCAACGTCGCGAAAAGACGAATGCGGCAGCGATACCACTTTTGGTCTTGCCTCCAGATGCTTTGGAAATCTGAAACGCGGGAAATTTGGTCTTTTATCAAGGCCGGTTTGCGCGTTGTGATCAAAGCTTGCACTAACAACCGCTCTGCCTCATGCCTTAGTCGACGGTTCTAGTGTAGCTAGAGGAAATGAAATGGATAAAGATGCGCGACGTGCGGCGATCGAAATAGCAGAGACAGTCGTTGGTTCTAGTCTTCCCGAAAGACTTCGTGAGTTGCTTATAAATGAAGGGGAAGTACGATTTGCACCACCCGACGGTGTCGGGGCAGATCCCATCTTTAGGCTGTCTTCAAACCCCGATGGCGCTGCGCTCTTTGCCGATCAGCAAGGAAAAGAAATGTCAGAACTGCGCAGTTGGGACAACGACGCCGATGGTTGGGAGTACACCGAGAAAGCGTTTCTGGCCCTAGAAAATGGTTGCGGTGATTCTGTACTCTTGGCTCCAGATCAAAGTGGCATTGCGCGAAAGTTTGTATTTTGCAACCATGAGACTGGCGAGCTAGAGCTTTGGTCGGATGATGTAGAAAAACTGCTTCACCATCCAGACGAAGATTTCCGTGAAAGCGCTGACGAATTGGCGGTCAACATACCCGAGAGCGCAATCGCAGCTGCCGTTCATACGGCATTACGACGTTCGGGCGGAAGCAACGATCTCAATCGTGAACAGTTAGCAGCCTTGTTGGAGCAAGCAGAGATTTCGCCAGATGAAATTGAAGATGTTATGGTGTTCATGGGCGAACTCGGAATTGAGATCAACGACGAGCGGTAGGCAGCTATAGTTAGTAACCGTCGTTGATGCATGTCGCAGCATCGAGCACTTTGGGCTCGTTGCAGCCATTCGTATCCTCAGGATCAAACGCGAAACAAACCTTAACACCACGTTCACATTTGCACCGTACGCTGCGTTAAGGGGCTTAGATTGCCGCTGTGGGGTCCGATGCAAGTCCGACGTTTTGCCGACGCGACGCCGACCGGCCATTGGGCCAGCAAAACCTTGCGTTAACGATGATTGGTCACCTTCCGGCCGATGACCGGTGTTGCGTGACCCCGGCGCTCCCACCGAACGTTGCGCGCCCCGCCAGTTCTTGACACCGCCCATCGGTCGGGCCAACCCTGCGGCATGGTTGATTTGCGCCCAGTGGGATATGTCATCGGTCTGCTTGTGGCGTCGCTTGGGCTCACCATGCTGGCCCCGCTGGTGGCCGACCTGCTGGCGGGCAACGATCACTGGTTCGTCTTCTTCGAAAGCGCGGTCATCACGGTCCTGACCGGCGGGCTGATGGCCATCGCTTGCGCCAACGGGGTGACGGCGGGCCTTTCCTTGCGCCAGACCTTTCTGCTGACCTCGCTGGTGTGGCTGACGCTGCCTGTTTTTGGCGCGATCCCCTTTGTTCTTGGCGCGACGGAGGCGTCATTTACCGATGCGTTTTTCGAGGCGATGTCAGGCCTGACCACCACCGGTGCGACCGCCCTGCGCGGGCTGGAAAACCTACCTGACGGTCTGCAGCTGTGGCGCGGCATCCTGCAATGGCTGGGCGGGGTCGGGATTGTCGTTGTGGCGATGGTTTTCCTGCCGGAACTGCGGGTCGGGGGGATGCAGATCTTCCGATCCGAAGGCTTTGATACTTCAGGAAAAATCCTGCCTCGCGCCGGTGAGATCGCAAGCCGGATTTCGGTGATCTATGTAGGGCTGACCATTGCCTGCGCGCTGGCCTATTCAGCGACCGGGATGAATCCGTTCGACGCCATGGTGCATTCCATGACCACCGTGTCCACCGGCGGGATGGCCAATTACGATGCCTCGTTCGGTATTTTCGGGGCCGGTGTGCATTATGTGGCGATTGTCTTCATGATCCTCGCGGCCCTTCCCTTTGTGCGATTTGTGCAGCTTCTGGCAGGCACAGCGCAGCCCTTGTTTCGGGACAGGCAGATCAGGGGATTTATGCTGACGCTGGCGTTCAGCGTTCTGCTGGTGGCGTCCTGGCTGTGGGGCCGGGGCGGGGCGGTGACCGAGGGTACATTTCGCGATGCGCTGTTTAACGTCACCTCAATCATGACAGGCACCGGTTATGCCAGCGCCGACTATATGGGCTGGGGCACCTTTCCGGTGGCGATGTTCTTTTTCATCGGGTTGATCGGCGGTTGCGCGGGCTCAACATCCTGTTCCGTCAAGGTTTTTCGCTATCAATTGTTGTTTGCCGCTGTCAAAAGTCAGATCCGCCAGATCCATTCCCCCCACGGCATTTTCACGCCCCGCTATGATGGCCGCCCGATCAGCGATGATGTGATGAACTCGGTCATCGCGTTTCTGGTGGCGTTCATCCTGTCGCTCGGCATCACGTCGGTGCTGCTGGGGATGACCGGTCTTGATTTCATCACATCCGTGTCCGGTGCGGCCGCAGCGATTGCCAATATCGGCCCCGGTCTGGGGTTGGAGATTGGCCCGGCAGGCAACTACGCCAATATCAACGACACCGCCAAATGGATCCTGGCGATCGCGATGTTCGTGGGGCGCTTGGAGATCATGGTGGTCCTGACCATCTTATCCATCAAATTCTGGAGAAACTGATGACCGAACGGCCCCTTGGCGCCCAGATTTCCCATATGCTGAAGGATCGCGGGGTCGACGTGATTTTCGGCATCCCCGGCGTGCATAATCAGGAAATGTATCGCGGGATCGAAGAGGCCGGGATCACCCACGTTCTGGCCCGCCACGAACAAGGCGCAGGGTTCATGGCTGACGGCTATACGCGGGCGACAGGCAAGCCGGGGGTGGCCTATGTGATCACGGGGCCGGGTCTGTGCAACATCATGACGCCGATGGGGCAGGCCTATTCCGACAGCGTGCCGATGCTGGTGATTTCAAGCTGTCTGGATGAAACGGCGGCCAAGCGTGGTCAACTGCACCAGATGAAAGATCAGGAAGGGGCGGCGCGGGCTGTGTGTGACTGGTCCGAGACGGCGCGGACAGCAGAGGCGGCGTATGGGTTGATCAACCGAGCCTTTCAAGAATTCGGAAGTTTGAGGCCTCGGCCCAAGCATATTCAGGTGCCGATTGCTGCGCTTGAGGCCATTGCAGAGCCGCCGGACCAGATGTGGGCTATGGCCGAGGGACCAGTTGAGGCGTCTTATGGTGTGGGCGTTGCAGTCCGATACCTTAAGAGCTCAAAAAGGCCACTTTTCATATTTGGAGGCGGTTTGTGGCTAGCTGCCGCAGCACGTGACGTCGTCACAAAAGTTGGTGCGGCCAGCTTCACAACGTATGCAGGTCGGGGCTTAATCGCGGCTGACGATCCACTCCATTTCGGTGCTTTTTTGGCGCGCGCCGGTAGCGCTGATGTGATCGCGTCAGCGGACTGTGTGATAGCAGTTGGGACGTCCTTAAGTGAAGTTGATCTGTGGCGTACCAAACTTGGCCATCGTGCTCCGATGATGCGCGTCGACATTGACCCGGCTGTTTTGAACGACGAGCAGGGCAGTCAGGTTGGTGTTCTTTGTGACGCCTCCTCATTCATGCGGGCATTAGCGAGAGAGTTAACCGAAGAAATGTTCAATTCAAATTGGTCTCATCAGGAAGTCCTGAACGCGAAGACCAAGTGGCGCGCTGAAATTGACGCTGAACGCCCCGGTATCGTGCCTGTCGCCGCCGCCTTGAAAGAGGCGCTCCCGACCGACACCATGATCTATTCCGACATGACCCAATTCGCCTATGCCGCGAAAGAGGTCTACCCCATGGATCGCCCGGCTCATTGGCACCACCCTTACGGCTTTGGCACACTGGGCTACGCACTCCCCGCAGCGATTGGTGGTAAGATCGGGGTGGGGGATCAGCCTGTCATTGCGATTCTTGGCGATTATGGTTTTCAGTACACTGTGCAGGAACTCGCCGTGGCTGTCGAACTTGGTCTGACCCTGCCCATAATCATCTGGGATAATGGCAAGCTGGGTGAGATTGAGGACAGTATGGTCCGCGCCCAGATTGCCCCAAACGCTGTCGTGCAGCGCAACCCGGATTTCTGCAAATTGGCAGAGGCGTATGGGGCCGCTTCAGCCGCGCCGACTGATCTGGCGGCGTTTCAGCAGGCGATCAAGGATGCGCTGGCGGCAGATGGGCCAACGATCATTCATGTAAAGTCAGATATCGCGCTGAAGTGAAGGCAGACCTACCAGCAGCTGACCAGCACAGTGATGTCCGCTGCCCGGCGCGTCAGCGCCACGGGTGATATAGGGCTCGATGCTTCGGCCAATTGCGGTGTCACGCCCTGCGCCGTTAGCACATCGACAATCTGCTCAGTATCCAGCGAAAAATTCACCTCGGGTGGCAAGACCTGGGTGGCGCCGTCTGCACGGGGCTTCAACATGCCGATCACAAGGCCCGCATCGTCAAAGATGGGCCCACCGGCATCCCCTTGCTGGGGCAGGATCGACAGGCGTTTGATCCGATTGTCGCCATCAAGGCCGCGAATATCAACGACCTGACCGAATGTCAGTGTCGGCGCGCTGAGCACGCCGTTGAACGGGTAACCCGCCACCGCGATCTGGTCCTGCAGGCGCGGCACCGCTGTCAGGAAACGCGCCACATTCAGCGGGGCAAGATCGCCCAGTGGACGCAACACGGCAATACCAAGGTCATCGTCTGTGAACACGACCTCCGCGTCGTCTTCGCGGTCAAAGGTGATGCGTTCGCAGCTTTGCACGGCCTCCGGCGTTGTCACCACGACCCCATCATCCGACACGAAAAAGCCAGAGCGTGACAGACGCGGTTGGCGCACGGATAGCCCTGCCACCATGTCAATCGCCTGATCCTCGCCTGGGGGCGCGATATTGGGGTCAAGCACACCGGGCAGGCGTTCAAAGCTTGCTTCCATTTCTTCGATCACGCGCAGGCGGCGCTGGTCGTCGCCGAGCGGCCAGACCAGCGTGAACCCTTTGATCGCGTTGTCCTGCAATGTCACGCTTGTATAGGAATGGATACCCCGACCGATCCCCTCAATGACAAAGCCGTCGCGGCCACGGCTGCGTGGTCCGTCGGGCGGCACAATGTCGAGGATCTGGAACACCTCATAAAGGCCGACCATTTTCCCCTCATCGCCTTCCTGACTGATGAAAAGCACCTGCGCCTGAGGGACATCGCCGCTCGCGTCAAAGCGCACGAAGGGCGGTTTGTATTCGGTAAAGGCCACCACATCGGTGGGGATCCGCATCTGGATGCCGGATGCGTCATCGCGCACCAGACGCATGTTCAGCCCTTCCAGAACGCTGTTGTATTGTTCAAACAATAGGGCCCGCTGGCGCGTCGTCAGAACGCCGGTAGGTTCCTGGTTGTTGGCTGTCTGCCAGGCCTGCATGGCCCCGCGTGTGCCACGGCCGAACGATCCATCAATCGCCGCGTCATAGAAACCCGCCCATTGCAGCGCTTTCTGCAATGCCTCGCGGTCTTCGCGCGCCAGGGCAGCCTCGGATGCGCGGGCCTCCTGCGGCGTCTCATCTGGTGCGTCAAACGGATCGGTCGGGATCGCAGTATCGGTGGTTGCTGGGGGTGCGATCACAGGGTCGGCTGGTGGCTGGACCGGCGTGCGCGCGGCACTGCCCCCGATGGGCCAGAACTGCTGCTTGAAGAATTGACCATTCTTGACAAAGCTGTCGGGTGGGACAGCACCTCGGCCCAGAAGGCTGGCCAGTGCCGTTTCGGCCCCGCGTTCGTTGAACGGACCGATGAAGATGCCGTAGAAACCATCGCCCAGGTAGAACCCGGCCACGTCATCCAGACGACGTGCATATTCGCGCGCGCGGTCCTGCGCGCCTGTCAGTGTCTGCCGTGCTTCGATCTGGACCCAGAAATTGTCCTGCGCGGCTGCCGATACCGTCATCCCCAGTGAAAAAATGATAATCGCAAGTGCTCTGACCATCGATGTCCCAATACCGTGTTGAGTGGTGTCAACTGACTGGCCCCGTCTTGCCCAAGACGCAAGAGTAAGCGCGGTAAATTCTACGCAATCTGCCCAATAAGTCGCAACCCGTTGCCCAATTGACCCTTGTCGCCCGGGGCCCTATTGAACGCCTAATCGCAGACGAGGGTTAAGATGGCGGAAAAACCACGCAGTTTTCAGGAAATCATCCTGCGGCTTCAGGCCTATTGGGCCAGCAAGGGCTGCGCGATCCTGCAGCCCTACGATATGGAAGTGGGGGCAGGCACCTTTCACCCCGCCACGACCCTGCGCGCGCTGGGCAGCAAGCCTTGGGCAGTGGCCTATGTGCAGCCCTCCCGCCGCCCAACAGATGGCCGTTATGGCGAAAACCCAAACCGTTTGCAGCATTATTATCAGTTTCAGGTCCTGATCAAACCGTCCCCACCCGAGATGCAGGAGCTTTATCTTGGTTCGCTTGAGGCGATCGGGATTGATGCCACGATGCACGATATCCGCTTTGTCGAGGATGACTGGGAAAGCCCGACGCTGGGTGCCTGGGGCCTGGGGTGGGAGGTCTGGTGCGACGGCATGGAAGTCAGCCAGTTCACCTATTTCCAGCAGGTCGGCGGGCATGATTGCAAGCCTGTCTCGGGCGAGTTGACCTATGGGTTGGAACGTCTCGCGATGTATGTTTTGGGCGTCGATCACGTCATGGATATGCCGTTCAACGACCCCCAGACACCCATTGCGCTCAGCTATGGCGATATCTTCAAGCAGACCGAACAGGAATACGCCCGCTGGAACTTTGACGTGGCCGATACAGATGTGCTGCTCCAGCATTTCAAGGATGCTGAGGCCGAATGCCAGCGGATTTTGGACGAACCCGCCGAGGATCCAAAGACGGGCCTGCGGATCATCATGGCCCACCCGGCCTATGACCAATGCATCAAGGCGTCCCATGTTTTCAACCTGCTGGACGCGCGCGGCGTGATCTCGGTCACTGAACGGCAGGCCTATATCGGGCGGGTCCGGGCGCTTGCCAAGGCCTGCGCGGACGCATTCGTGCAGACCGAAGCGGCTGGGGCTGCCGCCTGATGGCACGTATCGCAATTGTGGGAATTCTTATGCTGGCTGTCACCGCAGGTGCGTTGCTTTATTACCAACAGGTCTATGCCTACTACACCCAGGTGCAGGCGGAAAATGCTGATGTCCGCCTGATCAATCTGGTCACCGGCGAGGCAGAGCCGATTCTGTTTGACAACTTTCAGGCGATCGATGCTGACAGCAGCCCAATCCGCTATCGCGCTTGCTTCACCACGCCGCTGAGCCTGGCCACGCTGACCGAAACCTTCGTGATCCGTGACGATGCGGAACCACGCACGGCCCCCGGTTGGTTCGACTGTTTCGATGCAGAGCAGATTGGCGCTGACCTGCAAGGTGAGGCGATTGCCTTTCTTGGCGTCGAAAATATCCACTACGGGATCGACCGTATCGTGGCCGTCTATCCCGATGGCCGGGCCTATGCCTGGCACCAGATCAATGAATGTGGCGAGGTTGTCTTTGACGGCAACCCTGTCCCCGAAGGCTGCCCGGCCAGACCAGAAAGCACCGATTGATGCCCGATCTTCTGATTGAACTTTTTTCCGAGGAAATCCCTGCGCGCATGCAGACCCGCGCGGCTGAGGACCTGAAGAAACTCGTGACAGATGGCTTGGTCGAGGTCGGACTGACCTATGCGGGGGCGGCTGCTTTCTCGACACCGCGCCGCCTGACCCTGTCGGTTGAGGGGCTGACGGGCGAAAGCAAGCCTGTGCGCGAGGAACGGCGCGGGCCAAAGGTCGGCGCGCCGGATAAGGCTGTCGAGGGGTTTTTGCGCGGGGCGGGGGTGGCCCGCGAAGACCTTGAGGTGCGCGATGACAAGAAAGGGCAGGTCTATTTTGCCGTCATCGAAAAACCAGGGCGGATGGCGGCGGATATCATCGCCGAAGTGCTTGAGGCCACGATCCGCCACTTCCCTTGGCCCAAATCAATGCGCTGGGGTGATGGCCCGCTGAAATGGGTACGTCCGCTGCACGCGATCCTGTGCATTCTGGTGGATGAGGCCGGGGCCGAGGTCGTGCCGCTGGATGTGGATGGCATCGTATCGGGCAATACCACACGCGGGCATCGTTTCATGGCGCCCGATCCTTTTTCTGTCACGTCTTTCGATGATTACGAGGCAAAGCTGAAGCGCGCCAATGTCGTCCTGCGCGCCGATGAACGGGCCGAGGCGATTTGGGCAGAGGCCACAAATCAGGCTTTTGCGCAGGGTCTTGAGGTGGTCGAGGATCGCGGGTTGCTGGCTGAGGTATCCGGGCTGGTCGAGTGGCCGGTCGTCCTGCTTGGCAGGATCGACGAAGATTTTCTGGGCCTGCCGCCAGAGGTGCTGCAGACGTCGATGAAAGAACATCAGAAATTCTTTTCCGTCCGCAACCCCAAGACAGGGCGGATTGAACGGTTTGTCACAGTGGCGAATATGGAAACCGCCGACAATGGTGTGACCATTCTGGCGGGCAATCAGAAAGTGTTGGCGGCCCGGTTGGCCGACGCGAAGTTCTTTTGGGAAAATGATCTGCGCACGGTCAAGACCAAGGGGCTTGAAGGGATGGCGGCGCCGTTGGCCGATGTGACGTTCCACAACAAGCTGGGGTCGCAAACGGACAGGATCAAACGGATCGAAGCCCTGGCGCGGGAGATTGCGCCAAGTGTGGGCGCGATGCCTGATCTGGCGACCGAGGCTGCGCGGATCTGCAAAGCTGATCTGGCGTCTGAAATGGTCTATGAGTTTCCTGAATTGCAGGGGTTGATGGGCCGCTACTACGCAGAAGCTGCCGGGCATGATGAAGGTGTGCCCGAGGCCTGTGAAGAGCATTGGCAACCGTTGGGGCCCTCAGACGAGGTACCGACAGCGCCGGTGTCCATCGCCGTGGCGCTGGCGGACAAGATCGACACCCTGACCGGGTTCTGGGCGATTGACGAGAAACCGACCGGGAGCAAGGACCCGTTTGCGCTGCGCAGGGCTGCGTTGGGGGTTATTCGGTTGGTTTTGGAGAATGAGAGACGGATTCCATTGTCAGATGTTGCATTCACAAGCGCTCGCTCATTTGGTGCAAATGCAGCAAAAGAAGCTCTAAAGCAAAGAGCTACAAACTCAGTTGATGCGGATTGGGACAACGGGGAACCAGTCGCAGCAGACTTGAAATCAGCCATCAAGAACTCTGCAGGCGCAATGTTCAATGCAGATGAGGCGACACGCGACCTGCTCTCGTTCTTTCACGACCGTCTCAAAGTTTTCCTCAAAGACAAAGGCATCCGCCACGATATCATCGACGCCTGCATTGCAATGCCCGGCAATGATGATCTGACCTTGCTCGTCAAACGGGCAGAGGCTTTGGCTGCCGTGCTGGCCACCGATGACGGTGAAAACCTGATCCAAGGGTTCAAACGTGCCAATAACATCCTGACCCAAGCCGAGGAAAAGGATGGCGTTGAATACTCCTATGGGGCGGATGTGAAATACGCCGAAGAACCCGCCGAGAAGGCGCTGTTTGCCGCTCTTGATGCTGCAGATGCAAAGATCGCACCGGCTATGAAAGCTGAGGATTTCAGCACAGCGATGACTGCTATGGCAGCACTTCGCCGGCCGATTGACCAATTCTTCACCGATGTGCAAGTCAACGCCGATAGCCAGATATTGCGTCGCAACAGGCTTAACCTGTTGTCGCGCATCAGGAATATCTGCCTGAGCGTCGCCGATCTTACGCAAATCGAAGGCTAGACGAAAGTCAGGGAAACTTTCCTATACAGGTCATCGTTTTATCGCCTATGCTGCACCTGAACAATAAACGGTGCCGCAGTGCAGCAACAGTCGACATATAAGCAGCTGACGCTGATCACCCCAACCGCCGCGATGCACGCGTCGGTGCATGGTGGGCGGGCGAAATGTCTGCAGCGTCTGATCCGGCTGGAGATGCCGGTTCCGGTGACGGTTGCCTTGTCATTTGATGCCGTACAGCAGATCGCACGCGGGCAATCGGTGGATATGGATGCCTTGATGGCACCTTTTGGGCCGCAGCCGCTATTATCGGTACGCCCGTCCAGTCAGGACCCCGATTGGGGCGGCCCCAGTGCGATTCTCAACATCGGGATGAACGACGCCCGCCACGACGCCATGTGCGAGACGATGGGCGAATGGGCGGCCTCGGCCATGTATCTGCGTTTTGTGCAGGCTTATGCGATCCACGTTGCGCGGCTGGACCCGGATGAGTTTTACCTGCCCGATGTGCCCGACAGGCTGAGCCTGAAGGCCATGCTGGACACTTACGAGGCTGAGACGGACGAGCAGTTCCCGCAGGATCCGGCGGTTCAACTGACGCAAGTATTGCGATCCATGGCCCGCGCTTGGGATGGCACCACAGCCCGCCTGTTGCGTCAGGCCAAGGGCGCGCCGCAGGATGCGGGCCTTGGTCTGGTGGTGCAGGCGATGGCGCTGGGCGTGGGGCAGGGCGAATGTGGGTCCGGCGTGATCCAGTATGTGGATAGCACGACCGGCGTGCCCCAGATCACCGGCCGCTATATGAGCCAAAGCCAGGGGCGCGAGGCGCTGGGCGCGGCGGAGGGGGCCATTTATCTGACCCGTGATCCCCGTGGTCCATCATTGGAAGACCTGTGTCCGGATGCGTTTGCCGAACTGGTTGCGTTGCGCGATATCTGCCGCGGCTACCTGCGCGAGGAAATGCAGGTCGAATTCACGATTGAAAACGGCAATCTGCATATTCTGGATGCGGTCCGCGTACAGCGGTCCTCCCGCGCCTCCGTCCGGATTGCGGTCGCATTGGCCGAGGACGAGATGATCCCGCGCGAAGAGGCAGTGTTGCGGGTGGAACCTGCGGCCCTGTCGGAATTGCTGCATCGTCAGATTGATCCGCTGGCTAAGCGCGATCTGATCGTGCGGGGCATTGCCGCCAGTCCGGGTGCGGCAACGGGTCGGATCGTGCTGACCGCGAATGAGGCGCAGGCAAGTGCTGCACGGGGTGAGGCCTGTGTGCTGGTCCGGCGCGAGACGACGCCAGAGGATATCCGCGGTATGCATGCGGCCCAGGCTGTACTGACCATGCGCGGTGGTGTCACCAGCCATGCCGCTGTGATCGGCCGCGGGCTGGGTGTGCCTTGCGTTGTGGGTGCGTCGGACCTGTCGATCGATTTCAAAAAGCGGCAGGTCATTGCGCCCAATGGCCGCCGCTTTGCTGCAGGCGATACGATTACGGTCGATGGCACAACGGGCCAGATCCTTGCGGGCGAGCCACCGATGCTGGAGGCCGCATTGGACGATGCCTTTCAGACCCTGCTGCAATGGGCCGATGAATTCCGTGATATCGGCGTGCGTGCCAATGCCGACACACCTGCGGATGCGCAGACTGCGCGCAACTTTGCCGCCGAAGGGATCGGCCTCTGCCGGACCGAGCATATGTTCTTTGAAGGTGAGCGCCTGCGCGTCATGCGCGAGATGATCTTTGCCGAAGGTGGCGATGACAGACGCGCTGTGCTGGACCGGTTGTTGCCCATGCAGCGCGCCGATTTCCGTGCCTTGTTCGAGATCATGCAGGGGCGCAATGTCTGCGTGCGCCTGTTCGATCCGCCGCTGCACGAGTTTCTGCCATCGGACAAGGCCGGGCTGCGTGATCTGGCGGGGCAGATGGATGTACCGCTCCACGAGGCGACCGCCCGGGTCGAGGCATTGAGCGAATATAACCCGATGCTGGGGATGCGTGGCGTCCGGCTGGGTATCGCCATCCCGGAAATCTACGACATGCAGGCCCGCGCGATTTTCGAGGCGATCGCCGCTGTCATCAAATCCGGTACAGAGATCACGGTCGAGATCATGATCCCGCTGGTCAGCGCCATGCGCGAGGTCGAACTGGTCAAGGCCCGCGTCGATGGGGTGGCCAATGCGGTGATGGCCGAAACCAGAACCGAATTCGAATACCGCCTTGGTGTCATGGTTGAAACGCCTCGCGCGGCTTTGCGTGCACAGGATATCGCCGAACATGCGGCATTTCTGTCCTTTGGCACCAATGACCTGACACAGATGACCTATGGCTTGTCGCGCGACGATGCGGGCCGTTTCATGTCGGCCTATGTCCAACAGGGGGTCTATGCCGAAGACCCGTTTCACACGCTCGACATCGAAGGGGTGGGCGAGTTGATTGCGCTGGGCGCTGAACGGGGTCGGGCGGGGCGCAAGGACGTGATCCTGTCGATCTGTGGCGAGCATGGAGGCAGCCGGTCGGCCATCGCGTTCTGCCGGACACATGGATTTGATTACGTGTCATGTTCACCCTTCCGGGTCCCTGTTGCGCGACTCACCGCCGCACAATTGGCGCTGCAGGATCGGGTCGTAAGTTAACAAAATCCAAGGTTTTGTGGCATTTATGCGCCTTCCTACGCGATATTGGGTGACAATCCCTGTTTGCAACGTGGGGGCTGTTGCGTGTCCGGCGACAGTCCTGACCTAGGGGTAGACGTAAGCGTCACTTTCGCCTAAAGACACGATCGCTTGCGCGGGAGCTACCTCCGCGCTTTTCCTGGGTGGGAAAAGGATAATGATTATGAAGGCGTTTCGTGCCACATTCCTTGTGGCGCTTCTATCATGTTTTGCGTCTGCCGCTGCGGCAGACGAGGTTCTGGCCAGCCGCCTTGGCGCGCTTTTGGGTCAAGAACGTCAGGCCCTTGCTGTAGTGCCTGACAGCCGTCTGGCCGCTTTGACAAGCGTGCCGTCCGCGCAAGAGCGCGGCGTTGAGACCCAAAGCGGTGTGATCTATGATCGTGCATTTCTGGCCTCGCAGCCTGCCGCCGACGGCAACAGCGAATGGGAATGTCTGGCCGAGGCGCTTTATTTCGAGGCGCGCGGCGAATCCGTGCGCGGCATGTTTGCCGTGGGCGAGGTGATCCTGAACCGGGTCGACAGCCAGCTTTTTCCCGATACGCTTTGCGCGGTGATCAATCAGGGTACCGGGCGACGCTATGCCTGCCAGTTTACGTATACCTGTGACGGTCTGGCCGAAAATATTGCCGAACCACGGGCCTGGGAACGGGTCGGCAAGGTTGCCCGTCTGCTGGTCGATGGTGTCCCACGCGCGCTGACCGGTGGTGCCACGCATTATCACACCAAGGCGGTCAACCCGTCATGGGCGCGTGTCTATCCGCGCACGGCGTCCATCGGATCGCATTACTTTTACCGCAAACCGACGCGGACTGCATCCAATTAGGGTCGCTTAACGGGGCTGCGGCGTCGCCTTGCCTCCTTGCCCCGGCCTGCTGTCACTTGTATCGAACGCGTGTAATCTTCGCGTTCGGACCGTGCCATGACAGATGATATTCGCCTTGCCTTTGCCCATCCAAGCGAGCGGGCCGAGGCGAGCAGCCAGACCCCATGCGACCGTATCTCTTTGCGCGATTATGTCGTCGAGGTCGAGATTGGTGCGTTTCAGCAGGAACGCGGCAAGTTGCAGCGCGTCCGCTTTAACGTGGTGGTCGAGGTGCTGCCGCTGAGCGGCCCGATCGACGATGATGTAGACCGCATCCTGTCTTATGACAAAGTGACCGAGGCGATCGGGATCGAGCTTGAGGCTGAACGCCTGAACCTGTTGGAAACACTTGCCGCCCGGGTGGCGGAACGCATCCTTCTTGAACCGCAGGCAGAGCGGGTATTTGTCCGGATCGAAAAGCTGGATCGCGGTCCCTTTGCCTTAGGGGTTGAGATCGTGCGGTCGCGCGATGGCGTGCATCTGGCCGGGCAGGATCATGTGGAGGCCCCGCATCCGCGTGTCGTCTATCTGTCCAATGCGGCTGTCGCGGCACCCCATTTGGGCGATTGGATTGATCAGTTGGCGGCGATGGATGCACCTCTGATCCTATGCGTCGGTGCTGCTGAATTGCCCGCGCCGCAGGCGGGCAATGCCCTGGCGCAACGCCGGATCGACCTTTTGGCCATTGAACAAAACGCCTGGACTTTGGCCGCCCGTGACCGCCGCTGCAAGGTGGTTGGTACAAGGACGGAGTTGGATTGGGCGATGAAAAACGGCCAGATATGTATCTGGGCCCCGTCCAAGATCGTGCTGGATGCGGTGGATGGCCCGTCCGCCAGCCCGCGCGACGCGGTGGCGCTGGTGGCATGGTTCGCTGCTGAAATGGAAGCGATGGAATTGCTGGTGATTGGTGACGATGCGCCAGAGGCGGCGATGCCGGTGCGTGTGGCAGATGTCAGTGCCACATCATTGCAATGAAGCGTTATTATCGCCCATGGGTGCAGACCGGGCCAAACCGGCCCGCTGATGCACTGCCCCTCGCTGGCGGCTGGGCATGGTTCAGCCACGTTGCTGTGCATCAGCGCGGCGCGCCTTTGCAGCATGTACCAGCGGCGAATATACCGGCCGCCGTGCTAACCTTACTAACAGCGCCGCGGGCCGCAATTGCCGGTCTCTCCATGGATCAGCCACGGATCATGGGTATCCTGAATGTCACGCCAGACAGTTTTTCGGATGGTGGTCGGTTCACCGATCCTGATCTGGCCGTTTCACATGCCACTCAGATGATTGCGGCGGGGGCGGATATCATCGATATTGGCGGGGAAAGCACGCGCCCGGGCGCCGGTGAGGTTGATATGGCGGAGGAGGTTGCCAGAACCGCCCCGGTTATTGGCGCGTTGCGGGCCGCAAGCGACGTCGCCATTTCCATAGACACGCGCAAGGCGGCAGTGGCCGAGGCAGCGGTCAACGCCGGGGCCAGCCTGATCAATGATGTCGCGGCGTTCACCTTCGATCCGCGTCTGGCTGATGTGGCGGCCAACGGCGGTCTGCCGGTTTGCCTGATGCATGCGCAAGGTGATCCCAAAACAATGCAGGCCGATCCGCGCTATGATGACGTACTGCTCGATGTTTACGACTTCCTCGAAGACCGCATCGCAGTGGCCGAGGCTGCGGGAATCGCCCGAGACCAGATCATCGTTGATCCAGGTATCGGCTTCGGCAAAAAGGTCGCGCATAATCTGGCACTCTTGAGGGGGCTGGCGTTATTTCACGCGCTGGGCTGCCCGATCCTGCTGGGCGCATCGCGCAAGCTGTTCATCAGCGTGCTGGGCGGCGGCGATGCGGCAACCGACCGACTAGGGGGATCTGTCGCTGTCGCCCTACATGGCTTGCGTCAGGGGGTGCAAATCCTGCGGGTCCACGATACATTCGAGACCAAACAGGCGTTCGACCTGGAACAGGCAATCAGCGGGGCACAGCGACAATGACACGCAAGCTTTTCGGGACCGACGGGGTGCGGGGCAAGGCAAATGCCTATCCCATGACAGCAGAGATGGTGTTGAAGGTGGGCGCGGCCGCCGGGCGCTATTTCCGGCGCGACGGGTCCAATGTGCACCGGGTGGTGATTGGCAAGGACACGCGTTTGTCGGGTTACATGTTCGAAAACGCGCTGACGGCAGGTCTGACAAGTACGGGCATGAACGTGCTGCTGCTCGGGCCTGTGCCCACCCCTGCCGTGGGCCTTCTGACCACCTCGATGCGTGCCGATGTGGGGATCATGCTTTCGGCCAGCCACAACCCGCATCATGACAACGGGATTAAGTTTTTTGGCCCTGATGGGTTCAAACTATCGGATGAGGCTGAGGCCGAGATCGAAGAGTTGATCGCGGGTGAGATTGAACCGGCACAGGCGCAGAATATCGGGCGCGCGAAACGGATCGACGATGGGCGCTTCCGTTATGCCGAACGGGTCAAATCCACCTTTCCGGCGGGCATGCGCCTTGATGGTCTGAAAGTGGTGATCGATTGCGCCAATGGCGCGGGCTACAAGGTGGCGCCGGAGGTTTTGTGGGAACTGGGCGCAACCGTCATCCCCGTGGGTGTCACGCCGAACGGCTATAACATCAACGATGGGTGCGGTTCGACCAGCACCGCCTTGGCCGCGCAGACCATCCGAGACGAAGGGGCCGATGTTGGCATTTGCCTTGACGGTGACGCGGACCGAGTGATGATCCTCGACGAAAATGGCGCCGTTGCCGATGGCGATCAGATCATGGCCTTGATGGCGGGGCGCTGGGCCGATCAGGACCGGCTGAACGGGGGCACACTTGTCGCGACGGTGATGTCGAACCTTGGTCTGGAGCGCTATCTGGACGGGCGCGGGTTGCGGCTGGAACGCACCGCCGTCGGTGACCGCTACGTGGTTGAAGCGATGCGGGCCAATGGTTGGAACCTGGGTGGTGAGCAGTCGGGTCATATCGTGATGACTGATTTCGCGACCACCGGTGACGGTCTGCTGGCCGGGCTGCAGTTTCTGGCGGCTATGGTCGAGACTGGTCGCAAGTCGAGCGAGCTGAGCCGGAGTTTTGAAACCGTTCCGCAAATGCTCAGAAACGTACGCTATGCAGTGGGACAGGACCCTTTGAATGCGGACACGGTGCGCAAATCCATTGCCGATGCAGAAGTACGTTTGCAGGGCAAGGGTCGGCTTTTGATCCGGAAATCCGGGACCGAACCGCTGATCCGCGTGATGGCCGAATGCGAGGATGACGGGCTGTTGGGCCAGGTCGTCGACGGGATCGTGGCCGAGGTCGAAGCGGCGGTCTGACCTGGTTAGTGTCGACAGACACAGTCACTTTGACATTCATTTGGTAGTGAACCCCATCTGGCGATGCATCTGCATGGGGGCTGCTATGACCGCACAACACCTTGCCGTACTGGCACAATACGCACCAAATCCGGGAACGATCACGCATAATCAATCGAACGGGGGTGCTGCGGCCAGCGTAGGCTATAGCTGTCATCTGGCCATGATGCACTGGGCCTTTATGGCCCTCAATTGCACGGGCGCTGAAGCGAATGCGGCGGTCAGTCGCATCTTTCGTGCCTATTGCGCAAATTGTGTGGATGGGTCGGTGCATGACCGTGGATTTGGAAACGGAATTCACGCGGCCTATGGGCAACTCTTCTGCAAAGAGGCGCGGACGGTGGCGGACAATGCCAGCTTGTACAAGCTGGCGGAAGTGGGCGATGTTTTGATCACCGGACCGAAAGAGTTTCCAGCGCATAGCATGGTCGTGTCAGGCCGCATGTGCAACCTGATGCAGGTCAAGCGTGTCATGGTTCGGGGTTTCAACAATCTGGGGACATTGGGCACCGGGGAAAAGGACGCGCATGATATGCTGTCGCATAATGTCATGGACGACCGCTACTGGCGCAGGGATCCTGCCAAACCGGATCACACAGCGCAGACTAAATTCGGGATGGCCGCGGCCTCCCTTTCTATCATCAAACATGCTGATTTTATCGAACGTGCCCGCACGGCCTTGATTTTGTCACGTGTTCCGCGTCAGGAGGCGGCGTAGACTGCCCCATTGGCTAATCGCCAGACCGGTCAGGATCAGCCCAAGTGCGGCAAAAAACCGAAGCGGCAACACCTCGTTCAGGATCAGCACGCCAAAGATGACCGACCAGAGCGGAACCTGGTAATTCACAAGTGTCATGAAAACAGCGCCTGCCGAACGGATGGTGGCGACCCTGATCAATGCGGCCAATGCCGTCGGAATGAACCCCAGAAATAGGATCGCCCAGGTGGCCCGAGCCGTTCCGATATCGGGCACGCCCTCAATCCATAACATTGCCGGGATCAACGCCATCGCGCCCACCGTCAGCAAGAGTGCCGCCATGGTAGTCGGGTCAATGGGCGGGCAGCGCCGGGTCATGATGCTGGACACTGCATAGGACATGGCCGCTGCGACGCAGGCAATCTGGCCCAACGGTTCCATTCCCGTCCCGATCCGCAAAACGCTCGGGCCGATCAGAACCACAGCGCCGATGAACCCTAGAACCACGCCAATTGTATTGCGCAGGCTCAGTTTTTCGTCGGTGAAGACATGAGCAAGTGGCAGCACGAATAGCGGCAGAGCGGCCATTGAGATACCTGCAAAGGCGGAAGGTACAAATTGCTGCCCCCAGCTTAGCAACGCGAACGGGACGGCAGTGTTGAGTATACCTATCGCCAGCAGGTACTTGAGCATCCGTGGGGTAAAGGCAGGGAGGGGCGACCCCGTGACCCGCATCAGGATCAACAGGGCTGCCGCGCCCAGACTTGTCCGGGCGCACGCGACGGTGAATGGCCCATACCCTTCCAGCGCAATGGCCACCACCATGAAGGTACCGCCCCAGATCAGGCCAAGTGCTGCAATCGACAGCCAATTGCTGAGCGTGGGTTGGTTTGCCATATCTGTGGGGGGCTTTCGTCAGCGATGAATGTCCAGACTGTCTTTGGGCGCTTGGACGCGATCATGCAAGCCGTAGTCGCGCGCGACCTCTGCCACGCGTAACCTGTAATCGGCGAACATACCCGACCGTCCGGCGGTTTGGGTCGTCCGGTGTTTGGGCATGTTGCGCCAGCGCGCCACGGCCGCTTCATCTTCGAAAAAGGACAGTGACAGCAGCTTGTCCGGGTCTGACAGGCTGCGGAACCGTTCAACAGATATGAAACCGGGCATGTTTTCCAGCATCTGTCGCAAATCTGCAGCGTGGTGCAGATAATCGTCGATCTGGTCCTGTTTCGGCTGCACCTCGAATATGACGGCAATCATTCTGTGTCTCCATGTGGGGTTGAGGCGAGACGCAGAAATGTGCGGTCCTCGCGCAGGATAAACTTTTCGCGCTGCGCAAAGGCATAGTTTTCCGCGCCCAGCGGGTCGGTGGCCAGCCTTTGTCGATAGGCCTCGTAAGCGGCGAGTGAGGGGACGTTGTAAATACCGTAAGCCAGCGTGGATGAGCCTTCGTGCGGTGCGTAATACCCGATCAGATCCGCCCCATTGCGCGGAATGGCCTGACCCCAGTTGCGGGCATAGGTTTCGAACTGAGATGTCTTGGTGGGGTCGATATGGTACTTGATGATGCAGGTCAGCATGGGGTGCTCCGTTTTGATATGCCCTATGTCTAGCGGATTGAATGCGGTGAATGCTTCGGTTAACGTCGAACTATGAAAGAAGGTCCCGATATCTCTCGTGTTGCCGCGCTGATCGGTGATCCAGCGCGGGCCAACATGCTGATGGCGCTGATGAACGGCAAAGCGTTGACCGCCAGCGAATTGGCGGCAGAGGCAGGTGTCACCGCCCAGACCGCCAGCGGACATTTGGGTAAGCTGCAAAGCGGTGATCTGGTGCAGGTGCGCAAACAGGGGCGGCACAAATATTTCGCGCTGGCAAATGCCGATGTGGCCGCCGCGCTGGAAGGGCTGATGGGATTGGCGGCTGGCCAGTTGCGCACGCGGACCGGGCCGAAAGACGCGGCATTGCGCCACGCGCGGGTCTGCTACAACCATCTGGCAGGGCAAAAGGGCGTGCAGATGTATGCCAGCCTGCTAAGGCGCGGATTGGTGCGCGAAGACCGTGATGAGGTAGCCCTGACACCGGACGGTAAATCCTTTGCGGAAGAGTTCGGGATCGATCTGGACGGGCTGACGTCCAGCAGGGCACCGCTTTGCCGGTCCTGCCTTGATTGGAGTGAACGGCGCACGCATCTTGCAGGTTCATTAGGGCGGGCGATGCTGACGCGGATGGAAACGTGCGGCTGGGTGCGGCGGGATGCCGATAGTCGCGTCATTCTGTTCAGTCGCGATGGATCAGCGGCCTTTGAGGCCGCTTTTCCGGTGATTATGGAACCATGAAGCCTCATCCGGGTTGTATTCGCGAATGCAATCTTAGATGGAGGAATATATCATGGGTGGTGAATTTCTTGTCCCGGCGCTGGCCTTTGTAACCATGACCCTTGCGATTGTCTTTGCCTTGTGGAGCAAGCATCGCACGGAAAAGAGGATGGCGGACAACCCGCGTCCGAAGTCATCATTGGCCAAAGACGGCCCCGGCCCACAGCCGTTTCGCTAAAGAAAAGGCCCGGTCGCTGACCGGGCCTTTCTTTTGAACAGGATGGGTCAAGACCCATCTTACGGTGCCGATCAGTTCTTTGCTTTGTCGACCATCTTGCCTTCGGAAATCCAGGGCATCATGGCGCGCAGCTTTTCACCAACCTTTTCGATCTGGTGTTCATCGTTGATCCGGCGCGTCGCCTTGAAATATGGCTGGCCGACAGCGTTTTCCTGCATGAAGTCACGCACAAACTTACCGGTCTGGATGTCGGTCAGTACGTCCTTCATCCGCTTCTTGGTCTCGTCATATGGCAGGATGCGCGGGCCGCTGACATATTCACCATATTCAGCCGTATTCGAGATCGAGTAGTTCATGTTGGCGATCCCGCCTTCATAGATCAGGTCCACGATCAGCTTGGTTTCGTGCAGGCACTCGAAATAGGCCATTTCGGGTTCGTACCCGGCCTCGACCAGCGTTTCGAAACCCATCCGGATCAGTTCCACGATCCCGCCGCAGAGTACGGCCTGTTCCCCAAAAAGATCGGTCTCGCATTCCTGACGGAAGTTGGTCTCAATGATGCCGGAACGCCCGCCACCAATGGCTGAGCAATAGGAGAGGCCGATTTCCAAGGCCTTGCCGGATGCGTCGGTATCAACGGCTACCAGACATGGCACACCGCCGCCTTTCGTATATTCGCCGCGCACCGTGTGGCCCGGACCCTTGGGGGCCATCATGATCACGTCGACACCAGCCTTGGGTTCGATCAGGCCGAAATGCACGTTCAGCCCGTGGGCAAAGGCAATGGCAGAGCCTTCGCGCAGGTTGTCATGCACGTATTTCTTATAGGTTTCGGCCTGCAATTCATCGGGCATGGTGAACATGATTACATCACACCAGGCCGCAGCCTCTGCAATGCCCATAACCTGCAAGCCCTCACCTTCAGCCTTGGCGGCAGAAGGAGAGCCCTCACGCAGAGCGACGACAAGGTTCTTGGCACCACTGTCGCGCAGGTTCAGCGCATGGGCGTGGCCCTGGGAGCCGTAGCCCAGAATGGCGACTTTTTTGTCCTTGATCAGGTTCACATCGCAATCGCGATCATAATAAACGCGCATGGTGGCGGTCCTTTGTTTCTTGGGTTGCTTTGCCGGTCTTGTACCGCGGCGCCGCGCGGGGTGGGAGGGTTGTTTTGTGAGTATTTTTGGAAGAAAGAAGATTGTTATTCGCTCAGATCGTATTTATGGCCAATACTATGCTTGATGATATGGATCGCGCGATTTTGCGGCAGCTACAGGTTGCACCTGCCATGACCATGCCGGAACTGGCGGAACGGGTGGGCGCCACGCCAGCCCGCGTGATCCGCCGTGTTGACCGGATGATGGCCGACGGCATCATTGCAGGCCAGCGCGCGGTGATCGATTGGCGTGCGCTGGGGTTTGCTGTGCATGTGTCCTTGCGCATCACGCTGGACAAAACCGTGACCCGCGCCTTTGACGATTTTCTGGCCGCCGCTCGCGAGATGCCCGAGGTGCTGGAAATCCAGACCTTTCTGGGTCGTGTCGATGTGCGCCTGTCGCTGATCGCGCGTGATCTGCCGGATTACCAGCGGCTCTACCGCGACCGTATTCTGACCTTGCCGCATATCGCCGATATCGAGGCGTTGATGGATGTGTCCAATGTGAAATCAGATATGCGGCTGCCGATATGACACTGGATGATCTGGACCGGCAGATATTGCAGGCGCTGCAGCGAGATGCCGCGCTGTCGACGACGCGGCTGGCCAAGCGGCTGGGGTTGAGCCAGCCCGCCACATGGCGCCGCATCCGGCGTCTGCAGGATGCTGGTGTCATTGCCGGGCGGCGCTTGCTGCTGGATGCGGAAAAGGTCGGATTTGGGGTGACGGTATTTTTGGGGGTCAAACTGGCCACCAAGGGCCGGGTCAGCCTTGAGGATTTCGAGCGCGCGATCGGGGCGATCCCCGAAGTGCAGACCGTCGATCATGTGCTGGGGCTTTATGATTATCGCCTGCGCGTCGTGGCCCGCGATCTGGCGGATTTTGAGCGGGTGCTGCGCCGCCGGATCATGACGCTGCCCGGGGTCGGGGATGTCGAGGCTAATGTGCTATTGTCCGAAGAGCGACGCCCGGGACCCATTTAGACGGTCTGGCTTAACTCTTTTCTCATCTTGCTGATCCATCTTTGCCGCCATGGGTATGTGCGTGCGAAAATGAGACTTGGTTTGTCATCTTGGTGGGGCGTGATGGTGGCGGCGGCCCTCACAACGGTTGCAGCCGTTGTTGTGTCGGAGTTCTTTGTCTTCCTTCTGTTTCCGGGACAGGATTTGATGGCCGCGCTCACCATTTCACCCATCGTCACAACCATCACCGCATTTCCATTCTGCGTCTTCGTGTGGTCGCAGGTGCGAAAGAACATCCAGCTTGGGGCCGAACTGCAGAGGCTGGTCAATCGCGACAGGTTGACAGACGCAGCGACACGGGATTTTTTCTTTGCTCGTATGCGCGCGGACCCACAGGCATACGGCACATCGCTGATGGTCGATATCGACTTCTTCAAGACGGTCAATGACACATTCGGCCATCTGGCCGGTGATGCGGTAATCAGTCGGGTCGCAGGTATCCTTCAGGAAAACACTCGCAAAAAGGATATTGTCTGCCGGTTCGGCGGTGAGGAATTCATCGTCTTCCTTTATGATGAAGGGCCGTCCGGCGCGTTCAGCATTGCCGAACGTATGCGCCGCGCAATTGCAGATGACGTTGTCGATTATCAGGGGAAGTCGTTGTCTGTGACGGTGTCCATCGGCGGATCGCTGAAAGAACAGGTTGAACACATCAATCGGGCCATTCAGCAGGCCGATGAGGCGCTTTACCGGGCAAAGACCGGGGGGCGGAACCGCACGATATTTGCATCAGATCTGTCATCAATCCCGAATGCGCCGGCCGCGTAATGGGCGCGGGTATACCAAAATAGACTTTGCGTTCGGACCGCCTGCCGATTACCCAAGGGTATCATGACAGGGAGGCTACAATGGATGGTGCTAATGCGCAGGTTGATCCGGATGGATTGATGGAGTTTTCGGTCGTCTTTACCGACCGGTCGCTCAACCACATGTCTAAAGCCTTTCAGGGCGTGATGACAGATATCTCTGCCATGCTGAAAGATGTCTACAATGCTGATCACGTGGCGATCATCCCCGGCGGCGGAACCTACGGGATGGAGGCGGTCGCACGACAGTTTGGCCGTGACGCCCATGCCTTTGTCGTCCGCAACGGATGGTTTTCCTACCGATGGAGCCAGATTTTCGAGGCCGGACAGTTTACCGCCAAAACCACCGTGATGAAGGCGCGGCAGGCGGGCAACGATACGCGCGCGCCATTCGCGCCAGCGCCAATTGACGATGTGGTTGCGGCCATCCAAGAGGCCAAGCCGGATGTCGTGTTTGCCCCGCATGTGGAAACCAGCGCGGGCATCATTCTGCCGGATGAATACCTGACGGCGCTTGCCGCCGCCGCCCATGAGGTTGGCGCGCTGATGGTGCTTGACTGCATCGCATCCGGCTGCGCTTGGGTCGACATGAAGGCAACAGGGGTCGATGTTCTGATCTCGGCCCCGCAGAAGGGCTGGTCCTCGACCCCGTGTGCCGGGCTGGTGATGATGTCGCAGCGTGGGGTCGACCGGATGGCGGATACAAGCGCTGATTCATTCGCCGTCGACCTCAAGAAATGGCACAGCATCATGCAGGCCTATGAAAACGGCGGCCACGCCTATCACGCGACCATGCCTACCGACGGATTGCGGGCGTTTCGGGATACGATGCTGGAAACAAGGGAATACCGGTTTGAGCGGCTGAAGGACGCGCAATGGGCGTTGGGCAATGCCGTGCGCAAGGTGCTGGCGGATAAGGGCATTCGGTCGGTCGCCGCGGATGGGTTCGGCGCCCCCGGTGTCGTGGTCAGCTACACCGACGATCCGGACATTCAGAACGGGTCGAAATTCGCCGCGGCAGGCATGCAGATTGCCGCAGGTGTGCCGCTGCAATGCGATGAACCTGCAGATTTCCGCACATTCCGGCTGGGGCTCTTCGGGCTGGATAAGCTATATGATGTGGATGCAACACTGGCGCGGCTGGTGCCGGTCCTTGATCGGGTTCTTTAGCGGGCGCCGAGGCCCAGTTCCATCAATGTCCGCCGGATCGGGGTGATGCCGAACAGCGCCTGAATACCTTTGGCCCGCAAATCCTGCACCATCGGGCTGCCCGCGATTGAGGCCCGGTTCAGCGCATCAATTCCGGTCACGCGCAATCTGATGTCCGGGTGACGCTGGCGCGCGTAACTGTCCAGCATCTTTGGCGTGCCCAATTGGTCGGGCTGGGCCTGTGCCAGATCAAGCAGGCAGGACAGATCTTTCAGTGACATGTTCAGCCCCTGCGCCCCGATCGGTGGCATGACATGCGCGGCCTCGGCCACCAGTGCGGTGCGCGGGCCGGTCAAATGATCTGCTATCTGGCTGATGATGGGCCAGACATGGCGCGGCGCGGCCAGTGTCAACGGACCATAATGCCAGGCGGATCGTTCATTCGCCGCCGCCTCGAACTGGTTTTCGGGCAGGCCTGCAAGCCGCATCGCCTCCGCCCCGTGGTCCATCCACACAACGGCAGAGCAGGGTTTGCCCTCATGATCCGGCAGGGGGACGAGCGTGAACGGACCGCCGGATTGGTGAATTTCAGTCGAGACATTATTATGCGGCGCGTCATGGGTGACCGCAAATGTCACTGCCTTCTGCCCGTAACGCTTTGTTTTCACGCCAATCCCGGCGGCCGCGCGTACCGGAGAACCGCGACCATCCGCGCCGATCACCAGTTGCGCACTGATCTGGCTGCCATCGGTCAGGTTGACGAGTGCTGCGTTGGTGCGGGCCACCATGCTGGCAAAACCGGTGCCGGGGCGGAAATCGACATTGGGCAACGCTGCTAGCCGCGCCACCATTTCCCGCCGCAACAGCCAGTTGGGCAGGTTCCAGCCAAACGGCTTGTCAGAGATATCGGCGGCATCAAAATCGCGCACCACAATTGGTTCGGCAGCGGCATCAACAATACGCATCACCTGCAAAGGCGTCGCATCGGGGGCCAATCTGTCCCACAACCCGGCGGTTTCCAGAAACTGTTGGGCCGGTTGCAGGAATGCGGTGGTGCGTAAGTCGGCACCGTCCGCATCGCGGGCCGTGACAGGCGGGGTCGGATCGACAATGACCACGTCAAACCCTGCGGTGCCAAAGGCGGCAGCGGCTGTCAGACCGGCGACCCCGCCGCCGGCGATCAGAATGTCAGCGTTTTTGCGTTCCATGCCCAGCGACATAGCGGGCCGCACCGCGACGGGAAAGGGTCAGCGCACCAACTGCGACAAGAAAGCCGCCAGATCATCGGTGTGATGATGCACATGGTCGCTCTGGTCCGGCGTTGCGCTGACATGAACGGTCCGCATCCCCAACGCATGCGGCACGGCCAGATTTCGGGCCTCGTCTTCAAACATGGCGGCATTTGTGGGCACAACGCCGTCCTTGTTGAAAACGCGGGTAAAGGCATCATGGGTCGGTTTCGGTTTGAAATCAGCATGTTCCACGCCGTAAACGGCGTCAAACTGGTGCGTCAGGCCACGGGCGGCCAACACCCGCTTGGCATGGTTTTCCGACCCGTTGGTATAAACGATCCGGCGGCCGGGCAGGGTGCCGATGGCCGCACTTAGCGCCGGGTCGGGTGCCAAATGGGATATGTCGATATCATGCACATCGGCCAGAAAATCATGTGGATCGATGTCATATTCGTCCATCAGCCCGGCCAAGGTGGACCCATGACTGTCCCAATAGTCGATGCACAGGCGCGCAGCGCGTGCCTGATCAAGGCCCGTCAGGCGCATCACATAGGCCGAG
The DNA here is from genome assembly GCF_046762885.1 of Yoonia sp. SDW83-1. Taxonomy (NCBI): domain Bacteria; kingdom Pseudomonadati; phylum Pseudomonadota; class Alphaproteobacteria; order Rhodobacterales; family Paracoccaceae; genus Yoonia; species Yoonia sp. SDW83-1. The sequence goes on from NZ_JBKQXO010000012.1 coordinate 51,963, forward strand.
AACCTTGCATCCATCCGCCCGAACAGATCCGCAGACGGGGGATAAAGCGTGTTATCGAGGTCAAAAACCCACGTGTCGACATGTGTGAAAAACCGGGCCACCATGCCCGATGTCTAGGCCGCGCGACCGTTGCGCGCAATCGCTTTGACTTGATTGCGGGGGCGGCGCGGGCGTAAGGTCATCGGGTTAGGAAAGGTTCCCACCCATGCACGACCCGCGCACATCCCAAAAGGACGCCTACGCCCTGATCCTCGAGGCGATTGACAGCCATATCTACAAGCCCGGTGATCGGCTGGTGGAAAGCGAGCTGGCCGAACGGTTCGGCGTGTCGCGCACGCCCATTCGCGAGGCGTTGCAGCGGTTGGAAACCCAGTCATTGTTAACCCGCGATGGGCGGTCGCTGATCGTGGCCTCACTGGATCACTCGCAACTGTCCGAGCTTTACGTCGTCCGTGGTGAGCTTGAGGGGCTGGCAGCCCGTCTCGCGGCGCGTCACGCGACCCCCGAAGAGGTCAAGGTGCTGCGCGACATGCTTGAGGATGACAAGAATTTGGTTGGTGATCCAAATGCGCTGAGCCGCGCAAACCGCCGTTTTCACAAGCAAATCCATCTGGCATCGCATAATCGTTTTCTGGTGCGTCAGCTTGATCTGGTGCATCGGTCCATGGCCCTGCTGGCAACCACGTCTTTGTCAGCCGAGGGCCGGACAGAGGGCACACTGGAAGAACACGCCAAGATCGTGGAAGCGATCGAGGCGGGTGATGGCGATGCAGCCGACCAAGCGCTGCGCGATCACATTTCAAAGGCTTTTGTCACCCGTCTGAAACTGGATGCAGCAGCGGTTGAGGCGGCTGAATAGCCTGCGATTTCCACCCTTTCGGCAGTAGAACCCCATGGGCGGTCTTGTCCCAGTAAAAAGGCCGCGTTGCCAGTTCAAGAAGCCCCTTATAGGTGGCGATGGCAGCCAGCGGGAAATAGAATTGCAGGGTGAGCGCCCATTTGATCAGCCAGGATTTCCTGGCCTTGCGCACGCCAACGGTCGCGGCAGCCAGATTGACCAGTTCTGACAACATGAACAGCCCCGCCAGCGTCCAGAACGCCCAAGGGGCCAGATACACGCTCAGCGGATGACCCAAGCCGAGCGTTGGCAGCCAGAATGTCCACAGGATTGGGGCCAGCGCAAATTGTGACAATGTGCCCAGAAACAGAAGTTGCAGGCCAAAGAACCGCCGCGCGCCCAGATCGCGCCACAGCCGGGCCGGGTTGCGCATATGAACGCCATAGGTCATGGCATACCCCTTTAGCCAGCGGGACCGCTGTTTGACCCAAGGCCACGGGCGGCCATTCGCCTCTTCCTCGGTCACGGTGGCGATCAGGTCGGTATAATACCCATGCCGCGCCAGCCGCACGCCCAGATCAGCATCCTCAGTGACGTTATGGGCGTCCCAGCCGCCCAGCTTTTCCAACGCGTCGCGCCGAAAGAACAGGGTGGTGCCACCCAGTGGCACAACCAGTCCCAGCTTGCGGAAACCCGGCAGTATCACCCGGAACCAGCTTGCATATTCGATTGTAAAACAACGGGTCAGCCAATTGGTGTCGGCGTTGTAATAGTCCAGCGTGCCTTGCAGGCAGGCCACTTGCGGCGGGCTGTTGGCAAAACCATAGGCAGCCTTGTAAAGCTGATTTGCGGCAGGCGCGTCTTCGGCATCCCAGATCCCGATGATACTGCCATGGGCAAAGTCGAGCGCATAGTTCAGCGCCCGTGGTTTGGTCTTGATCGTGCCTTTCGGCACGACAATGGGCCGCATCCAGGTGGGCAGGATCGTGCGCCCCAGCGTGGCGCGGGTGGTGTGATCATCCGCCTCAAGCACCAGGCAGACATCCAGCAATTCGCGCGGGTAATCGAGCGCCTTGAGCCGGGCAAGCAGATGTTCGGCAATCGCCGTTTCGTTATAGAGCGGGACCAGCATGGTTATGACTGGCAGACGCGCCGGGGTGACCGTCTGGGCGGGTTCCGGCGGTGCACGCCAACCAATGTAAGCGGCGGCACCTTTGAGAAGCGTGTTGAAAAGCAGGATCACGATCGTCCAGGTCGTGACCATTGCAAACAGCGCCCGAGGCGCTGTGACAGCCAGGACCGCGATGGATGCAAGCAGTGCCAGCCCCACAATGAGGGCAAAGCGGGCGTTCCACTGGCGGCAGCTTTCGATGGCGGGCACTTTGGTTTCGGCCGCCGTGACCAAAGCCTGACCGCATTGGGCGCCGATACCGATGTTCATCTGGTCAAGCGTTGTAATCGCCATACGCACCGGGCCGAAACAGGTGCGCAGTTCAGCGGCGCAGCCGTCAAACCGGTCCGGATGGGCGCTGAGCACGATGGTGGCGCCCCCGATCCTGCGCCATGGCATGACGCCGTTCTGCAGACACCGCCCCGGCCCGAATGCCCGGATCAGGCTGATATCGGCGGGCTGCTCAACCGGGTTGATCAACTGGGCATCCCATTCATTGGCCAGAATGCCGGCAATGGAAAGCTGCGAGACCCCATAGCTGCGCGCATAAACCTCGGATAGTGGCAGGCCGCGCCGTTGGGCAGTCAGTTCCGCCGTACAGGCGTCGCCATAGGAAATCAGCGCCAGACGCAGCAGCTCCCGGCTTAATCCTGCCTGCGGACCGGCTGCATTGTTCTGAGCGTCAAACCCCTGAACACGCTTGATTAAATGACTCATCGTTACCCCTTGCGCCCCGGCAGTCAGACTGGCGGAACAGGGTTAACGTCCAGTTAAGAATGATTCTCAACTATGAGTTGTGTTTCGCTCGCTCATAGCGTGTGCAAACCGTTCGAACAGGTAATAGCTGTCCTGTGGGCCAGGGCTGGCCTCTGGGTGGTATTGGACACTGAAAACAGGGCGATCGGCGATCCGGATCCCGCAATTACTGCCATCAAATAGTGACACATGGGTTTCCTGCACCCCGTCCGGCAGCGATTGGCTGTCAACGGTGAACCCGTGATTCATAGAGGTAATTTCCACCTTTCCGGTTTCCATATCCTTAACGGGGTGGTTCGCACCGTGATGGCCGTGATTCATCTTGATTGTTTTGGCCCCGACAGCCAGCCCCAGCATCTGATGGCCCAGACAGATCCCAAAAACGGGGATATCGGTGTCCAGCACGCCTTTGATCATCGGGACGGCATATTTCCCTGTTGCTGCAGGATCGCCCGGTCCGTTGGACAGAAAAACCCCATCGGGGTTCAGTGCCAGCACATCCTCTGCTGTGGCGGTGGCGGGCAGGACGGTCACGTCACATCCGGCACTTGCCAGACAGCGCAGGATGTTGCGTTTCGCGCCGTAATCAATCGCGACGACCTTGTGCTTGGGGGCGGTCTGGGGCTTGTAACCTTCGGGCCAGGCCCACCGCATTTCGTTCCATTGATAAGACTGTGCGCAGGTGACATCCTTGGCCAGATCAAGCCCCTCAAGCCCTTGAAATGCGCGGGCTTTTGCGACGAGCGCTGCTATATCGAAATTGCCGTCGGGATCGTGTGACAGGGCTACATGGGGCGCACCCTGCTGCCGGATCGCGCGGGTCAGTCGCCGCGTATCAACCCCACCCATGCCGATGCGGTTGCGCCGGGCGAGCCAGGTTGTCAGTTCTTCGGTGGAGCGCCAGTTAGACGGTGTGGTCGGGTCCCATTTGACGACCATACCGCAGGCGACAGGGTCTGCCGTTTCGTCATCTTCGGGGTTCACGCCGGTATTGCCGATATGAGGGAAGGTGAAGGTGACGACCTGACCTGCATAGGACGGATCAGTCATGATTTCCTGATAGCCGGTCATGGCAGTGTTAAAGCAAAGCTCGGCCACTGTTTCGCCGGTTGCCCCGAACCCGACACCATAGAAAATCGTGCCATCCGCAAGGGCCAGACAGGCCGTTGGTTTCTGTGTCATCACGATCACCCTCCGTCGGTCAAATTGGGCCGGGTTTACGGGCGCGGGCAGGCGCGGTCAAGGCCAGATCGGGCCCTTGCAAACAAGGGATGACGTGGCGACCGGAGCGCTTGTCATGCTGGGGCGGGCGCAGTAAGGTCTGCCCTTCTACAAAGGGTCATGAACGGGAGTTTTCATGGACATGCGCGACCGGGTCACTGCGGCCCTGAAGGATGCGATGAAGTCGAAAGAGGCGGATCGCCTGTCGACATTGCGGCTGATCAATGCAGCCATCAAGGACAAAGATATTGCACTGCGCGGCTCGGCTGATGAGGCCGGTGGCGTATCCAATGCCGATGTGCTGGCCATCATGGGACGGATGGTCAAGCAGCGTCAGGAAAGCGCGCGCGCCTATGAAGAGGGCGGGCGGCTGGAATTGGCAGAAAAGGAATTGTCTGAAATCAAGGTGATAGAGGAATTTCTGCCCAAACAACTGACCGAGGAAGAGGCCGAAAAGGCGGTCGATGATGCAATCGCCGAAGTGGGTGCCACCAGCATCCGCGATATGGGCAAGGTGATGGGCGTGTTGAAGGGCAAATATACCGGCCAGATGGATTTCGGAAAGGCCGGTCCGATGGTCAAGGGACGGTTGGGTTAACGGTGCTATGCCCCTGATTTGGCCGGTCGGCGTTGCGTCGGACTTGCGTCGGCAAAACGTCGGACCCCATCGGGCGGCGCGTTAAGTCTCTGAAAAGGTTAATGGCAGGGGGGATGGGTCAAGACCCATCTTACGACGCGGCGCTGCTGCGCCTAGCCGCGCAGCGCGCACTTGAGGTCATCATAAAGCGCCAGCCGTTCACCGGCATCCAGAAACGCCCCGATCTCGACCTCGCGGTCGCCCCCGCGCAGGGTGATGTAGTTTTCGACCGGCCCGCCCTTGGGGTGCAGATGCACGGTGACCCAATACCGGTTCGCCTCCCATTCCTGGGTATCGCCTTTGGGGTTGTGCCGCGTCAGGTGTGCGGTGGTTTCATCCACGGTCAGTTCTTCCAGAACTTCCCCACGCTTGTAGCTGATGTTGAGTGCCGTCCAGAGCCCCCAAAGCATCAGTAGGAAGAACGGCAACAGGCCCCACAAGATGACCGTGCCCAGAAGAGTAATCAGCGGTAGCGACACAAGGGTTGCGGTCGCCCCCATGAACAGCACGAAATCCTTGCGCAGCAATGACCGGTATGGCCAGAGGCTGAGCTGCCAATCCGGATCGTGATGCGGCGGTTCTGATGACCATTCGTAGGGCATGGGTACTACATATCCCATTCGCGTGGCCGGGCAAATGCGTAGAGCTGTCGCGGGGCCTTGCACCTGCAGCATTTCGTGATGATCTAGAGGCGTGAAGATATGTGAGAAGGTCGGGCCAATGACAGATATGGCGACACGTCCCAAAGTGGTGATCATCGGTGCAGGCTTTGGCGGTCTGGCCGCGGCAAAGGCCCTTAAACGCGCGCCCGTCGATATTGAGATTGTGGACAGGCGCAACTATCACCTGTTTCAGCCGCTGCTTTATCAGGTTGCAACGGCCGATCTGTCGCCCGCAGATATCGCCTGGCCGATCCGGGCGATTTTTTCGCGCCAGGCCAATGTGTCTGTGACCTTGTCAGAGGTCAGGGACGTCGATGTCGCCGCCAAACAGGTGACCAGCGCCGACAACGTCATTGATTATGACTATCTGATTGTCGCGACCGGTGCCGATCATTCCTATTTCGGCAACGACGATTGGGCGGCGCACGCGCCCGGCCTGAAACGCCTTGTTGACGCGACGGACATCCGCAGGCGGGTTCTGATGGCGTTTGAACGGGCCGAACTGGCCGACGATCCCGACGCGCGGGCACGCGAGTTGACATTTGTTGTCGTGGGTGGTGGCCCCACCGGGGTCGAGATGGCGGGTGCCATCGCCGAACTGGCCCATTTCACGTTGGCCCGTGATTTTCGCCGGATCAAATCAACCGATGCGCGGGTGATCCTGATCGAGGCCGCTGATCGTGTCCTCGCCCCATTTCCGCCCGATCTGTCAGCCAAAGCGCGTGCCGCGCTGGAAAGGCTGCGGGTCGAGGTCTGGACTGACACACAGGTCAAGGACATCACCGCAGACGGGGTGACATCGGACAAAGGGTTCTTGCCTGCCGCGACCGTGGTCTGGGGGGCAGGGGTGGCGGTCAGGCATCTGGACAGGTGGCTTGACGTTGAGACGGACCGCGGCGGGCGGGTCGCTGTGGCACCAGACCTGTCAGTGCCCGGCCATGAGGACGTGTTCGTGATTGGCGATGCGGCCAGGGTGGGATGGAAAGACGGGCAGGACGTGCCCGGTATCGCACCGGCTGCCAAGCAGGAAGGGGCGTTTGTGGCCCGGCTGATCGCGGATCGGGTGGCTGGAAAAACAACCCCTCGGGTTTTCAGCTACCGCCACGCTGGCAACCTCGCGACCATTGGTCGCCACGCGGCGGTGATTGATTTCGGCCGGATCAAGCTGTCTGGCTTCATCGCCTGGTGGTTATGGGGCATCGCCCATATCTATTTCCTGATTGGCGTGCGGCAACCTGTTGTTGTGGCGCTCAGCTGGTTCTGGTCATACCTGACCTATTCCAAAGGGGCCCGGCTGATTATCGGGCATCCCCGGAAGCGAACAGAGGCCGCAGAGCCTTGATGTATCAGGCGATCTGCTTGGCAGTCACCGGCAAGAGCCGCTGCCGTGTCTCGTCCCGGTGCTTTTTCAGATAGCGCATGAATGGCGTGCCGCCGGTGCCGACCTCAACATCGTTGCCGGTTGCCGCGCTGTTCTGTTTGTTGATGTAGGAGGCCGCGTATTCCAGATGGCGCGACCGAAAATCGGCGACAGCCTGAATGTTGGAATTGTAGGCCATGACCAGGTCGGGCATCTCGCTGGTCTCAATAAACCCGCGCAAGGTGCTTTCGCGGCGCAGGTCTTCGATGAAACGGCGATGCGCGGGCGGACGGTAGACGTGAAGTTCGTCCAGATAGGCCTTCATCGGGTCATGCGCATGTCCGACGCCCAAAAGCGCATCCATGGCGGGGACAATGGAGGATTGCGAGCCGGTCTGGCCGCGAAACGCCTGCCCCTTGGTGCCGTATTGCGGGACATCTTCGTAGATGATCCCGTGGGGCAGGGCAGGGTTGTCTTTCCAGCCGTGGATATAGGGCCGGACCCGCGCAAAATAGATGTACGGATCGCAGCGTTCGGGCATCCGGTCGAAGATCGCGTTGATGGCGGCCCAAACTGCGGCCATTTCGGTTAGCAATCTGTGAACCGCCGCGGTATCATGAGTATTGACCGCATCGACCACAGCGGGCATCCGGCTGAGGGCACCGCCTGCGCGGGCTTCGATTGCCACATGGATCAGGACGAACCATGCCTCGTCCTGTCCGGCCAGAAAGTGCTGCAGCATCTGGATATTGTCGAGCATGATACCCTTACCGCGTTCGACTTCGGCCCAATTGTCGAGCACATAGGCGCTGTAAGGCAGCAGTGGCAACTGGCCCAAATGGTCTGCGAGGGCGGCTATCGGGACAGAGAGGCAGCGCGGCAGGACTTCGGGTGGTGTCGCTTCGCCCCAGACATAGGCCTGCACCATGAAGGAATAGTGGACCATCGCCAGACGCAGTTCCTCGGTGGTCGCGGTTGCGATGATGTGGGGCATGTCGGGCTGCGGCAGGCGCGCGCGCAAGAGGGCGCGGATCCGCCCCGTGGGCAGAAGCTGGGGCAGGGATCGGGCGACCTTGCGTACGGCGGCAAGGTCGCCGGTCAGCGTGACCTCATCGGCGTTGAACTGGCAAAGAAAGCCGCGATCTTCCGAGATGTCGTAGTGTTCAAGCGCCTGCATTGCGTATCCCTTCCTATTGCCAAGCTAGTTTTGGTGATTATGGTCGGAAATGGCGGCAAAGATGTTGCTCGTTCAGTGCAATAGAGTAAAGCTTCACAATAAATGTCCGATATTGACCCTGCGAGTGAAAAAATATTGTTGGTTCTCGAAAGCGAGGGCCGACTCACCAATATCGCGTTGGCTGAGAAGGTTGGCCTGTCGCCGTCGGCCTGTCTGCGCCGTGTGCAGGAATTGGAGCGGACAGGGGTGATTGCGGGGTACCGTGCAATCATCAATCGATCGGCGATTGCACCCCGGATTACGGTGTTTGTGACCGTCGGTCTGGCGCAACAGCTTCATAAGGACGCCCGCGCCTTTGAAAATGCGATGGACCGTGCGCCACAGGTTCTGGAATGCCACAACATCGCGGGGAATGTCGAATATCTGCTGCGGGTCGAGGTTGGTGATCTGGCGGAATACAAGGATTTTCACGCGCATAAGCTGGGACAATTGCCGCAGGTCAGCAGCATCACGTCGCATTTCTGTTTGGAGACATCAAAAGATGTGCGCAACCGCCTGAAAAGCTGAAAGGGTGCGGTCCGTGCTGTGCGAAATCGTGTGGGTCAGCGGTGCGGACCAAACCGACGCCTGAACGTCCCGCACCTGCATTTCGGATGCTTCAGCCGGTGGGCACCACCGGACATCGCCCGACCTCCCCCATGAGTGCGATTTTGCAGCGTCACAAACAGCTCGGCGTTCAACCAGGTAAGCATGTCCCGCCAATTAGACACCTTGCGAACGCCCTCCAGATCGGGCGACGCCCTCAGCACTTTTGGGCTCAAACCAGAAGCTGGTTCAAGATTGCTTCTTTCTGTCCATGTCTGCTTGGCGGACTTTGCCGTCATCTGCCAGAGCGTTCTAGACGTCTGCTTTTGATTCCCGGAGACGGATCAGCGTGTCCGACGCAGCACGGTTGGATTCTTTGACAGCATAACAAAAGGCCAAAATTCGGGCGAATTTGCACCATGTTTCATGTAGAAACTGGTTCGCCGGTCAAATGTATCGCCTTCCGGCGTTACATAGCTTCCAGTCATGACAAGAGTTTCGTCAATGTATACCTCGGTGACGAAATCCCCATTTCCATCAAAGGAGGCTTCCACGGCCAGTCTGAATTCGTTTCCAGTTCGCGAAAGCCTCGGCCCAGTGTACATCGCGGACTTCAAATCAACATTCTCGACGCAACCATCACTCCCCGATCTTCTCGCAAAATCGCCGTCAAACGAGAGGGTGTTGTCGCTGCGCCAGCGCAAGGACATCGGTGGGGCGCACCCGGGCGTTGAAGCGTAAAGTTGGAAGATGACCACATCTTTAGATATCTGCGTTGTCATGGACACATCAGCTTCAAAGCGGTAGGTCACAGGATTAGTAGCGGAAAAAGTAGAACTCGATATTTCTGACCTCTGAGCAAAAACACTGGTTTCACTCTTGTTGACGCTCGGTCTGAATTCGAAGTCGCTAGCTAACCGAACGATTGACCCGGGATCTGCAGCACCATCAAGTCGCCATTCGAAGTTGGCGTTTCTGTATTTTGGAGTAGAGTAGTTAATTTGCTGAGATGAAGAATTTGTTGGCAATGTAGATTCGCAGCCCAAGATTGAAATTGTGAGCAAAACTACAACTAATGCCTGAGCACCGCTCACAACCATTTTGTTTCGCTGGCTCATGTTTTCCGATCCCCTTTGTATTTCCATCCTGAGCGAAAATTCCTCGGCCAGCAACTGAACCACCGGTAATTGTGCCCGCTTCAAAGGCGGATGGTCCTAGCCAACATTACACCTTGCATTACCTCCGGATTGTTGGTGCACGCCCGAACGTCCAAGGCGAAGAAACGGTGAAGCAGCAAGCAATTGCCTGCCAGCGTCTGTGTTTTGGTAGCGCGCAAGATAGTAATATCCCCAACCGGAACTTGAACGATCAGCCCAGCGACGGTCTTGCCTTGTCGGTGAGTATCCAATGAAAGATCCATCTTCCCAGCCCGGGGTGTCAGCATATCCAGCAACCAAAGAGGGATTTGAAGTAGCTTGAGCTAAGAATTTGATGGCGTGATGAATGCTGCGGGGGTCATCGGGCGAACCATACAAATCGGTGCCGGTTGCAAAGTTCAGCTCAGCAATCGCCACCAGATTTGCTAGTGCCAAGTTGGAGTAATGCAGCGCATTTCCACCACGCCCAGTGTCGCCGGGTAACGACCCGTCACTCCGCATGCCCCTCATCGCTGTCTCGTAGATTCTTCGGGATTGCGAGAACCCGCGCCTGTCACTGGTGACCAAGGACTGAGCAGCCAGCAAGGCGCCATACTGATACTTCTTGTTGTCAAGTTGCCATTGACGGATTTTTTCGGTTCGACCTACCCGGCTAACGATTTCGCCAGACCAGTTTTCAAAGATTTCTTGCTCTTGTAGTGAAAAAATATCTTTGTTTTGGGCATACCCTATGACAGCTGGGTACAGCGTTTCCATCGTATGATAGATTACACTCGGGGGTCGGTCTTCTCCTTGGCTCCAGTTAGACGGCCATTGCATCGCATTTGATCCGGCGGCGCGAAGTAGTTCAGTTTTTAAAAGCAACGCGTCATTCTCAGAAACACGAGCACGTGAAGACAGTTGCATAATTCTTTCTGCCCAGGACTTCATATCATCCGTGGTCTGGTCATTAATATTGCCGGCGTAGGCATCCGGCATATCAACGAATTCCGGTAGAGCAACCGCTCGTGATACTCCAACACCGCAACCAGCACCGGAGACTGTTCTGCCGAAGACTGTGTTACGGGTAGCGATCTCGACACCCGCTGACTCTGCCGGGCCGGCCATCTCTGTGCATGATGTCAGCAATACAGCAACAAGCGCGCCGACGGTAAATTTCACGACGAAAGACGGATAGGTTTTAACTCGTTGAAATGGAAAGTTCTCCATAATAGTGACCATCCAATGCTATCAAATATCAGAATACGTTATCATGTTCTGTCAAAAATTTGAAGCAAATAGCTCTAACCGGTTTGTTGGGATAGAGTCGCTGCGATCCATGCGGCCCGTTGTTAGTCGCTTATCGTGAGCAGTCGTTCATATAAGACGCAGCATCTGTCATTTTGGACTCAAACCGGCCATTGCAAGATCGGTTTTGCATTTGCCGTTTAGCCAGCCTCATCAGACAGTCGTCCACATAAAAAAGGCCCCGCAAGGGGGCCTTTCTTTGGGGTTAGTGTGCCGGGCTTTTGTCCCAGTCTTCCTGCTTGGGCAGGGTTTCGAACGTATGCTCTGGCGGTGGCGATGGCAGTGTCCATTCCAGCGTGTCGGCATATTCGTTCCACGGGTTGTTTTCGGTCACGACCTTGCCTTTCAGCAGCGTGTAGAACAGCACCCCGATGAAGAACAGGAACGAGGCGAAGGACAGGAACGCCCCCCAGCTTGAGATGTAGTTCCAGTAGGCGAACGCCTCGGGGTAGTCGATGTAGCGGCGCGGCATGCCCTGACGGCCCAGGAAGTGCTGGGGGAAGAAGGTCAGGTTGGCGCCGATGAACATTGCCCAGAAATGCAGCTTACCGGCCCATTCGGGGTACATCTTGCCTGACATCTTGGGCAGGTAGAAATAGATCCCCGCGAAGATGGCAAAGACCGCACCCAGCGACATCACATAGTGGAAGTGTGCGACCACATAATAGGTGTCGTGATAGACCCGGTCAACGCCAGCCTGCGACAGCACGATGCCGGTCACACCGCCCACGGTGAACAGGAACAGGAAGCCGAACGCCCAGAGCATGGGTGTTTTGAATTCCACGGACCCGCCCCACATGGTCGCGATCCACGAGAAGATCTTGACCCCTGTGGGCACCGCGATGACCATCGTTGCCAGCATGAAATAGGACTGCTGTGTCAGCGACATCCCCACCGTGTACATGTGGTGCGCCCAGACGACGAAGCCCAGAACACCGATCGCCACCATCGCATAGACCATCGGCAGGTAGCCAAAGATTGGTTTGCGGCTGAACGTGGCGATCACGTGGCTAATGATGCCAAATCCCGGGATAATGATGATGTAGACTTCCGGGTGACCAAAGAACCACAGGATATGCTGATAAAGGATCGGGTCACCCCCACCTTCGGGCTGGAAGAAGGTCGTGCCAAAGTTCCGGTCTGTCAGCAGCATGGTGATGGCACCGGCCAGTACAGGCAGGGCCAGAAGGATCAGCCATGCGGTCACAAAGATCGACCAGGCAAAGAGCGGCACCTTGTGCAGTGTCATGCCGGGGGCCCGCATGTTCAGGAAGGTCGTGATCATGTTGATCGCACCCAAGATCGAGGAGGCACCTGACAGGTGCACAGCAAAGATCGCAAGGTCCATCGACATTCCGCCTTCAGAGGTGGAAAGCGGCGGATAAAGCACCCAGCCCACACCGGACCCAAGCTGACCATTGCCGCCCGGTGACAGCATGGAGGCCACACCTAGCGATGCCCCGGCCACGAACATCCAGTAGGACAGGTTGTTCAGACGCGGAAATGCCATATCAGGCGCACCAATCTGCAGCGGCATGAAGTAGTTACCAAAGCCCCCGAACAGCGCCGGAATGACCACGAAGAACATCATCAGCACACCATGATAGGTGATCAGCACGTTCCACAGATGGCCGTTTGGCGTACACGGATCGGCCATGAACCCTTCGGTGCACATGTATTGCACGCCCGGTTCCATGAGTTCGAGCCGCATATAGACGGTAAAGGCGACCGAGATGAATCCCAGCACACCTGCCGTCCAAAGGTACAAGATACCGATATCTTTGTGGTTTGTGGACATAAACCACCGGGTAAAGAACCCCCGGTCGTCTTCGTGTGCGTCGCCGTGGATGGCTGCATCTGCCATTTTGGCTCTCCTCGTGTTGGCTACTCGTGTCCGCGTACCGATTCACGGGCGGCACCCGGTTTGGGCCGGTTCTAGTCGGTTGAACGTAAAGGGGCAATAAAGGATGCAGGGTCCGGCATGGGTAAAATTGGCGCAGGACGCCCAAAGGATTGATCTGGCGCAATGACCGACACGCTCGGTCGGGTCAGATTATGGCGTTGCCCCGGCAAGGGAGGTCCGAATGAACGATCTTATTGCCCCGTTGGTTTTGCTGCAGCTTGTCCTGCCGCTGGGTCTGATCGTGCTGAATGTGCTGATACCTTCTGCCAGTCGGGTCGGATTGCTGCTGCGCGGCTGCGCAATCGGGCTTGTGCTGGTTTATCTGGCTTTGGTGGGGCTTTGGCTGTTTCCGCCATGGTGGACCCCTTGGGCGCTGGCAGGGCTGCACGCCCTGCTCGTGATTTGGCGATGGCCGCGCACCCATTCCCGCCGGATGATCTGGCGCGTAACCGAAGCGGCGATGGCGGTCATGGCCCTGTCGGGGATCACTTGGGTGATCATCCCGCCAGTGGTCGGCCGGGTCATGCCCGACGTTGCGATTGATCTTGCCATGCCACTAGGCCCCGGCCGCTATATTGTCATGTCGGGCGGCACGGCGCCTGCAATCAACAATCACCTGATGACGCTGGCCCCCCGTTTTGCCGACAGTCGCGGCCAAAGCTATGGCGTGGACATCATCGCCATTGACCGGTGGGGATTGCGGACGGACGGGATCGCGCCGGTTGCGGCTGACAGGTATCTGATCACCGGTACGCCGGTGGTGTCACCCTGCACAGGGGAGGTGGCGCAAGCGTTGGACGGTCGCCCCGACAATCCGGTCCCTGAGATGGACCGGACGGTGATGGCGGGCAACCATGTGCTGCTGGAATGTGATGGGTTGGTGGTGCTTTTGGCGCATATGACAACGGGCAGCGTGGCTGTCGCCACCGGCGATCAGGTCAGCGTGGGGCAGATGCTGGGCCGTGTCGGCAATTCGGGTAATTCGGCCGAACCTCATCTGCATCTTCACGTGCAGCGCCCGGCGGCCGAGAATGCAAATCCGCTGTCTGGTGATCCTGTGTGGTTCACCGTCGAGGGGCGGTTTCTGGTGCGCGGTCAGCGGCTTGTGGTGGGGCAGGGATCGTAACCCCTGTCTTGCGCGGTGGCCCGAATGCTGGTTTCCTGCCAGTACCCAACCAAAAGGCGCGATATGGCACAGGATGATCCCCCGTTCACCATCGGTATCGAAGAAGAGTACCTTTTGGTCGATCAGGAAACGCTGGCCCTGGCTGCCGCCCCCGACGATCTGATGGCCGCCTGCAAGGCGGATCTGGAAGGCAAGGTCAGCCCCGAATTCCTGGAATGCCAGATCGAGATCGGCACGGGCGTCTGTGCCACCATCGCCGAAGCCCGCGAGGATTTGCGTCATCTGCGCAAAACCGTCGCCCATCACGCGAACGCATTCGGGCTCGCCCCGATTGCCGCGTCCTGCCATCCCTTTGCCGACTGGAAGGACCAGCACCACACGCCTAAGGAACGCTATGACCAACTGCGCCGTGATCTGGCCGGTGTGGCCCGGCGCATGCTGATCTGCGGGATGCATGTGCATGTGGGCATTCCGGACGAGGATATGCGCATCAAACTGGTCAACCAGCTGAAATACTTCCTGCCGCATCTGCATGCCTTGTCCACGTCATCGCCGTTCTGGCAAGGCGACGACACTGGTATGAATTCCTATCGCCTGACCGTGTTCGATAATCTGCCGCGTACCGGCCTGCCGCCCGAGATGACCGACTGGGCGGCGTTTTCGTCATCGGTGGACACCCTGGTGTCGCTGGGCCTGATCGAGGACAGTTCGAAAATCTGGTGGGATTTGCGTCCATCCTCCAAGTTCCCGACAATTGAGTCGCGCATTTGCGATGTGGTCCCGCGCATGGAGGTCACGCTGACCCTGGCCGCCTTGACGCAGTGCCTGACACGGATGATCTGGCGCAAAATCAAGGACGGCGACGGCTGGCGCGTGATCGACAATTTCATGATCAGCGAAAACCGCTGGCGCGCGCAACGCTATGGCGTGTCCGAAGGGCAGATCGATTTTGGCCGCAAGGCGCTGATTTCCTTTGAACAGGTGGTCGACGAAATCCTCGACCTGATCGCCGAGGATGCCGAGGCGCTGGATTGCGTGGCCGAGGTTGAAGCCGCGCGGGCCATCGTCACCGAGGGCACCAGTGCGGACCGCCAGCGTGCGACACATGACGCGGCGCTCGCCCGCGGGGCAACCCCGCACGAGGCGCTGCAGGCGGTGGTATCATCGCTGGTCACGGATTTTCATCGGGATTTGTAAGAGGCTGCCATGCGCTTTGACGACACAAGCAAAGAAACATTGTTCGGCACACCGCTGCTGCGGTTTCAGGTGACTGATCACGCGGCCCTTGATGCCGCCTTGCTGGAAGAAGGCGCGCGCCAGCGCGAGGCGAGCGAAGGCGTGAACAAGTCAAACCGGGGCGGCTGGCATTCGGCAGGCAATATCTTTGACTGGGACGCCGATTGTGTCCGCACCCTTTATGCCGCTGCCGAGGCATCCGTTTACGAAGCGACACGCCGTGTATCAGCCAAAGTGGATCCGGCCACATTGCGGCTCAAGATATCAGGCTGGATGAACATGAACCCGCCTGGCGGGTTCAACGCGCCGCATACCCATCCGGGCGCGCATTGGTCCGGGGTCTACTACGTCTCGCAACCAGCGGTAGAAGAGGGCACATCGGGCATGATCGAGTTTCTCGATCCCCGGTCGGACCTACCCAACTGGCGCATCCTGCGGGCCAAGGCGTTCCGCCCCAAGCGCCGGATCAGACCCCATGTCGGCGAGATCGTGATGTTCCCGTCCTATCTGGTTCACTGGGTCTATCCCAATGAAACCGACGAAGAACGGGTTTCAATCGCGTTCAACGCAACCTTTCGCAAAGCAAAGTTGACGTAAGGGCAACTCTTGGTTGATCGATCCGAATTGGTCATGTAACCTGTTGGTATACCTGAAAAACGTGGGGGTTGCGGCGTGGCGCAGCGATGACATCCGGTATGCCAGAAGATACTGTGGCCGCATATCTTGAGCGTGTGGCCGACTCCCGCGTTCTGGGCCGCAGCAAGCGCCGGATGCGCCTGCTGGAATACTTGGTCACGGCAGAGGCGAACGGGGAAGGCGAAAACCTCAAGGCCTATTCCATCGGTCTGGATGTTTTCGACAAACCAGACGATTTCGACCCGTCGATCGACAGTATCGTCCGGGTAGAAATCGGGCGATTGCGCAGCGCCCTTGCCACGTTCGAGGATAGCAAATTCGCTGATACGCAATTGGTTGTCGATATCCCCGTTGGAACCTACCGCCCGGAATTGATCCTGCGCGACACGTCGACCGATGCCCCACGCCGGGTCAAGCGCAGGGGCGGCCGGGTCGTGGCGCTTGTGGCGCTGGTGTCCTGGGGGTTGGTGATGGGGGTGTGGCTCTATCTGCACGGACCGCGCGATGAGATACCGACAGACAACCACGTCAAGATCGAACTCCGGCCAATCGAGGGGGATGCAGATGCCGCTGCACGGATTGGTGCGGCCTTGCGCGGCGGATTGGTGCGCAACCAATCGCTGACGATCCTGTCACCGGATGATCCGTCGGATACAGGGCTGGCACCGGATTTTGAACTGCGCGGACTGGTACGCGCAGTGGATGCCTCGCATTACCGGGTCGATACGGAACTGATCAATGCCGCCACCAACCGGGTGGTCTGGGCGCGGTCGCACGTGTTCGAAGACGGCCCGGAATTCGAAGACCGGGTGATGGCGGTGCTGGGCAATGAAGTGCGACAACGCGCGTTCGGGGCGTCGCGCGCAGCACTCGAAGGACGCGATCCGCAGACACTGACACCAGAACAATTGTTCATCATGGCCACCTGGGTGCCCGGGCGGGCCATGAATTCCATCGCTTGGGAGCAGGAGCGGATCGCACTGGCCCGCCTTGCGCTGGAAAAGGACCCGGATTTTGGGGCCGCCCATGCGGTTCTGGCCGACAAGCTGGCGTTTCTGGCTAATGTTTACGGGCCTGCGGATACACCCGAACAGCGCGCTGCAGCCGAAATGCATGCACGCCGGGCGTTGGAACTGGCTGCACTTGATCCAGAGGTCGTGTTCGCCGTGGCGCAATCGAAATGGCATTCGGGCAATATCGCAGAGTCGCATCTGCTGATGCAGCGGGTGCTGGAACTGGACCCCGGTCACGATCTGGCCCGTTTTCTGGAACTGGTCATCCCCTATACCTGCCGGGTGCCGCCCGGCAACGTGCTGCAGCAGGCCATTGAATTTGATGACCGTCTGGCCGGCGACAATCCCATTCGTTGGCTGACGCTCAGCTGGATTGCATGGCTGCACGCCCATCGCGGCGACTACGAGATCGCGCTGAATATCGAGCGGCGGTCGGCACTGATTTTTGAATTTCCCTATACCTTTATGCGCCACGCGATGTTGCTGCAGCGGCTGGGCCGCACCGAGGCCGCCGTGGCGGTGATCGAACGGCAGGATGCCAACTGGCCGGGGATTTCGGCGGATCATTTCGCCCGGGTCACGGTACCGAGATTGTGCCGGGAATCGCCCCTGGCGGCAGAATTCATTACGGCTTACGAGGAATTGGCCGACGCCATGGCGGTGCGTCAGTGATAGCGGTAACCCAAAATTACATTCTGAATTAAGGCATTAGATCATCTGTAACAGATTGTTAACCTTCGCGTGCCTCATATTGCTGCCAAGGGTTTGCCACATTGGGCTCACCGAACGCCTCCTCAGGGCAGTCGTGGGCAACGCCGCCACGCCACCACTCACCATGTGACCAAGCCTGTCACATGCAACGGCGCTTGCAGGGTGCTTGGTGCAGGTTGGGGACAGACCTGCACCGGGTGCCACCGGTAAAACAGCACCCAAACCACAAATTACCACGCTTTTTCAAACGATTGCCGCCTTGACGGGGCAGGGGCGTTGCAAGGACGCTTGCCCCCCAATAGCCATGAACAGGAGATCCCATGGGCGCGTCCATCAATGCCATCTTCGGGGGCGCATTTTTGCTGCTCGCATTGTTCCTGACTTTCTTGATGTTCTATTTGTGGAAATTTCCCTTCGACAAGGAAAAACACCAAAGCGCGGCCCCGCGATCCCTGATGACCCTGCACCGGCTGTTCGGTTATGTCTTTGTTGCGATCTACATCATCCTGATGTGGGATATGGTGCCGCGCCTGTGGTCCTACCAGATCGAATTGCCCGCCCGGACGGTGCTGCACCTGACGCTCGGGCTTGCGGTGGGGGCGATCCTGATCGTCAAGATCATGGTGGTCCGGTTCTTCAAACATATGGAATCTACCCTCGCCCCGCTTCTGGGGACATCGCTGCTGATCTGCACATTATTGCTGACCGGTCTGGCCTTGCCCTATGCCGCGCGCGAGGCTTATTTGCGGGCCACTGCACAGGACGGCCAGAACTTCGCGCAAGACCGGATTGACCGGGTGGTTCAGTTCCTGCCCCAGATCGGGTTTGACGATGCGGCGGGCCTGCGTGTGCTGGCCTCCTCGGCGGGGCTGGCCGAAGGGCGCGATGTGCTGACCCGCAAATGCACGCAATGCCATGATCTGCGCACGATCCTTGTCCGCCCGCGCACGCCAGAGGCCTGGCGCAGCACCGTCGCGCGGATGGCGACCCGGTCGACCACGCTCAACCCGATCAGCGAAAGTGAGCAGTGGAGCGTGACCGCCTATCTGATCGCTATTTCTCCGACCCTGCGCGAGGTCGCGACCGAACAGCGCGCCCTGACGGTCGAGGCGCGCGCCAGTCAAGAGGCACTGCGCCTGTCTGCGACAAGGGCCCCTGATTACGACCCGGACGCGGCCAGGCAGGTGTTCGAGGCGAAATGCGCGCAATGCCACGCGCCCACGCTGGTGGAACAATCCACATTCAACAGCGCCGATGACGTACGTGTATTGGTGACACGCATGGTCGGGAACGGCCTGACTGCCGATGACGGGGAGCTTGGCCAGATCATCGCCTATCTTACCGACACCTATGCCCGCGCAGAGGGGCGGTAACTGTCGTGGAATGTTGTGAATGATTGGCGTGGATCCACTGAAGCCAATAAATGACGCACCCGGAGCGAACTTGGCCCAGTCTTGGGGCAGTCGTGACGCAATGACTTCTTTGCGGGACAAAGTAGCCCTTGCGAGACGACTTGAGAAGGTCTGCTTTCGGAAAATGCTTTGACTCAGAAGACCCCTTTACCGAAGTATTGACCCTTGCATTGCGGTCTAGTGTTGTCGAAGCTCCCGCTGGAGTAGCCCCCTGAAAGTGGTCCACCAACTGGGATAGATTGTCCCGCAAATTGGAGGATCAGCGATGGCTGGAAAACGAGAGAAACCCGAAGAGATAGTATCGAAGCTTCGGCAGGTTGAAGTTCTGCAAGGACAAGGCGCGACGATCGCGGAGGCCGTGCGCCAGATCGGCGTGACGCAGCAGACATTCTATCGGTGGCGTAAGCTCTATGGGGGTATGCAGCGGTCACAACTCGCTCGGCTGAAGGAACTCGAGAAGGAAAACCAGCGGCTTCGGCGTGCGGTGTCTGATCTGACTTTGGACAAACTCATTTTGAGCGAAGCAGCGAAGGGAAACTTCTAAGCCTTTCGCGTCGTCGCAAGTGCATCGATCATGTACGGCAGGAACTCGGTGTATCAGAACGCCGCGCTTGCCGCGCGCTCGGCCAGCACCGGTCCACGCAACGCAAAGTGCCACAGGGCCGGGCCGATGAGCAGCGTCTGACCGATGACATCATCGAGCTGGCCGATCAGTACGGGCGCTACGGATATCGGATGGTGACCGGCTTGCTGAACAACGCGGGCTGGCATGTGAACCACAAGCGGGTTGAGCGTATCTGGCGACGCGAAGGGCTGAAAGTCCCACAGAAACAAAAGAAGAAAGGATCGCACCATCAAACCATGGGATCAAACTTCCTAAGCTGCTTTTAGTTTCTGCATCGGTGTCATTCCTCCGATGCTCAAGTTCGGACCTTCGTTCAACTCGCAGCATCCGTCGTACTGGGCTCACAGCTGACACATACCGCGTTGTCGTGCAGCCACTGTCAGTCGACGCCGTTAAGACCATATTCGTCCGATGTTCAGGCAGCTCTCACCCGGCCGGTCGCAGGCCGGTTTCCACCAGCATGCCGCGCCGTTTTGCTTCGTAGTAGTACCCGCGCGCGTACCAGTTGACCGCTGTCGCCTCGTCTCCGTCTGAGATCAGCCAGGCGCCGCGCAGATAGCGGCCTGCGTAGATCAGGTTGGTTTCCGCATCCAGCAACCCTTCGGGTGATCCGCGATAGCCCATGGTGCGGGCCGTTTCGGGCAGGATCTGCATCAGACCATAGTAGGGCCCGTTGCGGGCGGCGGGGTTGTGGGTGCTTTCACGGATGATCACCCGGTGCAGCAGGGTGACGGGGATATCATGCACGGCGGCGTATTTGTTGATCAGCCGCCGCAGCTCGGGCGTTTCGTTGGGGTAAAGCGGGATGTCGGCCCGGCGCACTTCGGGTTCAGACCGGCGGCTGCACCCGGCAAGGGCGGCGGCGCTGCAAAGGATCATGTGGCGGCGTGTGATCATTGGGATATCCTGCTCTTTGTTTTTGCGACCGGCGGGGTCGCCTTTTGTTTATCATTCTGTGCGCAGGATAGAGCTTAACAAAACCTATCGCACCTGTCCGATGGGGTCCGACGTTTTGCCGACGCAAGTCCGACGCGATGCAGACCGTCGAAAATCAGGATTTGTTATGCAATAACAAAGGGCTGGTAGTCAGGGCGCCCACCGCAAGAAATTGCCGATCATCCGCAGGCCCGCCGCCTGGCTTTTTTCGGGGTGGAATTGCGTGCCGATGATGGTGTCGCGCCCCACGATGGCCGTGATGTCGCCCGCGTAATCCACATGGGCCAGCCGTTCGGCGGGGTTGGCCACGTCCATCGCGTAGGAATGCACGAAATAGGCGTGATCGCCGGTGTTGGTCCCGTCCAGCACCGGATGGGGGTGGTCGATCACCAGGTCGTTCCAACCCATATGGGGCACCTTGAGCGCCGGATCGGCAGGTTTGATCCGGCGGATATCGCCGGTGATCCAGCCGAAACCAGGGGTTTCTTGGTATTCGTGCCCGGTGGTCGCCAGCATCTGCATGCCCACACAGATGCCAAAGAAGGGCCGCGCCCGGTTTGTCACCGCGTCGATGATTGCGTCGGCCAGACCGGTGCGCGCGAAAAGTTCGGCCCGGCAATGGGGAAACGCCCCGTCGCCGGGCAGCACGAGCCGGTCGGCGCGGGCGACCACATCGGGGTCGGCGGTGACGACGATGTCACCGGCATCGACCTCGCGCGCCATCCGTTCGAACGCCTTTTGCGCCGAATGCAGATTGCCGCTGTCGTAATCGATCAGCGCGGTTGTCATAGGCTGCCCTTGGTCGACGGGATCGCGTCGGCCTTGCGCGGATCAACCTCCACCGCTTCGCGCAGGGCGCGGGCGACGGATTTGAACGCGGCCTCGGCGATGTGGTGGGCGTTGAAGCCGTGCAGTTTGTCGATATGCAGCGTGATGCCGCCATGGGTGCTAAGCGCCTGGAAGAATTCGCGCACCAGTTCGGTGTCGAAGGTCCCGATCTTGCCGAAGGGCAGGTCGAGATTGCAGATCAGATAAGGCCGCGCGGACAGATCAAGCGCGCAGCGGATCTGCGCGTCATCCATCGCCAGATGGCACGACCCGTAGCGGCGGATACCGCGTTTGTCGCCTAGGGCCTGGGTTAGCGCCTGACCCAGCGCGATCCCCACATCCTCGACCGTGTGGTGATCGTCGATATGCAGATCGCCCTTGGCGCGGATGGTCATGTCGATCAGCGCGTGGCGCGACAACTGGTCCAGCATGTGGTCGAAAAAGCCAACGCCGGTCTGGTTGTCATAGGCACCGGTGCCGTCCAGATCGATGGTGACCGTGATGTCAGTTTCGGCCGTTTTGCGTGTGATCGTTGCTGTCCGCATATTTGCGTTCCTCTTGTCGTCGGTCGCTCTATAGGGGCATCCGGGGCAAGGGCCAAGATTTGTGACGGTTTTTCAGAAATATTTAAGGGTTGGTTGCCTATGGTCACCGCCAACGCTGCCACAAATCAGGAGAATCCGATGAAAGCGCTGATCATGCGGGATGATGCCGAAGCTGCCGCCGGCTGTGCCAAAGCGCTGTTGGACAAGGGGTTTCAGGTGGCTTGCGTAGAAAGCAGGCATATCGCACAGGCGCTGTTACGGATTGAACCGGTTGATCTGCTGGTGATGGATGAACGGGTCGGCGGGCGGTTAACCCATGCGCTGGCGCTGTCTGCCGAACGGCGGCATCCCTATATCAGTGCGATCCTGATGACGGACCGGCCGGGCGAAGACACCGATGAGCTGTATGAACTGATCCCGTCGCTTTATGCGCTGGCAGGCATATCGGTCGCGCCCGGGATTCTGGCGCAACTGGCCCTGTCGTCAATCGAGGATTTTGCCCAGGCAGAGGCACGGGTCGGTCGGTTGACAGCTGCCGACCTGGCGGAGGCGACACTGGGTCCCGACCCGGATATCGAGGATGAACTGGCCGATTGGGAAGATGACCTGGTCGATGAGATTGTTCTGATCACCGATGATGCAGCTGCCATTGGCGGCCCTGACATTCCGCTTTACAGCGATGTCGCGCAAAGTCATCCCGCCCTCGCCGAAGAACTGCCGGAAGAGGAAGAGATTCTCGATCCAGCCATGGCAGACAAGGCAGACCTGCCACATTTCGCGACCTTGGGCACGCCAGACGCTAAATCTGTCGTCCATATTGCACGCTTCAGTAGTATTACTGAGGCCAGATCAGCAGTCTGATAGGTCCAGAAGCCATGGGTGACCGGCGAAAATCCGCCGAGCCCGGGAACAATTGCCATGGGGCAAACCGTTTTGTTCCGGATGCTGCATCAGTCATGATTTGACCGATGCCATGCCTCAATTTCTTCCAAAGTTTTCGTCAAATTCGCCCTGTTAACGAGTGTTGGCCCGGTCGCCCAAGGCCGGTCCAACCGCATTATCTGGTAAGGAGACTACAGTGGCGAAATTGATTAACATGACCGTTGTTGCGGCAATTTGTGCATTTGGATCGATGGCATCTGCCGAAAGCATGCAGACCCAGCAACCTACACCATCATTTGTGAACGACATGCCGTTCCCGGCGGAAATGCCGGTTTATAAGTCGCGTGTCGTGTTTGACGACATGCCATTCATGGAACTGCCTGCATTCGCGCAGACTGCTGCGGTATTCGGTGACATGCCGTTCCCTGCAGAGATGCAGGAGTACAAACCGGTCCGCTATTTCTCGGATCTGCCGGCACCCGCCCATGATTTGCCGCAAGAGACCGATCACGCGGCGTTGGAACTGCAGTAGGCGATAAATCTGACAATGCTTTGCAAACAAGCGTCGCCCCGCAGAGACGCCGGGCGGCGTTTTGCATTTGGCGATCAGAGGAAATGCCAGCGATCACATCGCCCAAAACAAAAGGCCGACCACAGGGGTCGGCCTTTTTGTTGTCGAATTGGAGCGGGCGATGAGATTCGTTATTATAGATAAAACAATGCCTTAAGTAAGAAAAAAGCTTTCGTACAACGTTTGTACAACAATTTGCGTTTATTAGGCAGATTTTTCCCGGTGCGCCTCCAATTGCCTAACTTCTCCATGTTATGTCAGCGCAGCCCACACCACAGACACATGGGTCCGGAGAGGTTTTGCCGGTAACCCTGAAGCCAGGACTTACGCGCTTGTGGCGGGTAACCTGTCGCGCCGCACGGAAAACCAGGCCGCGACACTTCAACAACCGCAGCGGCGATGAATGAGATTAGCGCGAGTGTAAATTCCACCGCTAGCGGCGCGCGGGGTATTGTGCGGGCGATTGACACCGCACGGGATCAGGCCAAGCACGGAGAGGATGTGCGATCCCATGCCGTTGTTACGATGAAGACAATTGAGGATTCTTCGGACCAGATCGGGCAAATCGTTCAGTTGATGGATGATATCGCGTTCCAAACCAACCTCCTGGCGCTGAATGCGGGGGTCGAAGCCGCACGTGCCGGCGAGGCGGGGCGCGGTTTTGCCGTGGTGGCATCTGAGGTGCTCGCACTTGCGCAAAGATCCTCGGAAAGTGCTGCGCAAATCCGCGATCTTATTGTCAACTCCAACAAGAACATCACCCATGGTGTCAAGCTGGTCGCCGATATGGGCACGGCGATTGAACAGGTTCTGGACAGCGTGAGCGAGGTTTCGGAGCATAACCGCGACATTGCAAATGGTGCGGAAGAGCAGGTCACTGACCTGTCTGAAATCAACAGCGGCATTCTGATGCTCGACAAGTTGACGCAGGAGACCGCCGCCATGGTGGACGAAAGCGCAAATTCTTCCCAGGTCTTGCAGCAGAAGGCCGATGAAATGCAGAGCCTCGTCGCCCGATTCCGCCACAGCCAGCGCCGAACGAGTGTCTATTCGCCCGCGTCATCGGAGGGTGAGTTCGATCTGGCCCGGTCGGCCTGATCAAGCTGTCACAGAAGCTGACCCAAGGGCGGCCATACCATGTGAAGGTGTGCGAACCCCTCGGCTGCCCTCTTATTCAGGATGTTTTCATAACTCATTTGTAGGCTGCAGATATTGCTGCCAAAAGAGACCTACACCATGCAAATAGAGAGATTACTCGTTGAGAAAGAGTCGAAGCACCCGGAATGTATCCGTCCTGACGCTCCATTGCGCACGGCAGCGCAGAAACTCTTGAAGCACCGGATTGGTGCCTTGGTCGTCACTGACTTGAAGGGTCAGTTGAAAGGCATCGTTTCTGAGCGCGATTTGATACAGGTCGTCGCGAAATACGACGCGGCTGCGGTCGAAGCTCCTGTTGCTGAAGTAATGACGCGTTCAGTCATCACTTGCGGGCCGAATGATGAGATTACCGCGGTCCTGCGTCTGATGCATGCGAATGCGATACGGCATATGCCGGTACTGGACCATGGAAAACTCGTTAACATGCTAAGTATTCGTGAACTCACAACAGCTTATGAGTTGCTCCAAATTGAAGCGAACACGGACTTCTTGACTGAACTCCCGAACCGCAGACCATTTCTCAAGACCTTGGAAACCGAGTTCGCGCGATCTCGACGATACAAACACCCCGTTAGCGTCGGCATGATCGACATTGATCACTTCAAGCAGGTCAACGACTGCTATGGTCACGATGCTGGCGACAAGGTTCTTCGTGCAGTCTCCGCTACAATGATCAATGAGTTTCGCACAGTTGACTACCTGGGCCGTCTAGGCGGAGAGGAGTTTGCAGTTGTACTACCGGAGACTGACCTGTCAGATGCCAAACTGGCCTGTGATCGACTGCTGAAAAGCATTCAGGCAACCATCATACCATTAGGTAGCCGACAAGTATCTGTAACGGCCAGCATTGGCTTGGCGCGCGCATCATCCACTACGTTGGATGGTTCAGCGGTCCTGAAGCGAGCCGATGAGTTGTTATACGACGCAAAGAGACGCGGTCGTAATCAGGTCGTGGCTGATTGCTCGCATGGCAACTGGTATCAAGAAGTAGAAGATGCAGGGAGACGGCAGTTACTATAGCGATGTGAACCGCGCAGGGTTTTCCGGAGGCTCCAACTCGTGAGAAGGATGGAGCATCATGACAAAGATAACGAACAAGTTTTCACCACAAGTGCGCGAACGCGCTGTGCGGATGGTATTGGATGGCGCAGGTCGGTATGAAAGATGTTGGGCGGCGATTGTCTCGACCCCATAATCAGCACAGTGATCTTCTATGAACTGGTTCATCGTTTCAGTGGGAGGTCAAGCTCCGCCTGGGCAAAATATGCGGACGCCTTGCGAAGGACCTCATTGGCCTGCTTCAGCTCGCGAACCTCGCGTTCAGGCGCCTTCATCTTCTAGGCCTGTTCGGTCGTGATGCCGCCTCGCTGGCCTGCATCAATCTCGACCTTCTTGACCCATTCCTTCAGTGTTTGCGGCGCGCAGCCAACCGTCGCCAGAAGGCTCGTAACAATCGTAAAAACTCTCGTCAAATTACGCCACAAATGGTCTCATAGCATTGACTGAAGATACAGTCGCTAGTGGTCTATCCCACGCAACATATAACCCTGCCCCCAAATCGTCTTGATGTAGTTTGTTCCATTTGTTGCGTCCGACAGTCTCCGACGCAACTTACAGACGAAAACGTTAATTGCCTTGACATTCGGTTCGTCTATTCCGGCATAAAGATGGTTCAAGAACATTTCCTTTGTAACGGTCCTGCCCCGGCGTAGACACAGGAGTTCGAGGACCTGATACTCCTTGTGCGTCATCTTCAAGGGTGTACCATCGACCTTCACAATCTCAGTATCAAGGTTGACGACAACTTGGTCGATTCTGATCGTTGGTTGCATCTTGTTGCGGACCCGCCGCATGATCGCGAAAATGCGCGCTATTAGCTCTTCACGGTGGAATGGTTTGGTCAAATAATCATCTGCGCCGAGGCCGAAACTTGCCAGCTTGCTCTCCCTCGTGTCATCACCCGAGAGGACGAGAATGGGGGTTTCGACAGAATTACTCCGTAAATTCTTGAGAACCTCGCGGCCAGACATATCTGGCAGGTGTAGGTCCAACATGATCAAGTTATACTCTTTTGATCTTGCGAGTTTGATTCCGGTTTGTCCCGTGTCTGCCGAACAGACTTGCGCGTTCGCTCGAGCCAGAATCTGTTCAATGCTCTTGGACATCGTCGGATCGTCTTCAATCAGCAGTATCTGCACTTGGTGAGTACTCCGGCAGGCATATACGACGTCGATAAACCCTCGCCTGCAGGGAGTTCGATCGGTGATCCAGCCAGGGCGATTACTGACTCACGATTGCTTTGGCAAAACAAATCGACTGCTATTTCGCAACGCCTTGTGTCAAGACTTCTTAAGAATGGTTAACGAATGGTTAATAAGTCGACTTGGCATTCACTGAAAATCGGATGACTTCGCGTCAATCCAATTCATCTGAGGTTTTGAACTACTCCAAATAACGTCCGCCATGTAGATAGGTTGCCCGGTTCGGCATTTGTACCCTCCTGTTCATTGATAATACGCCCGAGAGGTGAATCGATTGAGGCTCGCGTGTGGGCTATGGTGGCTGTCGTCCCTTGCGCCGTGACGCAATTCAATGGCGGGCACAGCTCAGCATCGGGGGCGGAGTTCATTAAGGCATTGGTCACCAGCCAGCCGTTGATCGGGAGCACGACCCGCTGCTATGGGGTATGTCGCCGCAAAGACTTGAAGCGGCTTCTCTATCAACGTCCTTTTCTTCCACTGTGAGAGCAGGCCGACCGCAAATTGAGGCGCTATGTGGGGAGCTGCACAGAGCGAGTGTCAATGATTAGGGCGGTGTTATGGGCCATTCCGAGTTACTGCGCAGCACGGATTGTCACCCATGACAGCGGGCGAGATTGTCGCTTCGTCTTCCTCGACGACTAAACATAATTGGCAATTTGAGGGCGCAAGCGATACTGGGAACACTTAGCGCCTTCGTAATCTACCTCGAAAATACATTTGCGAGCACTTGAACGCCAAGTGGGGCCACACAAGGCAAGCCGTCTGGTGCGCTACGTTCGACCAGTCTCAGATCGATGAGCGATTGTACTCCGCAAGCACTTATCTCATTGGGCCTAATGGCCATTGCTCGCAAATTGCAGGCCTCGTCATTGGTCAAGCTTGAGGCTAGTATTTCCACGACTCTGTTCATTCTTACCATCCAAAGTACCCGACACGTTCTACGCATTCGTTATCTCAAACGAATGACGGCCCATTTCCTGGCCGAAGATCGTGCGGAGGGTCTATGTCCTTACTCGTATTGAATCGCTGCATGCGGCCATTCGAAGCGTTAACTAACAAACTTACAGTTTTAGCCAATGCAGGAATCTGTGATTCCTGTCCAAAGAGACAGGTTAGACCTTGCCCCTCGGTCTTAACAGAAATGCTTATCTCTGGCGTGTGAGTAACTATGGGCCAAATCACAAGATTTACGAAAGGATAGGATCCGTTATCCTATCCCGGTAGTGAGCTCTCTAACGAAAAAAGGTAAGGTCTCCAGCCTTTTGACTTCACTCACGCTAGCATCATTCATTAAGGCCCATCGTGCCCTTGCCAGCCGTCAACTTCCTCAGCTTGCCAAGCATCGCAGTAGCCTCATTTCTCCAAAGGAGTTGCATCGTGACGCAAGCAAAGCCCGATAGAGTTGTGTACTATCCTCGATTTACAGGCTGTGGATCGTCGAGACCCATGTGATGCGATGGACAATAAAACTGAAAGGTGAGCGCCTCCTCTTGGAAGCTGATGTCTACTTCACCTCCCAGACTAAGCGGCAGTGACTTCTTGAGAATGTGGAAACCGAACCCTTCCTTTTTCGGCGCTGGTATTGGTGCTCCTGAGGTTTCGTGCCAACAAATGGCCAACTGATCAGCAGAGCAACCAATCCACTCCCAACTGACTTCGATGGATCCTGAAGAATTAGAGAGCCCGCCATACTTCGCGGCGTTTGATGCCAACTCATAAAATGCCATCGACAGCGGTCTTATCGCGCCATCGCGGACAAAAATGGCCGGCCCTGAGATCGCGATGTCATATCTGTCATTGCATTTGAATGCGGTGAGTTGAGCGTCGATGAGATCTCTCAAGGACATCATTGATGTATGACGTTGTGACAACCTCTCTGCGCTGAGTGAGAGACTTTTGATTTTTTCCAAGAACCTAGCACAAAACTCCTGGTCCTGACGCGTTTGACAGAGCCTTTTGGCAATCACACCAATGACCGTCAGGAAGTTACTGATGCGATGATTTTGTTCATTCAGGATCAACTGGAGCGTCTGATGGTCTTCTGCATTCTCAGCCAAGTCAGTAATTGCGAATATGCCCAGTTGACGCTCGGCCATATAGGGGTAGATCGGCAGATCAGTAGCTTCCCGAAGGTGGATCAGGCGATATCCACCATGCCTTTGTTGGACCCTGAGATTCGTCGCAATCGTCTGCGGTTGCCCTGCGGATGAGGTTGCTGCTGACCATTCCGTCAGTTTTTTGGCATCGTCGGGGTGCAACACGTCGCGAAGCTTGCATCTTGTGATTGGGACCCCGTTCGGTAGCCCTAGAAAATGGCTGGCGACGTCATCCAACTCCAGGGTGTTTTCCTCATAGTCCATCACCCCAATGCCCAGGCGGGGAGTGTTTTGCGTTGATCCAACGGAGATTGGGTAGAAGTTCGTCATACAGCGCATCCTTTGTCGTTGACGCTAGATAGCGTGACATCTTTACCCTAACAGAAAGCAAAAATTGACGAGCTCGCTGACTGCAGTGAGTCAATCCTCAATCCTTTGACAGGTTTCGACGTAACTTAGCTCACAGTAATCCGCGGAGATGTGGTTAGATCAAAGGCCTTGATGACGCTGAAATAGCTGTTCGTCACTGACGCTTTTGGCTTCTACAGTGTCCTGATATCTTATGAACGCGGTCATGTGCTTGCTGATTGCGCCGGTGTTAAGAGCCTCTTAACCATTTTGATCTGAAGATATGTGCTCGCGGGTTTCCAAATATGGCCATTAAAGGACAGAGCTACATGCCGAGTAACGATCAAATGAACAACGACATTCATGTACTTCTTCGCTTCTTGACGCAGGCGCAGTCCCAGGATGCGCTTGAAAGGCTGCGACGTCGACTCGGCTTGAAGTGACCAACCGAGCTCGTGGAGGTCACAAAGTGCGGCCACTTGGCGCAATGTGAACTTGCGGCCTTGGAGTTATGGGGCATCCGGATGAGAACAGTCTCAAAACGGCTGTCGGGAGGTAAAACCTAAGTGTTGACGGGTTGCTGGATCTGTTGTGACACATTCAAACACGAACTCACCATATTTTGGAACAGAATTGGCAATAGAATCGTCAAAGTTAGCCAATACGAGAGATTTCAAGTTGGGGTTAACCATAATTTAGAACTACGGCGATCTATTTTGCGCCTGAGGTTCAGTGAAGAGGAGCAAGTCTGTTGCAAAGTACATTACAAGAGGTCAAGTCTCATGCATATATAGTTTCCGAAAGGTATCTTTGCGGAAACGATGATTCCAACTTTGACGAATTGATCTTGAAGCTGGAGAGACAGGCGTACGCTTTTGCAAGAGAAGGAAAGCATTCCTCGAGCAATGCGCTTTTCATCGCCGTCGCCGCATTAGAAAATGACCGGCCCAACCCCCCAACGGAATTAGGGCTGTGATGTTTTGTGAACCGATGTTTCTCACTCAAGATGCGAGATAGGCACCTCACGCTCGGTTCTCGTTTCCACGATATCGACATTGCGACGGAAAATATCATGCCCTATCAGAGTTTTAATGGCAGCGGCCGTATGAACAAATCCCAGACGGCGTGCTTCATAATACCTGATCATTAGTCGCTGTTCTTCAGTGGCTTCGTACACGTCCTTAGCCCTCCGGTTGTTGTTCATTAAATGATTGGCTCATATGGTTAACGTATGGTTAATCGAATGCGCATCGGCGGATTGTTGCCTCCTGTGCGTTACTGCGAAATACGCTGGGTGATGGCGATCAGTGTTGGTTTGAGCATCCGCTGGTCCGCTTTAACTGTGTTTGACGTGGCACCTCAAGCCTTGGAGCGATCGTCGGCAACCGAATGACGCTGGCTTGACCGCATGTCCATTAAGAAATTGTTAAGACGTTTGCCTGCAACCTCCGGACGTTGAATTAGTCCCACCATTCAGCAAATGTTCAAGACGGCTGTGTTTTGCTGACAACGGAAGACAGCTGTCTTGAACCACTAGTTTTGGAGATGGCAAGGAATCAACCAGGCGACTTCTTGACAAGCTTGGAGTTCTGGACTGTGTTGCTCGATCCGTTGATGCTTAGAGGCTCACCATGAGGCGACGGGCCAGGAGGTAGTGAGCGTCCATGCTCAAGCGTCACGCTATAGCGTTTGGTTCATGAGCCCGCATTGATCTGCGGAAGCGGCCCTTTGTCGTGCGAATTCTTGAATCCGACAGGTTTCTGAGCATTTATGGAAACTGCTAACGTCAGTTTCGAGATGTGACCCAATTTTCGATCTCGCTGTAGAATCCGCGGGTTGTTTCGCCAGCAGAAGCGACAATTAAGCTTTCATCAGCCGTGGTGGACAAGCCAGCGGCGATGCAGATACGCAATCTGCGATCATGAGGAACGCTCCATGGGATAAGACCGACTCGATTTATCTCTAAATGCGATCGAAGTGAAACATCTGGAAGGAATGAACAAACCTTGGTGGATACACTTGTCGCCTGCTGACTTTTTTCGATTGGCGGACTACGATGTGTCATATCGGGGGGACCATTCTGACGTCGCCGTCAGTACCAAAGTTGCTCCACGACTGAAGGATTGGCGGGCGTAATGAAGGAAACCGATTTTACCATTGCTTTCCACATCGGCGCGCATAAGACTGCCACAACACATCTTCAGGCCTCTTTAAGAAGATCGTCGGGCCAGTTGAGTGAGGCAGGTGTCGAATACTATGGTCCCGGTTACTTCCGAAGACCTGGGCGCACGATTCCTTCTCTTTTTGGTTTGAATGCTGCGATTGACCCCATTCGCAAACAAAAATCACCAAAAGATCAGCTTCATGTTATGCGCAAAGGTTCTCGCAGACTGATCCTTAGCGAAGAGAATTTCATTGGTGTGCTCAATAGCCCCCGGCGGTTTCCGATCAAACAGCGGTATCCCTACGCTGATGGCCGGATATCCGACTTGATTGCGAGGCTTGAAAAGAAGGTTGACATCTTTCTGGGCATTCGGAATCCGGTAACGTTCCTGAACTCTGCATATTGTCAGCTGCTGATGTCCGGAAGGGTCATGCCGGTCGCGCGTTTTCAAGAGTTAAATCCGTTAGAAAGTGTGGACTGGTTAAATCTGGTGAAACGGATACGTGCTCTTCCCGGCGTCGACATGTTGGTCGTTTGGCGATACGAAGACTATTGTTCTGTTTTTTCGTCCATATGCGCTCATTTGATCGGCGATGAGCGGCAGATTATTGTGCGGCCGATAAAGCGTGTGGTTCACCCGAGCCTGTCGTCGCCGGCGGTCGAGGAAATCCTACGTCAGCACAGCAGTCAACAGGTCAAGAGCCCCAGCTTGAGTACTGGCAAGTTGTTTCCTGTAGAGGAAGGTCATCCCCCCTTTGATGGTTTTTCAAGGGATGTGCATCATACGATTGACGAGGTCTATCGCTCGCAAGTGATTTCAATTGCCGTTACTCCGGGAGTGACACTTCTTACGCCCGAAAGTCACCATGGCTCAAAACGGTGATACGATGGCCTCGTCAAGTGGTTCTCGGTTGTGCTGTTGCATGAGCTGACACCCACCGAGCGGTGTCATCATCTTTCGTTAAGCCATAAAAATCATACTAAACGCTCCATGCACAGGAGCAAGAAATGATACGACTCATATCTGGACACAACCTTTTTCTTGAACCCGATCTGGCTAGATCAATGTTCAGGCACAGGGCAGCACAGTTTTATCATCGCTTGGGCTGGACGGTACAAATCGACAATCTTGGCATGGAGCGGGATGTTTATGATAGAATGAACCCTCTATATGTACTGGTCGTTGGCGATGACGGGCAACATCTTGGCTCCATGCGTTTTCTTCCAACGATCGGTCGCACTATGCTGAATGAGCACTTTGGTGCGTTGCATGACGGTCCAAAAATCAAAGATCCGCGGATTTGGGAGTGTACACGCTTCTGCCTGGCGCCCGGCGCCGATTCAAGGACGTCCTTTAAGCTTTTGGCTGCGGGTGCAAGTCTGATGAAGGAATTCAACTTGTCGCATCTCATAGCCGTCTTTGATCATCAGATGAAGCGGCTATACCGGAACAGTCAGGTTTCTCCAACGATTGTGGCAAGCGGCGATTACAAGGGCGAATCCGTATCAATCGGGATGTGGGATTACTCTCCAGAAAAGCATGTCAAGCTTCTGAAGGCCGCTGGGATGGATCACACCGAGATGGAACTCTACTTGGCCAACTCGGACATTTTTAGGGACATACCGCAAACCGCTTGAGGATGTCAGTTCTGAAAATCTAATGGTGCTGGCGCGGATTGCCTTCTTTAGCGAGTCCGCGTTAGCGATCCGATAACCAAGCCAGATTTGAACTGTTTCTTCAGCATTTCACCCGTCAGCACGGCTCAAGACCGATGATTTGTGGAGTCGTACCATGGAGCGAAAACTTCAGATTACAGTCAAGAGTTCAAAAATTTTGCTAAAATTACACGCCTACTTTAGCCAATAGTCCCGATTACGTCACAAACCTGCCTGATGCCAATCAAACCATCGTTTCAACAAGGAGGTAGCAAAAACGGTAGGGGTCCAAAATGACAAACGTGACAACAAAGTCGATCATCTCAACGACTACGCATGAAGTTCTGGGAACGATGAATGCTAACATGTTCAGTGCAATCGCCGTCAACCAATTCGGCTGGCACTATTACGAAGAGCATATCGACAAGCTTGGCTTGACCAACATCCGCTTTCCCGGCGGCACCGTATCCGAAACCGGATGGGTCAAAGACGGTCGCATCAGGGTGGATGGCGGAGAGATATCACTTAAAACACTTGGCGGAGACCGCAGTCATTTTGCGTTTGACTTGACACATAAGGAATTGATCAGTCCGCTAGCACTTGAATATGACGACAACAACTATCTTCTGCGGGATGATGTCGCCACTTTCAGCCAAGTGCTTCAGGCCGCAGTCGAAAGAGATGCGTCAGTCGACCTCGTTATCCCCGTAAAGCGCTACTTTCAAAACTCCGATTTATCAGACGCTGAGGTAAGAGCGAAAGCGATCAGCGCAGCGGTGTCGGATGTTTCGGTTTTCCTAACAAGACTGAAGAATAGCGAATACAATGATGGTGTTTATCCTGACAAAATCACCTTCAGTATTGGAAATGAGGCATATTCCAATCCGATTGAGTATGCGGTGATCGCAAAGGCGATGATTGAACAGATTGAGCTCCAGTTGGACGGAAGCGGAATATCGTACGACATTGGTCTGCAGATCGGGCGCGGCGAGTACGAGTTTACGAAACTGTTGCAATCAGAGTATTTCGATCCTTTTTTTGAGGGGTCTGGTCCAATGATTGATGGTTTGGAGGACATCGGATTCGTACCATCCCCCAGTATGACGACGCAGCAGCGACAAACAGCGATCGACGAAATGATGATCGGCATATTGGGCGATACAATTAGCGGCATCGATGCTCTACGGCAGCATATCCTGGGTTTCAATGCCGACTTGCTCGACAATCCAAATGCACCATTATTCAAAAGAGGCCAGATCATTGAACGCTGGTTGGAGGCATTTGCCGAGGTGGGCATCAGTGAGGAAAATGTAGATACTTATGTATCAGCATTCACAACGAATAGTGAAAATGGCAATTCGATGCCGTACGAGCTGTCGGCGGCAGCCAACACTCTCGAACTATATGCTCATATGTTGGCATCGGGTGTTGATAGAGCCGCGGTTTGGGGTGTCGTTGGAGCATTCCGTTACAAGGATCATATCTTGACAACGACGGTATCAGATCGCTTGTCTGAATTCGACGCGCCACAAGCTGCCATCCTCAAACTGTTAAGCGAAAATGTCCAATCCAGTGATTTCCTCGGAATTGGAGGAGGCGACGCAGAGGGCTATCGGAGTTTTACGTACGAAAACGAAAGTGAATATAACATATTCTTCTATGTCGAGGATATTCACAGTGGTCAAGTCGACCTCAGTGTCGACCTTGGGCTCTTTGGCGACCTTCAAACGGTTGAAGTGGTCAATATGGATCTGGCCAACGGAAGCTCCAACGGTGCCTCTCGTTTGACAGAGGATGATCTGGTTGTGATGGATGGAACGGTCCAGCTTAGCTTTGATCAGAAGTTTGAGATTGCCATGCTGACCTTGGAAAAGAAGCAAAGCGCTGATTATCAAACGCTTGCGATGATAGAGGACATGTTTGAAGCACAACTGAACGCAGATCAGCTGCCGAATATGGTCAGAGGAGAGATAACTTCGGACGATATCCTTGGCGGCAGTGGTTCAGATATCATTTTCGGTATGGCGGGCGATGACAGAATCGATGGTGGCGCTGGTCGAGGAGGTTTTTTCGGCAATGGCGTCCTGCCTGACCGTTTTGACGCGGCTGGTGGAAACAATGGCGATTTTCTCTTCGGGGGTGACGGCAACGACATTCTCAAAGGAAATGCTGGCAATGATGTCCTTTCGGGCGACCAGGGTGATGATGAGCTATGGGGCGGGAGTGGCTTTGACACTTTTGTTTTTGTTGAAGGCAGAGATGAAATCCAGGATTTCCAGCAGGGTGTAGACACAATATTGATCGATACTTCTCTTTTGACTGATGGGGACGACCCAAGTGCCTGGGTCACGCAGAACATGAGGATCCATGAAAATTCGCTTGTGATCGACTTTGGCTCTGAGAATGAATTGACGGTCCACGGTATCACCGATGCGAAGCAGGTTCTTGGCAGTCTGGAGTTCGGTGCAATCGACTATCTGTCGTTCTGACCAAGCACGCGCTGGATCGGATGCGATGAAGAGACAATGGGATATCTGGTCGTCTCTTTAGTGTTTTCTTGCACTGAAGCTGTTGCCGCCTGCGGTCGCTTGATACAGCAATTTCCGCAGAAGTGCTGGCAGAGCATGAAAGAAAGCATGTTTTCCAGCGCAGCAAAAACTTAGCTTGTATCGGGTGGATGTCATGTCGGCTTCTGACATCGGGGCCACAATCCAAAAATGACCATGGCTCATCCTTGCATGCCGTGATCCGCACGCCCGCCACAGCAGGTCCCGCGCGGCGCATCTCTCGCTGGCTCTGCAACGCCCTTTTAAACCAAAAATTTACCTTCTTGGCACATGAGTCTTATTTGAAGTGCGAATTCGTGTCGAACAATTCTCTGTTCAACGTGAATCAAGCCCAAGCCAGTATGTAACGAGGTGACAAGATGACGAGATGCGCTCTGACAAGAGAGAAACACAGTTGGATAATCGAAGTCATCAATGATCTGCGCATTTACTGCCAGAAAAACGAGCTCAGAATTAGCCAGGAGTCCTTGGATCAGTGTCTGGTTGCGGCACTAGCAGATCTCGAACTCGAAGCAGATGCATTTACCGAAGAAACATGTTTGGAGACAACAGAGGATCCAGACAACGAGATGTTCCTTTATCTGAGCGCCGGGCGGCACAGTCTGAATTAGCGGGTCATTGCGAAACGATGAAGAGACCGCCAAACGATTGTGGCGTTCCGTCGACGATTGCCTGCCCTTGCACATCTCCACCAACCCCTTGATACGTGTCACCGAGAAAATCGCCCGTAAAGACTGTCGTGAGCGAAATTGTTTGACTGTTCGCATCCGTCAAATCACCAGTTCCATCAAAGGAAAACGTGGCATCAACATTTGGGTCACCAGCGCGATTGACAGTTCCGCCGGATAAGGTGATCTCGCCGAGCAAAGCATGTCCAGCGTCATCAAGAAAGTTGTTGGCGGATCCAGTCACCATCTCTGTTGCCTCAAAGTCGACAAAAACTAAGAGGGTACCATTGAGTGAATCGGTTACGTCGTCTGTTGTGTTGGAAAGCTGACCAGCGACGAAACCTTGATAAGCGACAACCCCGCTTGTGGGTATTGCGCTGAATTCTGTATATTCAATGGGAGAGAATTCCGAGACAAGTTGATTGGTAGACGCTTGCATCTCTTGTAAAGCAGTCAGCGCTGTCGTGCTGCCGGTGCCCCCTCCACAAGAGCACAAGAGTGGTAGCGTGACAAAGAACGCCCGTTTCGGCGCCCGAATCCAAGTGAGGCCGGGGTTTGGTTCCTTTTTATGCATGCGTCAGGCTTTCTCCACGAGGCTATGTCTGAGTTTCCAGGTTGCTAGCACTTTCTGGTTAATGTCAGGTGTATCGTCTCATGTGGGGTCAGCTAAGAGTTCTCGATGCCATCCGGCGCGGTGTTAGGAATCACTGCTGTACCAAGACAACGAAGTGTCTTGGCGCAGGGAAAAATTCAGTTTCAGTTTCAGTTCTTTGATAAGTTTAGTGGGTGAAGATCATCACCAACTCTTCCGTACCAATCCATTCTTAAGAAATGCCTAATTGGTTTCTGGCCTACCCTCGTGATCTGGGCCAGGCAAATGGAGCTGGGCTGGTGCTGCCGCGACTTGAGAAATCCAGCATCGTTGATGAAGCCTAGTATGCACCTTCCGATTTCGATCATGCTGCGGCGATATCTGGCGTAGAGTAA
Organism: Yoonia sp. SDW83-1; assembly: GCF_046762885.1. Taxonomy (NCBI): domain Bacteria; kingdom Pseudomonadati; phylum Pseudomonadota; class Alphaproteobacteria; order Rhodobacterales; family Paracoccaceae; genus Yoonia; species Yoonia sp. SDW83-1. The sequence continues at coordinate 89,143 of NZ_JBKQXO010000012.1, forward strand.
TTGGCCAGATCATCGTTATTGCGGTACTAATCCGCGAGGGTCAAAGGCAGTTGGCGCTCGATTGCCCGGGAATGGATGGCGTCCGCCCGGGGAAAAACTGCTCCAATCTCGCCTAACATCATGTCAGCTTAATCGAATGGTTACCAATGGACGGCAAAACAAGCAGTCGGAACACTTGCGTTTGTTAAAGCTCTGGCCCAATCGGGTGCGTTCCATTGCTCTTGATGCCCGGGTCAAGCAAAGGCGCTTCCAGGGCATCGTATGTGGGGGAGAGGCCCTGTGCTTTTTGGTACAGGGCCTCTGTCTACATCATACCTCTTTCCTTCGCAAATCCGGCAGGCGGATATTAGAGAAGGAGAAAAGCACACCAACGCCACTCACAACTAGCAGCGCCGCTGTGTCTAAAAAACAAGATGCCTAGGCGACAGATCTTGGTTCCAGAATAGTAGCTGCAGTACCACTCTTGCTGATGTTTTGTCGAAGAGTGACTCGGATAAGCCCGCATTAAGGGACGGACCCTGTGGATAACTCGATAGTAGCCTTGTAAGTAAGGCTACATTCTGGTTCGAACTCTGGTTTTTGGGGAGTAAGGGACGGGAACGTAGAATCGGCAATTTAGGGCTCAAAACAAAGCCCATTTAAGGTTCGAACTTTTCTTCCTATAGCTTTCGCTGCAGCCAGCTTCTACGATCAAATCGCGGACTTTGCCGACTTTCGCCGCAGCTGCCCCAACGACGGCTTTGGATGAAGGTGCCCGGTCACAAACGGTCGTTTCCGCCGGGTACAGAAACGACAAGTTCTGGCAAACGCTGACACAATCTGCCCGTCAGATGTTCGTTTTTCTTGGCAGGCCTTTATCTAAGCTGCACAATGATCTCTTCCCTCGAACGGAAGACTGACCTCCGTCCAGAATGTGTATGGAGCGCCTAGACGGTTGGCGAACGCTTCATAGGTATTGCGTCCGACTCGAAAGTTAAAACGCAGTATCGCGTCGTTGACTTGATTGAGCGCAAAGAACCTCTCCGTGCGCAGGTACGTTGAAAACGGAGGTTCAGTCAGGCGGTTTTCTTCACGGTCGCTGTCGGCATAGTCTTCTGCACGAAAACCCAGACCACAGGAAAACATAAGGTACGGTCCAACTTCATCAGAAACGATGATATATGCGCTATCATTGGATTTGCCTATTTCGAAGAATGTAGCCCCCTCAGTTCTTCCTGTAGCAGGTAAGATAAGATTGACAACAAGCGCGATCGCTAACCCGCGTACGAAATGGGGTAGCAATAAACTAGTGGCATTTCATGAAAGTGCGTTTTTCCAACCCCACCGGTTGTCCAATGCACGTATCGAGCCAATGCAGATGGGCTTTGGGCGTATCATCTGTCCAGCAAATTCACCGATTTTTGCCGTCCAGCCTTCGACATCGTTAACTGCAACCATCTGGGCGCCGAATTCCGTGTGATCCTGTAATCCATCAACGCCACTGCAAATCAGCGCGCGTCCAGCGGCAAGTGCTTCGATGGCGACCAAACCGTAAGCTTCCCAGCGTGACGGCATCAGGACGGCGTCTACTGCTTGATAGGGTGCTGTCGGGCTTTCCGCAAAGCCTTCGAAGATGATACGTGGGTCATTCTTGGCGAGGGCGCGCAGGTTGGATTCTTCTGGCCCTTGGCCAAAGATTGACAAGCGCAGGTCGTCCCCTTCGACCTTTTGGAAAGCCAAGATGAGCACATCAAACCCCTTTTGTTTATTCAGCCGTCCAATCGCACCGAAATGTCTGACAGGGCTCGTTGCTGATGGGAGTGCCGTAAATGGCTCCAAGTCGACGTAGGATCGAATGACAGTCATCTTTGACGGATCGAGATAACCTTCTTCTTTCAGCCATTTGCCTTGTCCTTCACTGACGGCAATGACTTGGTCAAACAGACGAAACGCCGTTCGCAGCAGTGTGGAGAACCGCCGCTTGTTGGTGACATTGTGCCGCACAAACCCGTCGGTATAGCTATGTTCGACATGAAAGAGTTTCGTGGATGAATGCCTTGCCCGAAGCGCCATCAGAGCGGGCAGAGTCCGCCAGCTAATCGATAGATGTGATACGATGACATCCGCTTTGAGACGGCGCAGGGATATGCGCCCTCTTTTAACCGTATGCACCTTGTGGTTGGCGTCCTGGGCCAGCTCGGTTGATCGGGTCAGGTGGTCCAGAACCCGCATGACGCCGCCTGCGGTCGTGTCATCAATCAGGTGCACGACCTTTGGGTGTTGAGTATTTCTCATGCCGCATGTCCCGTGCGCATTGCGGCCAAGCCGCGTAATGTACCCGCGCCGATCATCCGCATGATCTGCAATGCGGCATAGGTTTCGATGGACTTCCGTGGTTCTTCCAAAAACGTCCGCTTTGATGTTTTCAGCCATGCGTCAGCCCAGTATTTTGCTTTTGAAATGTCGAAATCGCTGATGGCCCGGCGGCACAGGTAGCGATGCTGGTAAGCCCTTGCGAGGTTCGCGTTTTCGGCGAAGAACTCGGGCGTCAGTGGCGTCAACTTTTCGATCATACGTTCCCACGCCGCCAGTTGTTTGTCTGTCCCTGCAGAAAGGCCACCCCGGTTGATCCGGTAGCGTGTCAGCAAACCTTCCACCCCTTCGAACGTCCAGTCCGTCGTCAATGCCATTCGCAGCCAGCATTCGATATCTTCGGATTGCCGAAAGGTTTCATCAAAATACCAGTCGCGTTCTGTTTCGTGCTTTGGTCGATAGGCAATGTCGTCAAAAACCGCACGCCTGATAACGGGGGCAGAACCGTTTCCGATGGGGTTTCGTTTCAGGATATGGGCTGCTGATACTCCATGCAGAAGGGGGCGTTGCGCTTGTGACATCGGGCGACCGTCATCATGCATTAAGCGCGATCCGGCGTAACTAACGCCGACATCTATGCATTCATTCAGATGCGCGACATGAGCTGCCAATTTCGTCGGCTCCCACAAATCATCCGCGTCGCAGAACCCGATATAGTCGCCCTTTGCAGCTGCAATGCCGCTGTTGCGTGCCCCGGCGAGACCCCGGTTAGGTTGTTGGATAATGCGCAGGCGTGGGTCACCCCCGAAGCTTTTCGCGATCCTTATGGTGTCATCTGACGAGCCATCATCGACAACGATGATTTCGTAGTTTTCATAGGTCTGCGCGCGCAGGGCGGTCAGGGTTTCGGCCAATGTGGCGCTGACGTTGAAAGCGGGCACAACTATAGAAGCGAGGGTCATTGGGTATTCCTTTACTGAGAGAAAAGTGCGCGTGCGAAGCAGCGTGGCAAAACAAGATTGGAGAGTGCGCCGACCAGCGTGAGCGCACCGCGCCGGGGCGGGTTGAGGAAGCCCGATGGGCTTTGCCGTAACCCTCGAAGCGCGGTCTTTGCGGCCCACACCTTATCTTGCCCAAGGCGCAAGGCCCGTCGCGCAAGATAGCGTTGATACACGGCTTCGGCTTTGGGCGACGGGGTGACGCCGAATGTCTTGGCGGTCCGAATGGCATGCTGGCGTCCAGCCTGCATCGCTGCAAGATCGGCAGATAACCCATTGGGATTGCTTCGATACCAGGTTTGCAGGGCTTGCATTCCGCCGAGAGTCGCCCCTTGACCCACAAGACGGATCAGCCATTCAAGATCTTCGTTATGTACAACCTTGGGGTCAAACCCACCATATTCCAGAAAGCTATCCTTACGAATGCTCAGGTTCGACATGGTGCAAACGGGGTTCTCGCCCAAGAGCATATCAATCGTCAGGGGCTCTGTGGGCACCGTTGAAAGAACGTGGGCCTGCGCGGGGTCATCGACAAAGAACCCGATTTGACCGAAGACGGCATCATGCGGCGTGATATCAAACTGGTGCGCGACACCAGCTAGCTTGTCTGTAGCCCAGATATCGTCGGCGTCGCAGAAGGCGATATAAGTGCCCGCAGCAATATGGCTGGCCCCAAAATTACGGGCTGCACTTGGCCCTTTGCCGGGGTTGCGGACCAGTTTGATCCGTTTGTCCCGCTGTCCGGCGTCCGCAATCAGCTGTGTGGTCAGGTCAGTTGAGCCGTCATCGACACAGATCATTTCCCAGTCCTGAAGTGTCTGTTTCTGGATGCTGTCGATCGTGTCGAGGATGGTGTTCGCCGCGTCAAAGCAGGGCATCACAATGGAAAAGACGGGCATATTCAGACGCTTTCTTTGGTGGGGCCAAGGTTGGCCAGAATGACGGGAAGGGAGGCGATGGACATCAACGTGAAACAGGCGACGGCATATCCAGTGGCCACTGCCAAAAGGCCGTAAGGGACAAGCATGATGGTGCTGCATGCGAGGCCAAGGGTGATGCCGATTGTGCCGACCAGTTCTGCTTGCGGGCGTCCTTCGCTGCGCAACCAGCCTGCGATGGCTGACCATAGCGTTGTTGGGATTGCGACCAGGCAGAGCACGGACACGATGCCGGCCACTTCGTCCCAACCGGGGCCGAACAGGACGGGCACGTAAACCGGGGCCAGTGCCGCTTGGATCAGGACCGCCGGGGTGATTAGGCCAATCCCTAACAGGATGCTTTGGCGCAGGGCTATAGCCTTGTCCCGCGCTTGGCTAAGATGGGGGAACAGTACTGTCGAGAAGGCTGTCGAGAAGGCGTTGGACAGGCTTAGGCCCGCATTGAACGCCATGAAGTAAAGGCCAAGTGCTTCCGCCCCCATCATCGCCCCGATGATGATCTTATCGGCCTGAAGGCGTAGCGCCTTGACGATTTCGACGCCCAGAACAGCCCAACCGAATTGGATGAATGGGGGCAGTGGCGCAAAACCCGCTTGGGTGTTCCGCTGCCAAGGGTGCAGCCGCCGCATGGCGATCAACCAGATCGGCGCGGCCAGCAAGCGGGGCAGTACCAATGCGATGGCGCTTGGCCAAAAGAAGACCAGGATGACCGACATGATGTTGGCACCGACGACCTGTGCACCAGCGATCCCTGCCGTGGCCCGCAGCTGACCGGCCCGCATCGCAAGGGCGGCTTGTACCAATCCTGCGGGCATGAACAGATATTCTGCGGCCAGGATTGCGATCAGCGCAAACAGCATCGCACTGCCAGCGGTGGCGTAGATCGCGGCCCCGATGCCAACCTGCGCGATGAATAGCCCGACACACCAAACCCAAAAGATGCGGTGGGCGGTGGCGCATGTCGCGTCCAGTTTATCGTCATGTGCCGCGATGATCCGTTGACCAACGCCGTTTTCGGTCACGGACTTTAGCACATCACCGGCGGCGAAGGCCGCAGCAGCAAGGCCGATCTCGGTCAACTCTAACGTGCGGGCTACAGCAACCACGACCAACAGACGTGACGCCTTGGCCGCGACTTCGGATGCGCCGTAGGCGAACAAGTTTTGGGCAAGGGTTTTCGTGGTCCAGGGCATAGCGTCAGCTTTCGAGTGCGTTGCCCCGTCATACCAACGCAAAACCACCCCCGTCTTCGTCCTGTAAGGCCAGTCCAACGGGGCAACGGGTCACCCCGATATCCGTTTGGATAGGATCACGCCCTGATTGCATCATGGACCGCTCGGTCATCTTGGCCTAACAAAGGGACAGTAATTTTGTGAGCGGAGTGCCCTATGCCAGTGCGTACAATCCTTCCTGGCCTAGCCACGGCATTTCTGAGTTGCTGCGCAACTTATGATGTGCCTGACAACCTTGAATCTGTGGCGGTTGGTGACGGGTATCAGGCGCAATACCGGGACATTGATGTCGCCCGCAGCGACGCAGAGTTTCTAAGATCTGCGCGCATCAATGAAAGCAAATGTCTGCCTTTACGCGGCGGCGTTGAAGCACAGCAGAATGGGGGCAAAGGATCAGGTTTTTCGGCAGCCGCGCTGAGGGGGGAGCGGCTCACGCGCAATGATCTTGTCGATATTCGTGTCGGCGACGATGAGACGTTCAATGGCGACTACGTCATATCCCGTGACGGGACGCTGAAATTACCGTTTCTGCGCCCCATTCCTGCGCAGGGGCGGACAACGGATCAGATCGAAGATGATATTGCCAGCCAACTTCTTAGTGACGCATTTTATGACGAACTTCCGCGCATATCTGTAAGGGTTGCTGATTTTGCCTCAGTGACGGTGGGCGTGTCAGGCGCCGTTTTCGAACCCCATTCCGTAGAAATCGGTGGCGTGACCGGGGATCAGGTTGATGGCCGCAGGCAGGACGCGCTGGGTGCTTCCAGCGAAGGCCGCAACCTATCGGCTGCTTTGCGCGCCGCTGGCGGTGTGCGTCCGGACGCGGATATTTCGGCGGTCACTGTGCGTCGGGGGGCAACGGTTTATAGGCTGGATATGCGCGGCGTTTTCCGGGGACAGAATGTTGTGGACATTATGTTGCTGACCGGGGACGAGATAGACGTGCCCAGTCGCCAGTGTTTTCAAGAAGACCTGATGCGGCCCAGTCCAATAAGCCCACCGGGCGTCAGCATGTTTTTGTCGAACCTGACGCAGCCAGCCACGAATAATGCGGCGTCTGCAATTGGACAAACCGTCCGCGAAGTACCCTATGGCACCCGCTATATGCAGGCCGTGATTGACAGTAATTGCGTCGGTGGTGCCCGCGGGACAAGTGCGGACCGGTCATCGGTTTTGTTTTCACGCAATCCGGTGACGGGTGTATCGGTTGTGATCGAACGCGACATTGAAGACTTGTTACGCAGGGCGGATCGGGACGATTTTGATCCCTATCTGTTGCCCGGTGATGCACTTGCTTGCTACGACAGCGCGGTGACGAACGTGACCGAGATTGGTCGGGTGATCGGGGTCATCGGCGCTGCAGCCCTGCTTCGAGAAAAAAGCTAGAAGGTACGCTGAGATCGCTGCCAGACTTCGTCTAATGTCGATATGGTTGTCATCACCGCCTGCTGATCGAATTCCTTGGCGGAATCTTCGATAGCGATCAGAACAGCGCAATACTCTTCTGCGCCGAACATGCCCGCGCTGCCTGCGGTCTTGTGACAACGTTGTACAACTTCAGACAATGGGGGCAGGGAGGTTGCACCGAGCCAGCCATGTAAATCGTCGACCTCAGCAATGAACCGAGAGCGCATCACGTTATAGGCGTCATCCCCCAGCACCGCTCGCATTTCATTGCCGGGGTTTGGGTGTTCTTCAAGCGCTTCGGCCAGAATCGATTTCGCGGCAATTTCGTTGATCTCTTTGCGTAGTGCGGTGCGCGACAGTGGTTTGATCAAAACACTGTTCATCCCGTCCTCTAAAAAGGCTGCTTGTTCCGACGCCATCGCATTTGCGGTCAATGCGATGATGGGTGTCGTTGCGCAGGCGCCATTCCCCTGTCGAATCGCGCGTGTCGCTGTCTGACCGTCCATGATGGGCATGCTGATATCCATGAGGATCAGATCAAAGTGTGCCTCGGCCGCCAGTTCCACGGCTTCTTTCCCGTTTGATACCTCTTCGATCATATGTCCATCGGCACGCAGCATTTCGCGGACCACCGCACGATTGATTTCGTTGTCTTCAACAACCAGGATATGCAGACCACCCAAAGGTTCGGTCGCTTGTTTCAGAACTGGATCTTGATTTGGTCGGCATGTTAGCGTCAAAGGCACATTGACCTCAAAACGGCTGCCTTTGCCCGGCGCGCTTTCAACATGTATCATACCGCCTAAGGCGTCGACCGAGCGGCGCACGATCCCTAATCCCAGTCCGGTGCCGCCCACATCCCGGTCGTAGGCCACTGTGCCGGTGACAAAATCGTCAAATATCTTTTCACGCAGATCGTCATCCATCCCAACGCCAGTATCGTGGACCTGAAACAGCACATCCGCAGATGTGTCCTGAATCTTGCGCGCTTCAACGGTGATTGAAACATTTCCGTCGTGGGTGAATTTCACCGCATTGCCGACCAGATTTATCAACATGTGTTGCAGTGCATCGGGATCGGATTTCACCCAATTGGAAGCTTCCCCAATCCAGCGCCATTCAATCGATGTGTTATTGCTTGTCGCCAGCCCACTTTGGCTGTCGACGATGGATTGGATCAGGTCTGCCAAATTGACCGGCTCTGACCGTAAATCCAATCGACCCACGTCGTATCGCGACAAATCAAGCACGTCGGTGACATGTTTCAGCAGCAAAGCCCCTGACGTATCCATATTGCGGATGTAGCGGAGTTGATTGGCGTTAAGATGCGTATCCTGAAGAAGCGTTAGGTTCCCCAACAGACCATTCAGTGGGGTCCTGATTTCATGGCTCATAGTGGCAAGAAATTCAGTCTTGAGCCGGTCCGCGGCAAGGGCCTGATCGCGTGCTGAAATCAGTTCTCTTTCGGCGGCCACACTGGCGGAAATATCCCGCAAAAAGGCCACGAAAATAGTGCCTTGGTTGGTTTCAGCGGTTTGAATGGCAAGTTCGACAGGAAAGATCGACCCGTCGCTGTGCTTGGCTTCTAGCTTTACACGTCCTTTGCCAACAACACGCTTTTCACCGCCTTGACGCATGCGTTCCATACCAGCTTCGTGGGCATCAAGCATGTGCTCAGGTACGATCAACGGGCCCAGCGATTTGCCCAACACGTCTTCGGCCATGTGGCCAAATATCGTTTCTGCTGCCGCGTTGAAGGCCAGTATGTGCCCTTCTTCATTCGCTACAATGACGCCATCAAGCGAGGTCTGGATCACGGTATCCATACGCGCTGCTGTTTCTTCGACCTCACGTTGACGCAGTGTCCGCTGGATGTTCAGACGGCGCAGGTAGAATATCGTTGTGCCAAGAGCCGCGATAAGTAGAGCGACCGCTGCTGCAAGCTTTATCAACGTTTGTGCAAAGTCGGCCCTGCGCTCGTCTGCTCTGATCGTGAAGAAATGCAGCGCGGAGGTGGCGACCTGACGTACATCCGATCTGGCCATTTCGATCTGTGCCGCAATGTCGGGCAGCGCGGCCTGAAAACCGGCATCATCCGCATCCACATAAGGCACGGTTTCATCAAGAAAGGCACGCACCTTGGTCAGTGCGTTCTCAAATTCAGAAACCTCCATCAAAGGCTTGTAGTTTGCGGCAGATTCGATGGTCGCAATACGGCTATAGAACACATCAAATCGTTGGCGGACCTCTGTGAGATCCTCCAGTCGGCCCGAGTTGGCCATGCTCAGACTGGTGGCGAAGGCCAGGAATTCAACCTCGGTTTGCGCCAGATGCCACTGCAGGTTGTCAGAGCGTGCGGTTTCAAGCTCCTCCAGATCTTCAGCAACAGAAAACCCCAAAACCGCGATGGCGGCCAGAACGAGAAGACCCACCACGGCAACTTGCCCTCGGCGGATCCATTTGGGGGGCGTTTCAGTCTCTGTCAAAAGTGATCCCTTCGATCCTGAGACGATTGTTACTCGACGATTTCCAACCGGTCGAGCTGCCAAATGCTGCGAGAGTAGATTACTTCTGATTGAAAGTCTGTGCCGCTATCGTAGGGATAGACAACCCACAAAGGGCCCTTGTCGCGCACAGACATGGCGTTCCCATTCATGTGATACGCAATGATGGGCCCGCCGGGAACGGCATCGGACACCGGAATTTCGACGGTGTAGTCATTGATTGCGGTGGCCAAAATTGTGCCTTCGTTGACGCCAAGCTGATCCATCAAGACATCAAGTGAGACACCTTCAAAGGTTTGTTCGCCTTCGGTCCAGATGGTTGTCGTTTCGATCATGGTGGCATCAATTTGGGTCAGCATCGCGATATCAAACTGGGCCGTGTCATCAATATTTGCAGCCGCGATAGCCCCGCTGACGGTCAGAACAACGGTGTCTTTGGGCATATCCAGCGTTTGAGCATTGCCCGTCGATGCAGATACAATCGCCATCGCAGCGGCGAAGTTCTTGGAAAACGATGTCATGGGTTAGCTCCAATAAGTGGTGTTGATTATATTCTGGCACAAAGCCGTTTCAGACTCACGAAGGCAGACGGATAGCCACCTATCCGTTCGGATAGGTGGCTAGGCATCAGGCAACCTGAGACAGGTGTTCCTGACGCCCCCTGAGGAACTGGTCATATTCGGCACGTAATTCAGGACGATCGAGCGCAAAAGTTGTGGTGGCTTGCACAAACCCCTGGACTGAGCCGCAATCGAAACGTTTGCCGTCAAAGCGGTAGCCTGTCACGTCTGCATTTTGCACATCCGCGTTGATGGCGTCGGTCAATTGAATTTCCCCACCTGCGCCGGGCCCCTGATCTGCCAGTCGATCAAAGATTGATGGCTCCAAGATATATCGTCCCACGACCGCCAGTGTTGACGGTGCGATATCGGGGCGGGGCTTTTCAACCAACCCACGGGCCTTGGCGAATTTGGCATTCTCCGTTTCGACATCCAAAACACCGTAGGACGATGTGTCATTGCGTGGTACGTTCATCGTGGCCACCATGTGCCCGCCGGTAGATGCGTGTGCGTCGACCATCTGAGCCAACGCACCGCGTGGCGCGCGGATGACGTCGTCAGGCAAAAGCACCGCAAAGGGTTCATCGCCGACGGCACGCGCTGCAAGTTTGACGGCATGCCCCAAACCCTTGGGTTGGCTTTGGCGGATGAATGTCAGCGCGCCTTCGGGCATCTGGGTTGGCTCTAACGCTGCCAGCGCTTTGGTTTTGCCATTCTTTTCGAGCCGCTGTTCCAAGGCCGCAGCCGTGTCGAAATAGTCCTCTAACGCGCCTTTGCCTGCGGCTGTGACAAAGATGAATTCCTCGATGCCAGCCTGGCGCGCCTCATCAATTGCATATTGGATCAGAGGCCGGTCAACCAGTGGCAGCATCTCTTTTGGGATGGATTTTGTGGCCGGAAGAAAACGGGTGCCCATGCCGGCGACGGGGAAGACTGCTTTGCGAATCCGGGTCATTGGAAAGTCCTTTCAGGTGTATCGGATCAATAGGCGCCACGGCCGGACATGACGGCGCGGAAGGTCATGAGGATCAGGATGATATCAAGCAGCATGGTGCGGGCGCTGACATAAGCCAGATCCATCTCGACCATTTTGTCGAAGCCGATGTTCGCGCGGCCAGAGACCTGCCAGAGACCTGTGATGCCGGGTTTTACTGCCAGCCTGCCGAATGCGCGCATCGGATATCGGGCGACTTCACGGGGCAGGGCGGGTCTTGGGCCAACAATCGACATGTCACCGCGCAGCACGTTGATCAACTGCGGAAGCTCATCGATAGAGGCGCGGCGGATAAACCGGCCCACCTTCGTGATCCGTGGATCCGTGCGCGACTTGAAACACACACCTTCGCGGTCCGAAGCGTTCAATATCTCGGCCTGCCGCGCTTCGGCATCCTGATGCATGGATCGAAACTTCAACATCGAGAATTTTTCACCATTCTTGCCAATGCGGGTCTGACGGAAAAGGGCAGGGCCTTTTGTTTCGGCTTTGACAGCGATGGCGGTTGCCGCAAAGACGGGTGCGAGGGCAACCAAGGCAAGCGCTGCAATGCTGACATCCATCACCCGGGTTTTGATGTGCCGCCTCGGGGTTTGTTGCAGCGCTTTTGTTGCTGCACGGGCCAGGAATGTGGCGTTGCCGATCAGGTAACGTTTGGCCAGGCGCTTTGGCTCCATCGCCAAACGCCACACCCATTCCATCTTTGCCTTGCGCACGACTTTGGGCGCGCGTGTTACGTTGCCCGCAAGAAAATCAAGTGCGGCACCGACACCTAAACATAAGGGCGCATCAAGCCGGTGCGCGTAGCGGTCAATCCACATTTCCTGCATGGGCACACCCATCGCAACGATGACGATGTCCGCGCGGCTTGCGTTAATATCGGCAACCACCAAATTGGGATCAAGTGCGCCGACAAAGCCGTCTCTTGTGCCTGCGATACGCAAGTGAGGAATGTCCGTCGTCAGTTTGTTTGCTGCAGCTTCAGCGGTGCCGGGTGTGCCGCCGAATAGATACACGGATTTGCCCATGTCCGCCGCTTGCGTCAACAATAGCGGAATGAGGTCCGTGCCATTTAGGTTGGCCGCCAGTTCGTGACCGGTCATTTTGCCTGCCAGTTTAACCCCAATCCCATCGGGCAGCAGAACATCTGCCCGACGCACCGCGCCCGCGTACTTTTGGTCCTGCGCCATCACATTGCAGCAATGGGCGTTCATGAAGAACGCTGTGCGGTATCCCGGTGCCAGCAATGCATTGATGGCTGTCTGCTTATCGGCGTCGACCAAAGTCAAACCCAGCGCGGGTAAATAGGTGGTCTTTGTGCCGCTGCGTGCTTCCAGTGGCGTGGCTTTAAGAAAGTCGATTTTGCTGTGTTGCATCTGGGTCGTCCTTAGGTTTGATTTCTGTTGACCTAAGGTTGTGGGAAAGGCTGCGACCGCTCAACGAAGCGACGGGACAGGTGCGTGGGTCAGAGGAGAGAGGATTGGCGCTGATGAGCTAAATTTTTGTCAAATTCGACGGAAAACTATCCATCCGGATAGGATGCATCACCGAATTCGTGGGTGACGCAACACACCTAAGAGGTGTATGATCGCAGCACGCGGGGGCGCGTGCGTCAAAAAGGAATAATCTGTGCGCGTACTCATTGCTGACGATCACGACCTGCTCAGAGACATGCTGGTTCTGTACTTGCAGAGCGAAAACGGCATCGAAACAGCCGCTGTCGGCACATTGGACGCGGCCCATACACGCATTACATCCGATGAGCCCTATGATCTGATCTTGCTGGACTACAACATGCCCGGCATGAACGGGCTCAGCGGATTGATCCGGACGCTGGAAATGGAGGGTGGCCAGCGGGTGGCCCTGATCTCTGGCGAGGCGAAACGTGAAATCGCCGAACAAGCGTTAGAGGCGGGGGCAGCCGGATTTGTGCCCAAGACCTTGTCGGCCAAGTCCATGATCAACGCCGTCCGTTTCATGGCCATGGGCGAACAATACGCGCCTGTTGATTTCATGACAGCGGTCGAAGAGACCCCAAGCAACCCGCTGGCAGACAAACTATCCGCCAGAGAGCTTGAGGTGCTCAAAGGTCTGACTGAAGGCAAATCCAACAAGGAAATCGCCCGCGATCTGGATATTACTGAACCAACCGTGAAGCTGCATATGAAGACCCTGTTTCGCAAAGTCGATGCAACCAACCGCACGCAAGCGGCTTTGACTGCCCGCGAGGCTGGCCTGTTCTGAACTATCCGAACGGGTAGGGGGCGTGCCCCATTGTCCTGCCAAACAAGGCTTTCGCGTCCGCGCAATCGGCAGCCCATACCGCTAGTGTTTTCAGGCAAGGAGATGCCCGATGACAACAGCGATACATCCACCACTCACGAACCTGGACGCCCCTACAGTTAAGGGACGATTAAAGCGCGCAATCATTGGCGGCAAACTGGCGGATTTGGGGCGGTTGCCCCGCTACATCGCGTTTGCGCTTCTTGGCGGGGCAGCCATTTGGGGGCCGATCACCGGCTACCTTAAGGCCGCTCCGCTTACCTATAAATCGACGACGTCCTTGATCTTGCCGGGGTCGGGGGCATCGGCATCGATGAACCTAAATGGGATCGGCCAAGCCTCTTCCTACGCAAACTCGGCTTTTGCCAGTAACGCTGTCAGCCCGACAGAGACATATAAACGCCTGCTGGATGCCGACCGCATTGTTGATGCGGCAGCGGACAGTCTTGATTTGTCGCGGGCTGATCTTGGCAGGCCCCGGGTCAATCTGGTGGATCAAACCAGCCTGATCCATTTTGAGACGACAGGCGGATCACCGGCAGAGGCGCAAGCGCGCGGCGATGCTATTCTGGCGGCCTTCTTTGCCGAATTAGATGCGCTACGTGCTGACGAACAACAAACCCGAGAAGATAGCAGTCTGGGCGCCATTCAAGACTACCGCGATTCAGTGGCGTCGACGCGTATTGACATCGAAGACCTACAGGCTTCGACCGGGCTTTTGTCTGTCGCGCAATATGACGCGTTGTTGGCCCAACACACGATACTAGAGGCTGAACTTCGCAATCAGCAGGCCATCGTCTTTGAACAAGAAGCGGCCTTGAATGCGTTAGCGGTTAGCTTGGGCATCGATGTGTCCTTGGCCGCAGTCACGTTGAAACTGTTTGCGGACAATGAATACCGACAGCTGATCGATCAGGCGGCAGATCATGCGGCTGACCTTGCTGATGCATTGTCGCAATATGGTACAAGCCATCCAAAGGTCCAAGACGCCGGGCGTGCCAAGGCACAGGCAGATGGCGCGGCAACAGCGCGTGCCGTCGGTTTGACAGGGCTTTCTGCCGCGCAATTGGCAGGATTGGATGTCGCACCCAACGGCGAACGCGCAGCGCTGTTGGCCGAATTGGTTGGCATGCATGCAAAATACATGGGCGCGAAGGAACAGTTTGACGCCATGGTTGCGCAAAACACCGCGCAATCCGCGCGACTGGATGAGATGGCCTCAGCCGCCGCACTTCTTCAGGATTTGCAGCGGGATTTCTCCGTGGCAGAGGCAGTTTTTGCATCGGCAATTGCCCGAACACAGACGACAAAGTCTGATGTCTACGCGTCATACCCGCTGGTTCAGGTGCTTGAAAATCCGTCATTGCCTGACGCACCCTCATCTCCGAACCGCAAACTCGCCATTGCGGCGGGTGGGGCTGCAACCTTCATGATGATTATCGGTTTACTGCTTGGCTGGACCCGGTCCGCCATCATCACAACGCTGATCAAGAAAACGACCGGAGTGGCCTGATGATCATGAACCCGGTCGAGCGATTGGTCTACAAAACCCTTGTCTACACTTGGCCGTTCTACGCCATTGGCGCGCTGTATGTGGTCGGCCCGGTTCTGGCGTGGGTCCTGGGTGGGCTGGCGGTCTTGGCGCTGTTTCTTGGACCCGCGATGCGCCCGGATCTCCGGGCCACAGGGCGTATCCCGCCTGTCATCTGGGCGTGGATCATCGGCATGTTCGTGATGCTTGTTGCCCTGTGGGTCGGTCATCTCGATTGGTCATTGGGCATCGTGCAAACCATCAAATCAACGATTGGCTGGGCCAAAGGCTGGGCCTTGATGGCGCTGTTTCCATTGGCCGGCGCCGTGCTTCCCATCCGCAGAGAGGTTCTGATCCGGGGGCAATGCGTGATCGGGTTGGGCACATTGATATTGGCGCCCATTTTGCTGGCCGCGCCGCATATTGGGCTGCCCGAAAAAATCTTCACCTCACCATTCAAAGCCATCGGCGGGCCGGGGCCCGAATATTTCAGCGTCTATTTCTTCACATACGATCCGTCCAGCTGGACACCGCGCTGGCAGTTTTACGCACCTTGGTCGCCATTTGCAGCGTTACTAGGTGTCGTCATGATCCTGTTTGCGCTGGAAGAGAAGGCGATCAAATGGAAAACGATCGGCATCGCTGCGGGCATATTGATGATCGTCGCGTCCAAGTCGCGCATGGGGCTGGTTGGATTGGTTGCTTGCACGATTGGTCCGCGGATGATGCCACTGATCCTGCGCGGATGGGCCTGGCAAATGGTGGCGGGGCTGACCGCATCACTGGCCATCGTTGGAGCGGCCTTAGCGTCAGCGGCGGGGGAGGTGATTGCAGCATTCAAAGGCGCACGGGCCGACAGCACCCGCGTGCGGGAAACACTGCAGCGCATTGCGGGTGAGCGTTGGATCAACGAAGCTTTCTGGTTTGGGCACGGACGGGTGCAGCCGGGGCCGCATTTGGTGGAATACATGCCGATTGGCAGCCATCACACGTGGTGGGGATTGTTGTTTGTTAAAGGTGTCGTCGGCATGCTGGCCCTGCTGGTTCCGTTCGTCTGGCAAACCCTGATCGCGATCATTGACGCAGCCAAAGGCCCACGCGGTCGGTTGCCGATGGGCATCATGATGACGCTGACGCTCTTGTCCTTTGGGGAAAATATAGAAATCGAGGCCTATATGCTGTGGCCGGTTTTGGTCATTCTGGGAATTCACGCGCGCGAAACTGCGCATCGATCATAGGTGTGACGATGGCTATCTTTTCGACATCTTCCACCTGAGGCTGCCGTTCAATAGGTGTTCGAAATGACAACTCGCTGCGTTGGCAATGAACGGCAACGTCGGCTGTCTCAGCCTAGAAAACCGCGTTGAGGGGTGATGCATTCTGGGAAGGCCTCATCCTCTTTAAGTCTGTAAATTAGGAGCGGCTTCGCGGAAACCACAATACATTTTTTCCACTGGCCGTTTTGACAACGATCGTTCTTTTACTAGTCGAAGGCGCAGTTACACAAATTCATAACACGTCCATCATGTTATAATATCGTTCTAAGACAACTAGATAGCACGCATTGATTAGTAAACATCCATTCACCATAAAAGCTTCGGGAGTTCAAGATGACGGTGATTATCTTGGGCTGTTGTCGGCTTCATCGAAGAATTTGATTTTCACGTTCCGTCAGTACAACGTGGACGGCCCATTCCGGACATTGAGCGTGGTCTTCAGATGCTGCAGTCGCAGCCCGCATTGCGGGCATTCGCTACAAGTGCAAAACTTGGAGTTGCTCGAAATCACAGTCTGGAGACGAAGTGAGCCTTCGCTGCGGTTGCGCCAATGGCTGCATCTTTGAGGCTGCATCAGTGACACGTCATGAACTGGTTGTTATGGTCTGAGGGCAATTCAGGCGATAGGTCCACCACGTTGTCAATTTATCGAGACCCTTTTCCTCCCAGCAATGCCGACATGTTCTTGGCCTATGTCGGTATGGAAACCGACTTGATATTCAATCACGGAATAGACCTGCCGGGATTTGCCTCATACCCGCTTTTGAAAACCACAGAGGGTCGAGAAATTCTCAGAGGGTATCTGAAAGACCTAATCGCACTAGGCAAAGAAGCGGGTACCGGCGTCATTCTAGAAAGCCCGACATGGGTTGCAAACCGAGATCGCGGGGCTGCGCTGGGATACGCTTCCAGCGACCTCAAAAAGCTCAATCAAGATGCAGTCGCCATGATGGCGGCAGTTCGTTCGGAAAGCGGCCACTCCCCAACGGTCATCAGTGCAAATATTGGGCCGCGCGAAGATGCCTATGCCCCGGAAGCGCAAATGAACTCGGATGGGGCAGAACGCTATCATTTAGAGCAAATATCGGCATTGGCAGAAACAGAAGTTGATGTGATCAGCGGATACACTTTGGCGTATCCATCTGAAGCGATCGGGATGGTTAGGGCGGCCCGCCGGTTTGGGCTACCGGTGATCATTTCTTTCACAGTGGAAACCGACGGGCGGTTGCCAACCGGAGATGCGCTAGAGGAAGCAATAAAGGAGGTCGATGCTGCGACTGACAGCTATGCAGCCTACTTCATGATCAACTGCGCCCATCCTGAGCGTTTTTCCGGAGTCCTCGAAGACGCACCGTGGATGCAGCGTGTAAGAGGTTTCATTGCCAATGCCTCTCGCTGTAGCCATGCCGAGCTGGACGAAGCCGAAGAACTGGACGACGGCAATCCGACCGAGCTAGGTGTTCAGCTTTCCGATATCAGACGAAGGTTTCCACATATTCAGGTTTTGGGGGGTGTTGTGGGACCGACATGCGCCACATGAAACAGATCGTGACTGCTGCCCGCGCACCTTAAGCTGACGTTCGCTGTGCCACAGAATTGTAGAAGTATGGGCTTGCTGCCGACAACTGACGGTTTTGGTCGGATGACTGGTGCCAGCCCGAACCGGCCATTCGATCTCTGGGCAGGATTGGCCAGTCGCGCGGACGAAGCCGCCGTTCAGGGAAAAGTCGCTTAGGTATTCGACGGGCAATCTACTAACGTTGATCTCATGGTTTACGATTACGACAGACTCTATGGTGAGACCCACGACGCCTTGGGCCAACCAGCCTCGATTTTCGTGGATTTCTTTGACCGACTAGATCGGCACGACCTACGTGTTTTGGATGTCGGATGCGGACAAGGTCGCGATGCAATTTTCATCGCACGAAAGGGCCACCATGTTGTCGGGGTGGATATCTCCCCAAATGGTATCCGCGATCTCAAAGCGGTAGCTACGAATGAGAATTTGCCGATTGAAGGTATTGTAGCTGATCTAGCGACCTTCGAGCCCAAAAGCGAATTCGACATCATTTTGATTGACCGAACATTGCACATGCTGCCACTTCCGACACGGCTGACGGTATTGAAGACAATGCTTGATCATGTACGCCAGAACGGCTGGGTACTGATCGCTGACGAAGCCTCCAATATTCAAGAATTTGCGGCGGTCCATTCGAGCCATTTGGCCGATTGGACCACGGAAGTGTCTCGTCGCGGCTACCTATTTTTGCGCCGCGCCTGAATATCACATTAGGCTCGTTCCTGACATCTGGCGGTTTTGGTCAGTTGACCGGTGTCAGCCCAAACCTGACGTTGGTTCGCGACCTTCGAAAGCCTGCGGAGCGGGACTTTTCTGCCATTCATTTGGTTTTGTTCAAAGTCCGCTCTATGTGGGCTATGTTTTTCCGAGCTGAGTTAATGAAAGGATGTTTCCGCTCGGGTCGGTGAACCATGCGATTTTGTGACCATCTCGTGTGGTCCAGATGCCAAGTTCATCTTGAGGAAGTTGACCGAAGCGTTGAAAAGTCGCGCCTTTCGAAACCAATGCCTCTATCTCATCCGAGATATTTGCAACCTGCCAACCGTGAACGGTGTGCGACGTGGGTTCAAGCGCAGCGACGATTTGTACCCGAAGGGTTTGATCGCCATCGCTAAAGACCAGTGCGAAGGGAGATGCTTCACGCAGCTCAAGGCCCAAAACATCGGCATAGAAAATCGTCGCCTCGTCTGGGCTGTCAGTTGCTATGAACGAAATTGGTTTCCGCGGAGCTTCCATCCTGAACTGATAACAGACGTCGGTGCAATTTGCAGCATTCAACAAAATGGGCTCTCTACCGACATCTGACTGATTTGGTCAGTTGACTGGTGCCAGCCCGAACCGGCCATTCGATCTCCGGGCTGGATTGGCCCGTCAGTGGGACTTTGCTGCCGTTCATTTTAGTGAGTGTAATGTCCGCAATTAGGGTTTCTAGTGTTCTCGGTCGCACAAGTTGTGATCGGCCAATGACGCCAGCACATAGCAGTCCTCCGTTAGGCCACCACCGTCGCAGCCTTTCGATATCCGGCTGAGTTCCTTTTCAAGTGTTCTTAAACGTTTGATCTTCGCGCGCACTTCTTCAAGTTGAGACGTTGCAATGTCCGTCGCAGCCTCGCACGATCGGTCTGGATGATCTTGCAGTTCGATCAACGACGAAATCGCTTCAATCGAAAACCCAAGGTCACGCGCATGGCGGATGAAACTCAGCCGCTCTAACCCAACTTTGTCGTATCGCCGTTGGTTACCGGACGTGCGTTCTGCCTCGGCCAATAACCCCATTTCCTCGTAATACCGGATTGTCGGAACCTTGACCTTTGTGCGCTTTGCAAGCTCGCCGATGGAAAACATAAAGAAACCTCTTGAACCTCTAGTCACTAGAGACATTACACTATGCGCAACCAAAGATGAAAGAGGATTCCCATGGCAGGTTGCTGCGGACATGATGCCAAGTTTGACGGCGTTTCAGATGATTACAAAAGGCGGCTGTGGATCGTCATTGCGCTCAACGCGACGATGTTCTTTGTCGAGATGACAGCGGGCCATCTGGCCAAGTCTCAAGCGTTGCAAGCCGACGCCCTCGACTTTGCGGGCGATGCGCTGACCTACGGAATTTCACTTGCAGTCATCGGGGCATCGCTCCGCGCGCGAACGAACGCGGCATTGTTCAAAGGCGTCAGCCTTCTTCTGATGGGTCTTTGGGTGTTCGGATCGACGGTCTATCGCGTATTCTATGTTGGCGTCCCCACCGCAGAGATCATGGGTATCGTCGGCTTTCTTGCGCTGCTCACCAATGTGGCAAGCGTATTGCTGTTGGTTCGTTACAAGGACGGTGATGCCAATGTCCGGTCGGTTTGGCTATGTTCGCGCAATGACGCGATTGGGAACGTGGCAGTGATGTTTGCAGCACTTGGTGTGTGGGGCACGGCGACGGGCTGGCCTGACCTGATCGTGGCAACCATCATGGCCGGATTGTTCCTATCATCGGCCTTCCAGATCGTGCGCCAAGCCTTGGCGGAGCGGCGGGGGATGACCGACCATGAGCATGTGGAAGTATGATGCAAGTGGTCTTGATCGTCGTTGATGTACGGACGCCAACCAATCGAATGAACGCATTGGATTCTGTCCTAAGCTTTCGGGTTGTCGATGACGGGGTTTTGGAGAAAACCGGTACTGACACAGAGCGGACACCGCACTGAATAGGAATGGCTGTTTCGGGCTCGCTGCCGACATCTGACGGTTTTGGTCGGATGACTGGTGCCAGCCGATTGTGTTGAAAAACTCCAAAATTCGACCGCCACATTTTTCTGCCAAGATCCATTGCATCGCCCAATTCCACACCGAACGGTCATCGTGAGCCATCATAGCCTCTCTCATTGCTAAGTCAGCGTTTTTGCCGACCCCCTCGCCGGATTTTCCAAGGGGCTTTCTATGGGCCAACTTTTGAGCAGTTTTCGCCAAAATCGGAGTTTTTCAACACAATCAGCCCGAAGCAGACGTTGGATTCTCGACTGAGCCGTTCAGTCAATGGACAAACCTGTTGTCGGGATGGTTGGCGCAATTGTTAGCATTGCGTCCATGCGAGGCCAGCGAAATGCGCTTTCAACGGGGTCTATTCTGAAGCCGCATTGACTGCACACGCCCTAGGCCAGTACCTTTTTAGAAGATTTATTTCATTACTTCATCAAGCTTGATCGGCAGTAGCACGATCATGCGCCTCTGAGCACAGCTTTGATCATTTGCGAGAACGCTATGAAACACTGGATTTGGATCGGACTGGTCGCCTTTTTCCTCTATACGGTTGGACAGTCCGACCCGACAGAAACGGGCGGGACTTCAGGGTCAAGTTCGACAATCACATCGCCACGGGAAAGCATCACATCAACAAATGTGTCATCATATTTGTACGTGACGGGAAGCCGTGTGAATCAGCGCATTGGGCCCGGAACAGACCACAGGGTTATGGGGCAACTAAATGAAGCGGCGCGTGTACGATTTGTGTCTGCATCCGACGGCTGGACACAAATCGTGTCATCGCTCGGACGCGGCTGGATTTCCTCGACTTACCTGTCAAGCTCACGGCCATCTGTTGACGTTCCAACGACCCGAGCACCCGTACGGAGCATCGCAACGCCAACTAGTCGTGAGATTCAAACGGCTCGGCGGGAGATCATCCGCCAGAGTATAGCAGCGTATCCTGGCTCTTGCCCGTGCCCTTACAATGTCGATCGTGGGGGGCGGCGTTGTGGCGCAAGGAGCGCGTGGTCACGGCCCGGTGGATATAGCCCAATCTGCTATGATAGCGACATTAGCAATGCTCGACTTGAGACGTATTTTGCGAGGCAACGATGACCGCACGGCCCCAAAGCGGACCCGATCCTACCGCGTCCTGGTACCCATGATTCACGCAGGGCCGGCGGATTCCGGACTTTCGCTGCGTATGCGAAACTTGCCCTTAAGTCGGTCAAACCGGACATTGAGGGCAGTGGTGCAATTGGCCGCCTCAACTGAGCACAGTCGGTACAAAGCCGATTGCCAACCTTGTTGCATCGTTGAAAATGGCCATTTACATCTTCGGCTCCGATAGGAAGAGACATGCCTTTTACACTCAAGCAGGCGAAATATTTTGTTGGTGTTGCTGAACATGGCTCGTTCAGTCGAGCCGCTACAGAGCTGGCAATTTCCCAAAGCACGCTGACGGAAGCTGTGAAGGATCTCGAAGGGCATCTGGGTCTGAAGCTTTTTGAGCGGCGAAGGCGCGGCGTTGAGATGACTCATCAGGGGCATGTATTTATGCGCCACGCCAAGGCGATATTAGCCGAGATATCAAATGCAGAATTGAGCCTCGGAGGGAAGCAAAGCAACCTGTCGGGAAACATAAACATCGGCGTGTCGTCGCTGACCTCAGGCTATGTGCTCTCTGACCTGTTGTCGCGATTTCGCAGAGCCCAGCCGGAAATCGAAGTCAGTGCAATCGAAGATACCCCCGAGTACCTAGAACATCTTTTGGTAGGTGGCGAACTGGATGTCGCTATTATGCTGGTTGACCGGCTTCGCAACCCGGCAGCACTTCATTCGGAACTCTTG
Organism: Yoonia sp. SDW83-1; assembly: GCF_046762885.1. Lineage (NCBI taxonomy): Bacteria > Pseudomonadati > Pseudomonadota > Alphaproteobacteria > Rhodobacterales > Paracoccaceae > Yoonia > Yoonia sp. SDW83-1. Next base: position 111,319 of record NZ_JBKQXO010000012.1, read on the forward strand.
GCGGTGTCGCCGTACAGGTTGTGGCTACCGCTCGGGCATCCTTTGAGTTCGCTTGAAAGCATTTCGCTGGATGATCTTTCGTCAGAGCCTCAGATTGTCTTGAACGTGGAAGAAATACAGGACGAAGCGGCCCGGCTGTTGTCTAGTTTTCCAACCAAGCCGCGCGTGGCATTTCGCACGCGATCCGTCGAAGCCGTGCGGTCCTTGGTGGCAAGCGGGGCTGGCATTTCGTTTCTGCCAGACTTGGTCTATCGACCTTGGTCTTTGGAGGGTGATCGGATCGACAGCCGCGATGTTTCGGCTCAGTTGCCGGTGATTCAGGTTGGTCTGGTGTGGCGGCGCGGAGCGAGCGTTTCAGACGCGACGCGCATGTTCCTGTCAGTGGCACAAAGCTTTCACGCGCCACGCCTTCGTTAATTCGGAAAAACCGATAATATACCTCGGAAATTTGAATTTGCCTGAATTCGATAGGTCCGACATTGTTCCCCAAAGAAAGTATATCAAAGAAATGGGGAGTATGCATCGTGAGACGTATTTTGAACTCAACTGTATCGGCGGTTGTCGTGGCTTCGGTCATCGCGCAGCCCTTGGCCGCCGACATGGTGACCGAACTTGGTGAGAGCGAAGGCCAGGTGAACATCGTTGCTTGGCCGGGCTACATCGAGCGTGGTGAGACCGTCGATACTTTTGACTGGGTCACCGGATTTGAAGAGGCCACCGGCTGTATGGTGAACGTCAAGACGGCCAATACGTCAGATGAAATGGTCGCGTTGATGAACGAAGGCGGTTTTGACCTTGTTACGGCCTCTGGCGATGCATCGCTGCGGATGGTCGCAGGCAACCGTGTCCAGCCCATTAACACGAGCCTGATCCCAAGCTGGGACACAATTGATGACCGCCTCAAAGAGGCGCCGTGGCACTTCGTGGACGGCACCCACTATGGAACACCGTATATGTGGGGGCCGAACATCCTGATGTACAACACCGAAGTCTTCGGGGACACGCCGCCAGAGTCCTGGAACGTCGTCTTTGAAGAAATGAGGCTTCCCGATGGGGTGTCCAACGTGGGCCGGGTGCAAGCCTATGACGGACCGATCCACATCGCGGATGCGGCGCTTTATCTTATGACGCACCAGCCTGAACTGGGGATCGAAAGCCCGTATGAGCTGAACCAAGATCAGTATGACGCAGCCCTTGATTTGCTGCGCACACAGCGCACGCTGGTCAGCCGCTATTGGCATGATGCCTTCATCCAGATCGACGACTTTAAGAACGAAGGCATGGCCGCCTCGGGGTCCTGGCCGTTCCAGCGCAACCTATTGCAAGGCGACGGTGCACCGGTGTCGAGTGTCTTCCCGGAGGAAGGTGTGACAGGCTGGGCCGATACGACGATGATGCACATCGACAGTGCAAACCCGAACTGCGCCTACATGTGGATGGAGCATACGCTCTCATCGAACCTGATGTCTGACCTTTCGGTCTGGTTTGGAGCCAACCCAGCGGTGCCAGCGGCCTGTACTGATGGGCGCGGAATGCAAACTGCCGAAGGTTGCACGGTTAACGGTTTCGATAACTTCGATCAGGTGCGTTTCTGGACCACACCCGTCACCCAATGCGAAAGCCAGGGCGAATGTGTGCCCTACTACCGGTGGGTCTCTGACTACATCGGCGTGATTGGTGGGCGTTAACTGAACTTTTCCTGCACCGTGGCGCGTCCACCGTGCAGGATTTCAGGCGAGATATGACAGTAGCAATCAAATTTTCCGGGGTTTCGCGCCATTTCGGAATCGTGCGCGCGGTGGATGGGGTCAACCTTGAGATTGCGGAAGGCGAGTTCTTTGCTCTGCTTGGCCCATCAGGGTCAGGCAAGACGACATGCCTGCGCCTGATTGCCGGTTTTGAACAACCAACCGCCGGTTCAATTGCGATTTTCGGCGAAGACGCTACGCAGGTCCCGCCCTATCGCCGGCCAGTGAACACGGTGTTTCAAGACTATGCATTGTTCCCGCATTTGAACGTCCGCGATAACATAGCCTACGGGCTGATGGTGCGCGGTGATGGCAAATCAGCCCGCCGGGCCGCTGCCGATGAGGGGTTGGAACTGGTGGCGCTCGACGGCTTCGGTGATCGCAAACCGTCTGAGCTTTCCGGCGGGCAGCGACAGCGTGTTGCTTTGGCGCGGGCCTTGGTCATGAAGCCCAAAGTGCTGCTGTTGGACGAGCCACTTGGTGCCCTGGATCTCAAGCTGCGTGAGCAGATGCAAAGCGAACTGAAGTCCTTGCAACGACGCCTTGGCATTGCGTTCGTTTTCGTCACTCATGATCAGGGCGAAGCCTTGTCGATGGCCGACCGCGTTGCAGTGTTCAATGAAGGGCAGATCCAGCAGGTCGGCAGCCCAGAAGATGTCTATGACAGGCCGCAGGCCCCCTTCGTGGCGGATTTCGTTGGCGCGTCCAACGTGCTTCCAGCTGACATCGTTAATGCTGTTATCGGAACACACGCCGCGGCCAGCTTGCGCCCCGAAGCGATTACACTTGGGTCGGGTCCGCTTGGCGGCGTGGTTGAAGCGCAGGCATTCCTTGGATCAGCAACACGGATCGAGGTGCGTTGCAATCGGCAAATCATCAAAGTGCTTATCCCGAAAGGAGGCGTTGTTCCCGCCATTGGCGAAGTGGTTCAAATGGGTTGGGCACCGGGTGCGCTGCATATGATGGATGGCGCGCATGGCTAAGGCTGTGCGTTCACCCCTGTCGGATGCGCTCTGGCGCCGCCCGAATTTGCTGCTTTTGTTGCTGATCACGCCCCCGTTGCTCTGGCTGGGGATCGTGTACATCGGGTCACTCTTTGCGCTTCTGGTGCAGAGTTTCTTCTCGATTGATGAATTCTCGGGCCTCATCAACTACGAATTCACCTTGAAGACTTATGGCGAGCTTCTTCGCGCCTCAAACTTTGACATTCTTGTGCGCACGATCGCCATGGCCTCCGCTGTCACGATCGGGGCGGCGATCGTTGCCTTTCCCATTGCCTATTATGCGGCGCGTTACGCACGCGGCAAATGGAAAGCGGTTTTTTATCTGGGTGTGATGTTGCCGCTGTGGTCCAGCTATCTGGTCAAGGTCTACTCCTGGAAGCTCATCCTTGCAAAAGAGGGCATCCTAAACTGGCTCTTCGAAACACTGCACCTTTCGTGGGTACTTGAGGCCTATCTTTCTATTCCCGGAATTGGTGGGAATTCCTTGTCGGTCAGCTGGACCGGAACCTTCCTCGTCTTCCTGTATGTCTGGTTGCCTTTCATGATCTTACCAATCCAAGCTTCTCTTGAACGGGTGCCACCGTCAATGCTCGAGGCTTCGGGGGACTTGGGTGCAAAGCCCGGCCAGACACTACGCCATGTGATCCTGCCGCTGGCTTTACCGGGGATCATTGCAGGGTCGATCTTCACCTTTAGCCTCACAATGGGTGATTACATCATTCCACAGATCGTCGGCACCTCGGCGCGCATGATCGGACAGGCTGTGTATCAGTTTCAAGGCACCGCCGGGAACATTCCACTGGCCGCCGCATTTGCCGTGGTGCCCATCGTTGTCATGGGCATTTATCTGACCTTGGCCAAACGTGCGGGGGCTTTCGATGCACTCTAAAGCCTCTCTTGGGTTGAAGATCGCGGCCATCGGAGGGCTTTTGTTTTTGCACCTGCCGATCTTGCTCATCTTTGTCTATGCCTTCACGACCGAGGACAAAAGCTATCAATGGCCGCCACCCGGCCTGACGCTGCAGTGGTTCGAGGTGACCTGGAACCGTCCGGACGTCTGGCAGGCACTTGGCCTGTCGTTGAAGGTCGCCAGCATCTCGACACTCATTGCTATCGTTCTTGGGACGCTCTGCGCAGCAGCCGTGGCGCGGTCAAAGTTCTTTGGCCGCGAAACCATTTCATTGCTGGTGATCCTGCCCATCGCGCTGCCGGGGATCATTACCGGTATCTCGCTGCGATCAGCCTTCAACATCGCAGACATTCCATTCAGCACCTGGACCATCATCCTTGGTCACGCAACATTCTGCATCGTGGTGGTCTACAACAACGCCGTCGCACGCTTTCGCCGAACTTCCAGCAGTCTGATCGAGGCTTCCATGGATTTGGGCGCGACGTATTGGCAAACCCTGCGCTTTGTCATTCTGCCAAACATGGCAACTGCAATTCTGGCAGGCGGCATGCTCGCCTTCGCGCTTAGTTTTGACGAGGTCATCGTCACAACATTCACTGCGGGACAGCAACAAACCCTGCCAATCTGGATGCTGGAAGAACTGGTGCGCCCACGCCAACGCCCTGTCACTAACGTGGTGGCCATGGTGGTCGTGCTTGTCACGTTCCTGCCGATCCTCGGCGCTTACTATTTGACCCGTGGGACCGAAACGGTCGCGGGCCAAGGCAAATGAAAAGGGAGATCTCTTATGGAAACTAAAATGCTGATCGGCAGCGCCTTCGAGGCGGGGACCGAGACTGAGGAAACCGTATTCAATCCGCGCACCGGCGAGGTGATCGTCAAAATGCCCGAGGCAAACGCAGATCAGATCGACCGCGCTGTTGCCGCGGCCCGCGCTGCGTTCCCGGGCTGGGCCAAGACCACACCGGCAGAACGCGCAACGCTCTTGCTCAGAATCGCGGATGCGGTTGAGGCAGATCTCGACAACCTCGCTGCCTTGGAGGCGCTGAATTGTGGCAAACCGATCAACGAGGTGCGCGGTGAGGAAATTCCCGCAGTTGCCGATTGCTTTCGCTATTTCGCAGGGGCCGTGCGGAACATGCACGGGCCGGTCGCGGGGGCCTATATGGAAGGGCATACTTCCATGATCCGGCGGGATCCGATTGGTGTCGTGGCCTCGATCGCACCTTGGAACTATCCCATCATGATGATGGCTTGGAAACTCGCGCCAGCACTTGCAGGTGGAAACACAGTCGTGCTGAAACCATCCGAGCAAACACCGCTTACGGCCCTGGCCTTTGGCAAGATCCTGTCAGACATTCTGCCCGAAGGCGTAGTGAATGTTATCACGGGGCAAGGCAGTTCCGTTGGAAATACACTAGTGAACCATTCAGACGTCGACATGATCTCGATCACTGGCGATGTGGCGACCGGCAAGAAGGTTCTGGTTGCGGCCTCCAAAACCGTCAAACGCACGCATCTGGAACTTGGCGGAAAGGCACCGGTCATTGTATACGGCGATGCGGACCTTGCGCGGACAGTCGATGGACTGAAAGCCTTCGGTTACTACAACGCGGGGCAAGACTGCACTGCCGCCTGCCGCGTTTATGCGCATGCGAGCATCTACGACAACTTCGTCGCGGACCTGAGTTCTGCCGCTGCCAGCATCGTCTACAACAACGCCGATGATACCGTGAACGAGATCCCTCCCCTTATTTCGCTACGCCAACGCGACCGCGTGGCCAGCTTTGTGGAACGCGCGTCTGAGCAATCACACATTGAAATTGCAACCGGCGGCACCGCAGTCGACGGGTCGGGCTTCTACTATAGCCCGACAGTGATTGCCGGTGCGCAGCAAGCCGACGAGATTGTGCAACGCGAGGTGTTTGGCCCAGTTGTGTCCGTCACGCGGTTTACCGACGATGATCCGGTCATCGATTGGGCAAATGACAGCCCCTACGGCCTTGCGTCGTCCGTTTGGACCAGTGATATCGGTAAGGCGATGGAAGCCTCTGCAGCACTGCAATACGGCTGCACTTGGGTGAACACGCACTTCATGCTGGTCAACGAAATGCCGCACGGCGGCCTGAAGCAATCAGGTTACGGCAAAGACATGTCGATGTATGCTTTGGAAGATTATACCGCTGTGCGACATGTGATGATCGCGCATTAATCTGGAACAAATGACCGGTAGAAAACAAGCGGTGAGATTCACCTTTCGCAACGAGGAAGCGGCGAAGCCGCTGTCTACGTCCCCATTCGCGACCAAGATTGCGCGTCCGACAGATTTGAATGTCTGCTTTCAAAAACACGACACGGAATCTGCTGGTTGCGCAGATGGATGCCAAGGGCCGCCCGCGACAACGACCCTAAGGTTGCTAGATTTCAATGGCCTCGGCGATTGCTAGAGCGTCCTCAAGTTCGACGCCCAGGTACCGAACTGTGCTGTCCATCTTGGTGTGACCAAGCAGAAGCTGAACCGCCCGCAAGTTGCCGGTATTTATAGATCTGGGTCACCTTTGTTCGCCTCATCGAATGCGTGCCATATGCGCTCGCTTCTAGACCGATCGACGTGACCCAATCGCGGACGATCCGTGCATACTGGCGTGTGGAGATGTGCAGGCGTTCATGTAACCGACCCGGCCAAAGGTACTCCGAGCCGACCATGAGCTCATCTTCCATCCACTTTTCGACCGAGGCGCGTGTGCCTTCGGATATCTCAAATCGCACAGGTTTCTGCGTCTTACTTTGCAGTACCGACGCCCGTTCCTTGATCTGACCTGAAGCCATGACATCAACGACCTCCATCTTCACCAGATCGCAGCCGCGCAGTTTGCTATCGATCGCCATGTTGAACAGCGCGAGGTCTCGATGGTTCTCGGCCAGTTCAAGCCGAACTCGGATTGCCCAAACGTGTTTGGGCTTCAAAGGCCGTTTCTGACCAACGATCCGGCCCTTGTTCCATGCAGGGCGCAGTGCACGAATGGCTGGTAGGTTTGGTGTTTCCATGACTGATCCTCCGATCCGCCATGCCCTCCACAACGACAACCCGACGTTGACGAGGTACCATATCACATGATTGCTGCGCTGCCTCTGAGGTCGGCAACGAGCCCATGTTGCAAATTTTCTGCGTTGAAGCGAAGGTCAGCTTTGGTTGCTAGGCAAAAGGGGCGGTCAGACTATGTTGGAACTGTTCGCGACGACTTTTGTTGCTGGATTGCTGTATGTGTTTATCCCCGGACCGGCGACGCTGGCGGCACTCAGCCTCTCAGCAGGCCCCGGACGCATGGCTTGCGCAACGTTCCTAACATGTCACCTTCTTGGTGATCTGGCTTGGACGATCCTTGCAATTTCAGCCATCATCGGCGTCTCGCAAGCTGGCCCTTTGCTTTTCGATGTTTTGGGACTCACGTGTGGCGCTTATCTCATTTGGTTGGGGATAAAGGCGCTCCGTAGTCATGGTTCGAACAACGGCACTATTGTCGACGTGCCATGGAAATCAGGGCTCATTTTCGGGTTCACAAATCCCAAAGCCTATCCATTTGCGCTGGCGATGTTCACGGCTGTTTTCGCTCGATTTGAAGACGCGATGACCTTTCAGAATGCTGTTCCGCTCGTCCTCGCAGCGTTTCTTGGGTTCTGCGTCGCGACGCTTGGTGTGGTGTTCTGGACAGGGCTTCCTTTAACAAGACGCATCTTCGCACGCCACAGTCGTCTCATCACGCGCGCCATCGGAGTTGTGTTTATTGCGGCCGGTGCGAAGTCTATCGGCACGTCGGTCTCGAACATCAGACTTCGTGCGTGACATCCACTTTCAAGCCGTCCGGCAACGACAGCGCGCAGATATCACTGGGCTTGGTTAGATTGAAGACCGGCGCAATGTAAGTGTAGCCAATCCCATGCCGATCAGAATGCTGCCGCTGACGCGCTTGAACCAAGCAATGATGGAAGGCCTGCGGATCACGCCCCGCATACGGCTAGCCAGCCTCCCATAGAAAAACGCATTCAGCCAAGCGAGGCAGGTGAACGTTGCAATCGCTGCAACGAACTGAGGCAAGAGAGGTACAGAGGTGTTGATGAACTGAGGCACAAACGCGATGAAAAACGCAATGGGCTTTGGGTTTAATGCAGTCACGGCAAAACACTGGCGGAATATTCGGTACGAACTCATTCGCGAACCGTCCGTCTTCGACTGCCCGATGCTGCTGCCCGCTGACTGAATCGTTCGAATGCCAAGCCAGACGAGATAAGCCGCGCCAACCCACTTGAACAAAGTGAAAACTTCAGCGGATGCCATCATCACTGCGCCTAGACCAGCGAGGGAGACCGTCATCGCCGTGAAGTCCCCCAACGCAACACCAGATGCGGCGACCGGTGCAACACGCGGTCCGTTTGAAAGACCGAGGGTAATCACGAGAAGGATGGTCGGACCAATTGGAAAGATCAGAAACACGGTCGATGCCACTAAGAAAGCAAGCCAAGTCTCAAATGTCATTTACTGCGCTCCTCAACTGATCTCGCTGGCGGGCGGCAAGTCGCCAAAACCCTGCTTTTTGAACAAAACGCCATGCCATAAAGGCGAAGGGGATCAGTACAGTCAATCGTATTTTGCCAACAGCGGACATTCGAGATGATATCCTGAACGGCGGCAAAGTCCCGCGATCTGTAAGTTCGACCAGCGTTGAATTTTGCGCCTGCAGCGAATGACCGGAAAGCGGGTTGCAACCGCAGCATGGCAACAGCATGCCGAATGTCTCTTATGGGCCGGGAATGGGCAGATAGTTCTAGAGATGATGCTTGGCGGAGAACGGCAGGATCCGAGCCTATTGCCTCCGAAGTGCTGCAACGGGATGAATGTCGGGTTTGAAAGAATGCCTCAACAGGCGTAGGGGACAAAAGGAACGCGCTCTCGCAGCTCGACTTTCGGCAGCAACTCTTCAACGGCGCTTTGGAAATGCGCTGACTCGTTGTGTGCATCCCACCCGTCAGCGCCTCTGTATAACTCGTAGACAAAAAATGCGTTTGGATCTGTCGGTGACCGGTAGGGCATAAAGAACTTAACGCCTTCCTCAGCCATCGTCGGCGCAATCAGGCGCTCAAGAATGTCGGCGACAGCGTCCGCTTCGCCTTCTTTCGCAACTATATTGATAGCAACCACGAAGCCGTCATTAAGGTTGGCAGCGGCAGGGTCGGGATATTGCGTCATGCCTTCAGTTCCTGCTGGTCAGTAGACGCAAACCGGCGAGCGCGAAGAATGTGCCCAAGACTACTTGGATACCCCGGCGCGCCTTACCGTAAATCCGAACCATAGCAGGCGTAGAGAATGCAATCGCGTAGAGGAGGTGGATGACCATCGATAGCGCGAAAGTGCCTAACACGATTACGGCCCCGACCCAGAGCGGCGCACCTTCCTGCAAACCCAGCGAAATGATCGCGATCCAGGCCAATGCCGCTTTCGGGTTGGTCATCTGGATGATGTAGCCCCGCTGAAGGTAGCCGAACGGCGTGCGACGTCCCCCGGCCAGTTCCTTCGCCTCGATATCGTGGCTGGAAGTGGCGGATTTGAAGGACTTGTAGGCCAGCCAAAGCAGGTAAAGCCCACCAAAAATCTTGATCAAAAGCAGCGCCGAGGCATACGTCGCCAAGATGGCCGACAGGCCAAACACCGTGAGCAGTGCCCAGGTAAATGAGCCAGTCGCGACCCCCAAGGCTAGCGCCATGCCTGACGCGCGATTGACACTCATCGAAGTGCCAATGACGGCAAGGATGTTCGGCCCGGGACTGGCGATGGCGAGAAGAAAGGCCGAATAGGCGAGCAGAATGCCGGGGAGATATAGAGATACGTCTTGCATGGTTCGACCTTTCGCAGCGCTGTTGTGTTCACACTATGTTCCAGACAAGGAATTCTAGCAAATGATTTCGCAATGGTGGAAGCCGACATTTGTGCAACCTCAACGAATTGCAGCAGCGTCCTAGCTTTCTTACAGTTGCGTCTGAAATCCAACCGATGTGCATTTAGAGGCGAGAATGGCAGAAATGTCGGCCTTGCGGATCAATACAAACGCGTGCCCTCATCAGCCGTATGATCGTCCTGCACCTCATCAAGTGTTTGTTCTCTATCGACCGTTGCGATGACCCACTCTGCCAGGGTCGGGGCAGATTTGCGCTCTGGCCAGTGATCTGGATGCCAAAGGTGCGAGCGAATGAATGATTTCGAACAATGCATGAAGGCTTCCTCAACATTGACCACGAGAGCGAGCAGGGGCTCTCTCCCATTGATGGCATGGCGCTTGCTGATTTTGGTGTCCCGGACGATACGGGCCGTTCCCGCAATTCGTAGAGTATCGCCATGGCCGGGCACTATGAACAAAAGGGCTATATTGGGGTCTTCTAGAAGGTTCTGAAAGCCGTCGACCCGGTGATTACCAAGCCGATCCGGGATGATCAGGGTTTTGTCATCGTAGACCTCTACGAAACCAGCCGGATCTCCTTTCGGCGATATGTCGATCAATCCCTCTGACGTCTTGGTCGCCACGATGATGAACGGTGCAAGGGTAATGAACTTTCGTGCAACGTCGTTCAGTCGATTGGTCACTTTGAGGAATGTATTGGTAAAACCCTCGGTGGGCAGGAGTTCTCGGAGGCGTTCTACGGTCTCAATCTGTTCATCGAACTCCAGCACAATACACACCCTGGGTTTGTAGATCTCGAGCGTACTTCAAGTATGGCGTTTCTCATAGCTGTCATTGTGGATGGAAATTCCGACGACCGTGTCTTCCTGCTTTGCAGTCATCGACTAGGTTCTTGTGAACAAAAACAGACGACCAAATGCCTCTGAGGTCTGCAGTGAGTCCATAATTATCCTTTGATGATTGCTGCCTCATCCCACACCTGCGCAGAGTTCGGATAAATTGATTTTTCTGGTTCATACTTGCCGGGATCGTCCAGTGAAGACGCGTGTACATAGATTCGGTCACTCATCCTTTGGCTGTTCCGCGTAATCTGTGATCCGCAATTCGGACAGAAACCACTGAAGGTTGACTGCCCTGATCCACCCGACATTTCGTATGTTTTGCAGGTATCAGTTATCGCAAAGTCCTCGCGTGCGAGAGGCATCATCTCTGAATGCCCCGAGCCGGTGAGTTGTTGGCAATCACGACAGTGGCAACGAAACATTGGGGCGTCTAAACGGATGCCTTCATAGCGAACCAGCCCACATTTGCATCCACCAAGCATTCGCTCTGACATCGCTGTTCCTCCGCTTCAAACGTTACAACAAAAGCCTCAAAATGTCAGCTTTGTTAGCGAAGCGACCCCCCCCGTCTCGCTATTTAAGTCGTGAGCTGACCTTGTCGGGCGGGTTAGTCCAACTCTCTTTGGAAAATGCAGGTATCTAGGCATGCGCTTGCCATACCAAGCCTCTGACCCAACTGCGGCAACGGGTCTGTTCATGCGCGGCCTTTGAGGGTACCCGTTATCGGTCGCAGCGTGAATTTGAGGTGGACAGTGGCAGAGGGACAGTGCGTCGATTGGTTCATGTAAAACGCTGATTTTAAACGGTAGTAGTAGTACTTAAGAAACGTTCGACTGCCATTCGGACCACCCATATTTTTGTCCCTCTATGCCCGCGATTGAGTCCAGTTGTCGCGCCATGTACGCTTGATCCAGTTCTTCCGGTTTGTGAGTGCCCATGTGTAACCTATATTCGATGACGAGTTCCCAAGCTGCCATCATTGATCTGATCAAGATCTGAGATGACCGCACCGGCAACCTTCCCTGTCTTCTCGGCATCTATCCCGACAAGATTGCCCCCGTGGTCATCAATTCGGATCAGCGGCGCGTCCTGACAAACATGCGTTGGGGGATGCCATCGCCACAGTTCACGTCGAAGGGGAAGAACTATGACAAGGGCGTTGCCAATGTGCGCAACACCAAGTCACCGCACTGGCGGCGCTGGCTGGGGCCTTGCAATCGCTGTATGGTTCCTTTCTCGGCCTTTTCGGAGTTCACAAGGGTCCAAAATGGTTCGCCCTGAACACCACCCAGCCACTGGCCGTCTTCGCTGGCATCTGGACGCAATGGACATCCGTGCGGAAGGTGAAAGATGGCAAAACCACGGATGACCTGTTCGCGTTCTTGACCACCGAATCCAATTCTATGGTCGCCGCGATCCATCCCAAGGCCATGCCGGTCATCTTAATCACCAAAGACGAAATTGACCTGTGGATGACGGCTCCGGTGGAAGACGCCCTGACCCTGCAACGGCCCTTGCCGGATGATCAGTTAGTCATGGTTGATGGCCCAGAATAACATGGCGGCGGTCCTGCAATAAGAACCACCGCCAATCACTCACTAACATATTCAGTCGCGCCACTCACAGCCAAAACCGAATTACCTGTTTTTTGGCGTTGGAATGTGACGAGATTGCGTTTTTATAGCCTGTCTTTTTGTGCAGCGGCGTCACAGTTTTGCCTTGGAACAGAAAATGAACTTCCGGCAGAAAACTGGGGTGTTCACTCCCCACTACCTCGCCCGCAGCGGCGATGACTGGTTGATCCGGTATCAGGGCGGTATGCGGGTCATTCTCGATCAACGCACGACCCCCCACAGGTGGTCATGGATGACATGGACCGATCCCCACATTCACGGCGTCTCTGACACGCTGGAAGCCGCGCTGGTAGCGGTCAAGGATGCTGTATTGGCCTTACCGCCGGAAAAGCGGACCAGACTAGCCCATGACCCAAGAGCGTCTGGAACCCCGAAAAAGCCTCCAAACTTATCAGAGATTAGTGCCACGACCCGGCATCTTACAAGGCGGCCTGCTAGGCTGCTTACAGCTTCAAGGATTGGCGGCATTGCTGATTCAAGCGTCCGGTGGAGATGCATAGCCGTTGCAAAACGTGTCGTTGACTCCCCATTGGGTAATCAATGGACGGGCAACATGGACCATCTGTACCCTGATGGGGTGCTGGGTTCTGTTCCGTCTTTATAGGGAAGAAACTATGAATTCGATCATGAAAACACTGCTCGGCACCGTAGCTTTCAGCGCTGCTTTTGCTGGCGGCACGATCGCTCAGACCAATACTACCGATACGGCCGAGTCCATTGTAGACACTCAAGGCGGCCAGGTCGTTGTACAGCAAGAGGACGCAACTGTAAACGTGATCGTACCTGACCCCAATGTCGAAGTGACCCAGGGCCAGCCCGTGGTGACTGTCACTCAACCACAGCCGGAAATCACTGTCGTTGTGCCGGAGCCCACCGTGCGGGTTCGTCAACAGGCCCCCATCATCACAGTAGAGCAGGCACAGCCGCAGATCACCGTGTTCATTCCTGAACCTGTCGTCACGGTCATGGTGCCAAAGCCCGTTGTCGATGTTGAGACCGGTGAACCGATAATCGATCTGAACCAACCCGCCCCCGTTGTGCGCTTTGTCCGTCCTGAACCGAAAATCACCATTCAGGAGGCCCAGCCGCGCATCGAATTCCAGCAGGGTGACGCACAGGTCAACATCACAGGCTCGGAGGCTGCTGATGTCAACGTGACGCAGGAGGAAGCACAAGTGAATGTGCAGCAAGGTGAAAGCGCCGATGTTTCCGTTACAAGTGAAGAGGCAGAAGTCAACGTCGTTGGCGGTGGTGAAGCGGACGTCGAGATCGAACAGATGCAGGCGCGTGTCGTCATGGAAGACTTCAGGGCTGATGCCGCCGGCAACATGACCAACGAAGATCGGGCGCGCTACCAGGAATCTGTCAAGATCCTGCCAATCTTCAACCAAAACGCAGAAGATCTGATCGGTCGCAGCGTCGCCACAGAAACAGGTGAAGACGTGGGAGAGGTCGATTTTATTGGTATCCGTGGTCAGACCCTCGTTGCGATCATCGGTGTCGGCGGCTTTCTCGGCATGGGCGAGAACGAAGTGGCGATTCCGGTTGAAAAGCTGATTATGCGCCGCGATGAACTGATCCTTCCTGAATTCACCCAGTCGCAGCTTGAGAATATGCCGGAGTATAACGAGCGTGAAGTACGCGTTCTCGATCCGGGTGTGCGTCTGGCGGAAGAGCTTGGCCTCGACTAAGCTGGCCAGGAAAAAGTCCTTCTGGGCCTTTTTCACCAGCCAGTGAACGACAGCGTTGTGGTTGTTTTTTTGATCACGGCGCTTGCGGGCGGGGTGCCGAAAGCCAATGTCACTTTGGATTCGATGCTTCGCCCATCTCACTTCAACGACCCTAGAGGGTAAAAAAGGAAGACAGGAATGACTGGTATAGGTTGGATCGGTTCGCTGATCATCGGCGCGCTAGCGGGCTGGATTGCAGAGAAGATCATGAAGACGGATCAGAGCCTGTTGATGAATATCGTGCTTGGTATTCTCGGCGCAGTGGTTCTGAACTGGTTATTGTTTGCGATCATCGGCACCACGCTGGGCGGTTGGATCGGGCAGTTGATTGTCGCGGCAGCGGGCGCATGCTTGCTCATCTATGCAGTACGCATGGTGCGTGGCCGAACCTAAAACAGAGACAGACAGGCGGAAGATGGTTTCGCCTGTCTATTTTTGCTGGATATCGGTCTTGTCCAGATTTCGATCATCGTCCACATCCCCTAAGAAACGGGCCAGTGTCTCCAATGATTCAGTCTCGTCGCAGGCGATCTTGAGGACGATCAGGATCGGCAGGGCGACGACCATTCCCATCACCGACCATATCCACGCAAAGAACGCGACAGACAGAAACACGACTGTGGTGTTCAACCTCATCCTGCGAGAAATGACGACCGGCGTGACGAACTGCCCTTCGATAGAGGTCAAGAAGATGTATGTGCCAAATACCCCTGCCGCCGCCCAAGTGCCGTCAAGGCTGACGAATGCAATGGCGGCCGCGATGGTCGCGCCAGCAAGCCCGCCTAAGAAGGGCACAAAGTTCAACCCGAACGCCATAAACCCGAGCAAGACCGCACCGGGCAGACCCCAAAGTGTCATCGCGACCGCGACGGCCGCCCCGAGGCCCGCGTTGATGATGGTAATGCCACCCAGATAGTACCCCAAACGGTCCTCAATGGCATGAAGGACTTCGACGGCGCGACGCTTGTCGCTGAAACGGTCAAAGCTCTGCACGGTCTTGGTCAAGAACATGTCACCGGAGGCCACGAGGAAAAAAAGCAGGATCAGTGCGAAGAGGATACGGCTCAAAAAGCCCGGAGCCATGCTGAATATAGTTGCCGCAACCCCAGTGTTCGAGACGACCTCAACTGCGACCGTTTCGGCGTCTTGATCTGCGATGATTTCTTCTGCGGCGACGGTTGCGTCGTTGATGGCTTCAAGTGTCCCGCCAGACGTCGACAGTTTTTGCTTGATTTGTTCCATCAGCGAAGGAAGGTCTTCGATGAACTGCGCGGCGGGCTCACTGAGTTGCACCAATAAGAGCACGATCAACGCCGTCAGGATCGATGTAAACAATGTTGCTGAAATGACAGGCGCAAACCCGATTTTTGCCAGCCAGCGGCGGGGTCTGTTCAAAACGAAATAGCCCAGAAATGCTGCTGTTACGGGGATCAGAAAATCGCTTGCCCACACCATTGTCTGAAGGAGCAACAGACAAAAAATACCGATTGCCGCTATCTCCAGTCGTTTCGAGGGGGCCTGCGTCAACACAACGTCGGTCGTATCCGAAGATTTGGTGTCAGCTTTCATGATCTGTGCTCCCGTCATTGTCGAAGTAGACGGTGACGGCCATGGGGAAGTGGTCGGAGCCAAAGCTCTCAAGCCGGTCGAACGATGCTAGATTGACGTCCTTCGTCAAAAATATCTGGTCAATAGGAAGGCGCATGAACGGATAGTCTGCATGAAAGCTGGCATACATGCCGCGTCCAACGCGCGGTTCGACAAAGCCGCCATAGCGCTTAAACCGTTTCGTGGTCCATGACCATGCCACGTCATTGAAGTCGCCCATGCATATTGTGGGTCGTTCCGACGAGGATGTCATCAGTGCGGCATTCTTGATCTGTTTGTCACGGACCGCTGTGTCGTTGCCCGGTACCGGGGGCCGAGGATGCAGGCCGATAAAGTTGAACTCTGTACCATCGCGCGCGCGCAGCACCGCTTTCAGTGCTGGTGTATCGTCCGCATCGGGCCACAGCAGGTCAACGCTGACCGGATCAAGCCGTGTGGCAAAGATCAGACCATAGTGGTCATCGGCGATGTGCATTTTCACCGTTGCATAGCGGTCAAGAACGTTACCAAGAGCGTCATGCCAAACCTGATCTGTTTCCATCAATAGCAGGATATCGGGGTCTTCTCGGTCAATGATGCGAGCCAGATCAGCATAACGCGTGTTTTCCATCAAGACGTTTACAGACATCATCGAAACCGGCCGGACCGATGCGGGTACCTCGACCAGCTCAACCTCGGTTTTGGCGAGCGGTGTGTAGGGAAAAACCTGCACGGATTGGTAGCACATGGCTGCGGCCATCAAAACAATCATTGGTAGCTTGAACGATACTGTAAACGGCAGGCACCCGATCAAAACCACAAGTGCCACGATTGCGATATGGACACGCGGAAAGTCCCACATGCGCACCCACCACGTCACACTGTTGGTCAAAGGCAATGCGGTCACAACCAGGACTGAAAGGGCCAAGACCCACAATAACGCATTCAACATCTGTATTTCTCGTCATTCATTTAGCGGCGGCCTCGCCCAGTACGTCCGCCTTTTTCGCATCCCGTGCGCCCATTGGCAGGTCGCGCCCTACGGTAGTATCAACTCGTGTCTGTGCCTCCAACTCTGCGTTCAATTCTGCACCCAATAAAATAATGAACCCGGAAATCCAAAACCACATCAGCAAAACAATGACGCCTGCAAGGGTGCCGAAGCTTTCGTTATAGGAACCAAAGTTGTTGACGTAGAATGCGAAACCAGCCGAGGCCACGACCCACATCAAACAACCGACAATGGCACCCACTGATGCCCACTTCCATTCAGCAGCGTCGCGCGACGGCGCGTAGCGGTACAAAACAGACAGCCCGAAAATTGTCAAAGCAACCAGCCCCAGCCACAAGCCGCCGGTAAGAATGATTTCGATCATTGGGCCACGATCGATAAACGCCAGAAGCGCAGGCAAGCCAAGCGTGGAAAGAAGTGCAATCAAAACGCCGACCACAAGAAAAATAGTCAGGCCGAAGGTGACAAGCTTGAGTTTGATAAAGCCGCGTTCTTCTTCTTCGTCATAAGCAACATTAATTCCCTGGATCAGGCTCGCCATGCCTTTGGACGCCGAATAGAGCGCCACCAAAATGCCGAAAGCGGCCGCCAGACCCAACCCGCCTTCGCGAGAGCCCGCTACAGCGGTGGCCTGATTTGTGATAATCGAGATCACTTCTTCAGGCATGACGCCTGACAGGCTGCTCAGTTGATCGACGATATCGTTCGGCTCAACAAGCAAGCCGCTAATCGCTATCAGCGCTGTAATTGCTGGAAACAGGGCCAATAGCCCGTAAAAGGCCACTCCCGCGGCAATCAGCCCGACGCGGTCGGCAGCAATCTCGTCTTTGAGACGAAACGCGACGTCCTTCCAGCCAGTCGCTGGAATGTCTACAGGTGTCTCAGCATTTCGACCGCGGGACATGGCACAGCTTTCTTAAGGGACATCACAAGGTCGAAAAGAAAGGGGCCGTGTGGCCCCTTTCGCTACGAATCATGTCTTGGGTTTTCCCAGCTTTTCTTCCTTGGCAGCCGACTTGGCTCTGTCGGTCACGCGGCCCGCAACAGATTTGGCCTTATGGCCAATCGCCTGCGCTGCGGTCTGATCGCCGGGTGTACCGCGATCGAGGTCGGCTTTGGCCTCGGACGCTATATCGGTCATCTCTTCCTTGACGGATTTAGCAACAGACATGGCCTTGTCCTTTTCTTCCTCGAAAATCCGCTCAGCCCGATCGATCAGATCGTCGCTTTGTGATCCCATCAGGTTGTCTTCGGCCTTTGTGCGCGGCAAGGCACCGCCAAGAGCGGCACCGACGGCCAGGGCCAACGCGCCCACGACCAGCGGCTGACGGTCATAGAAGTCAGCCGCTGCATCCGCACCGTCCTGCGCGGACCGTGCTGTCTGACGGCGCAGGTCGATGGCCTTTTGCCGTGCAGCGATGACGCGCCTGCGGCCTTCTTCCGTCAGGTTTTCGGTGCCTTCGGCGATGCGGCTGGCCGCTGCACTCGTACCATCGCGGGCTGTTTGTGCAGCCCTCTTCACAGATGACTTTGCAGAGGCCGCTGCACCCGAGATTTTCGAACCGGCAGTCGCCGCTGCATCCGCAGCGGATGATCCGGCATTGCGGGCGGCGTCTGAAACCGACGCTGCGGCGGATGAAGCACCGTCCTTGATTACTGCGGCACCGGAAGACGCCCGATCGGTCAGCGATAGACCATTGTCCGTATCATCGCGTGACCAAGAGGGGCCATCGTTGCGAGCGGCTGGATAGGTGGTTGGAGCGATATCGGGACGCCCCTGCCGTTCGCGCGTGCGGCGAAAGTCGGTCTCAACATCGCTGTAGCGATCATCGTCAAGACGATCCGAAATTCGCGCCTGCGCTGGCTGCTTCTGAGTGCCATTGCCGAACATCAACCATGCCAAGCCAATGCCCGTCAAAGCCAACGGGATCGGGTTCGCCTTGACCTGATCAGAGATGGAGCGGCCCATGTCGCCGCCATGTTCGCGAAATTGGTCGCCAATTTGGCGCACAATGGTGTCTATAGAGAACTTGTTCTGCAAGTCCTCAAGGTTTGAGGACAGATCAGAACGTTGCTCTTCGATCTCGCGTTCAATTTCATCAGGTGAGCGGGTATCATTTGTCATCGTAGGCGTCCTTTACAGCTGCTGCATCGCGACGCACGTTTTTCACGGTTCGCGTTGGTGCGAGGCTTGAGAGTTTGAGGTCGTTTGTGCCTTTGTTGAGCAACACATAGGCCAGCACACCCAACAGGGCGCCGACGATCAACGCTGCCCAGCCAGCGTCAAGACCTGCTTCGGTCAACGCTGCCACGATTGCTGCGACCAGTACATTGAGTGCGACCAGTGCAACAATCGCAGAGGCGCCGATCAAGCCAAGAGCTACACCCGCGCGCGTTACGTTCTCGCTGATTTCGGCGCGGGCCAAGTCGACTTCATTGCGGACCAGCGCACTCACGTTTTGCATGGCATCCGACAGAATGCCGCCTGCGCTTTTGTCATCCTTGCTCATGAGAAATCTCCATTCGTGGACGTGTAGGGCGCTTGCGCCGTGTGGGCGCTCGACGTGCCAGAAGCCTTGGCAAATCGTGTCGCGGCAAAGCCGATCAACGCGGCACCGCCCAAAAACACGAGAGGATTATTGCGCGCAAACACGGTCACGTCCTGAACCATCGTGCTGAGATCCTTGTTGCGCACAGCGTCGGAGGCGTCCGCCAGACCTTCCGCAATCTGGCCGAACGTACGTTCCTGAGGAGAGCCGTTGCGCATTTCTTCAGCGGCGGTACGCAATGCGGACGCCACTCCAGACATCTCGTTCGCGACCGATGACTTGGCTGCGTCGGCGTGTGTTTTGGCCGCATGCGCTGCGTCTTGTGCGGCTGAACCTGCCGCATCACGGGTGCGATCAGCAAGGTCGGATGCTGTGCGCTTAGCCGTGGCGGCGACGGTTTCCTTGGTGGTTTTTGGGGTATTGGTGGTCATATTCACACTCCTTTTGAGCTTCAGAGTACAAAGCTGACGATGGCCAGAACGATGACAACCAGTCCGACGAGATAGATTATGTTTCGCATGGATTCAGTCCTTTGTTTGAGTGGAGCTGCGATGGCGACCCCTTCTTCACATAAGGTAGCCGTGAATATGGCGGCTCCGTGCGCCGGACTTACTAATCTGGTTTAGGCTTTGGCCAATCATACGGAGTGAAGCACCGAAAGTGGCTGTTGTGCATATCACGTTCAGCTAGCGTGATGGCCTATCTTGAAAGGATAAATCATGAGCATCGATACCCTCGAAGACCTCTACCTTGAACAACTCAAGGATATCCACAGCGCCAATCGACAGGCGTTGGAGGTGACGAAGGAGATGGCAAAGGCGGCGTCTGACGAGGAACTGACCGAAACCTTGGACGCAGGTGCCGACGGAATTCAAAGTGGTATCGACGCGCTAGAGGCCATTGCCAAAAGTCACGAGGAAAGCGCTGTCGGAGAGCACTGCAAAGGCATGGAAGGTCTGGTGAAAGAAGCCCGCGCCCACGTGCTCGAAGAGACATTCGGCGACGACGCGACAAAAGATGCGATGATCATTACCCAGTATCAGCGCCTCGTCCACTACGCGATTGCGGGCTATGGATGTTTGGCCGCTTTTGCAGACCGGCTTGAGCTGGACAGCGATGTAACGGTATTGAAAAAGTGCTTGGATGTATCTTACGAGGGCGATCGTACGATGACGCAGATTGCGACCGGCGGGATCAATGCAGAGGCCGTGGCGTGATATCAGACCGGTTCGACCAAGTCGGTCGCGCCGGTCACTTCTTGGCCAATGGCTGGCGGGAACCAAGACGTGTCCATGTCGACGAAGGGGTTCACAAATTCGCAGTCTTTTTCCCAGCTGTCGCGCTTGAGCAACCGAACATAGGGCCGGTCGATCTCAATATCGCCATTCTCGACAAATCCTCGTAGCAGCTTGTTGACATAGATTGAGGTCAGCCCGACTGCCTGCCCAATCTCGACTTGACTGAATGGCACACGAAACCGGTTGCCCAGTCCCACATTGGCGACCTCAAGACGCGCGCGCAGTTGCAGCAGCCAGAATTTGAGCTTTCCCGTCGCATCCATCGATCCAAGGCTACTGGCGTGGTGACGCAATGCGATCTGATCAAGGCTACCGATTGAGGTTAGTAACGCGCCCAAACGCGGATAATCGATAAAAAGCGGGGCCAGACCCTTGCGCGGAAATGGGCAGATCATGCCGTCCGTTTGCATGACGACCCGGTGGTTGGCATGCGCAGATCCGATCTCGGCCAGACCGATCACTTCCCCGGGCAGATACACTCGCAGGATCTGACTACGCCCATCCGAACTGTCTGCTTTAACCACGGCCCAACCTGACTTTAGGACCACAATGCCCTCGGTCGCATCACCCACGCTTACCACCGGACGGCCTTTTCGATATGCAAGTTCCTCCTTTTCCAAGTCAGCAATGAAGGCGCATTCGTGGTCTGTGAGGGACACAAAGCGAGACAGACGGCTGACGAGGCAGCTATGGTATTTATCGGACATGTGTTAGCTTAACATAGCATGATCAGGCTGGTCCCGCATAACCGACAGGCGCAGCTGATAGTGGCGCATACCTCACACTTGATCTTTCAGAAAAGGGTTCTCACGGACCTCCTCCGCATCATTCTATCCGCCATAACTCCGCAGTTGGGTAGCCCAGACATGCTTTGGCTTGAAACGTCGTGTCTGACCGACTATCCGGCCCTTGTTGCAAGCAGGGCGAAGCGCACGAATGGCGGGTAGGTTTAGTGTTTCCATGACTGATCCTCCGATCCGCCATTCCCTCCCAAAACGACAACCCGACGTTGACCGAAGAAATATATCACAGGATGTTGCAAGCGCTCCTGTGACAGCAATGAGCCCACTTTACCTGATGCTGCGGAAGGCTTGAATGTCAGCTCTCGCGGAATGACGACTGATAGGTGGACGGTGATGTGCGAAGATGTCTGTGGAAGGCTCTTCGCATCCTTTCTTGATCTCCAAAGCCACATTCTCTTGCTACGATTTTGATGCTGTGATCCGTCTCAAGAAGCAGATTTCTCGCAGCGTCCACCCTCATTTTTTCCAACGAACTGGCTGGCGTCAGGCCGACTTTCGCTGCATAGCGTCGAGAGAAATTGCGCGCACTCATGGAGCATTTTGCGGCCATACTGCTGACACTGATACGCTTCGCGAGGTTTTCTCGTAGCCAGATATGTAGTTTAGAAAATTCGCCTGCCGAGTCTTGAGTTTGGCGAGCAAGATCGGAGCTGAACTGGGACTGTCCTGCCGATCTAATCATCGGGGTCACCAACGACCGAGCCAAGTGTAATGCGGGGTCCGGGCCCAAATCCTCTCGCACTACGGCCAGTGCCATGTCGGTGCCCGCTGTAATACCGGCTGACGTCCAGATTGAGCCTTCCTTGATGTAAATTGGGTCCACTTCGACCCTAACATTCGGGAATCTTCTGGCCAGCAATGCGCAGTCTTCCCAATGTGTCACCGCCCGCCGACCATCCAACAATCCAGCAGCGGCGAGCACAAAGGCACCGCAGCAAACAGAACAAATCCGCTTTGCTCTGGCTGAGAGTGTCGCGACATGCTCCACCAATTTCTTGTTGGTCTCAGCTACATTTGCCCCATCACCACCAACAATCACCAAAGTATCAATCTCTAGGCCTTTTGAAACATCGCACAACTCTTCCAAAGGCACGCTATCGACCTGAACAATGGTGTTGGTTTGAACGGGACCACCACTGACCGACGCAATGTGGGTTTTATAGGCAAGTTCAACTGTTCCGTCAGCGCAGGCACGCGAAAACACATGCAGGGGTCCGACAAGATCAAGCAGAACAATGCCGTCATAGACCAGAAACACAACATTGGGTTTGCGGCGGTCTGGCTTAGGCACGTTGGCGTGAAAAGAGGGCCCATTGTCATTTATGCCATGAGAGCAGCCCGCTATCCAGAGCGCATGAACTATTAGGAGACTTCAGATGAGAACTCTTGCCGCGCTTGTTTTTCCGGGTTTTCAAACCTTGGACTACTTTGGTCCGATCGAAATGCTTGGCGATCCGACCTATGAAATTGAAGTGACGACCGTTGCCGCGACGTCTGAACCGGTTCCTAGTCGACATGGTCAAAGGGTCGTGCCGGACATTACAATGGACGAGCGCACCGATTACGACTTGCTCTTTATCCCCGGCGGCGACAGCGCATTGGAAGAGTGCACCACGTCTGAAACCCTTCAGTGGATTCGCGATGTCTCAGATAACGCCGAACGGGTCATGGCTGTTTGCACGGGCACCATAATCCTTGGCATGGCGGGTGTGCTGGATGCAAGAAGGGCGACAACAAACAAGTTGGACTTCACGTCTACGGTACACCTCGCCCCAAAGGTCAATTGGGTGAAGCAGGCAAGATGGGTTGAGGATGGCAAGTTCTTTACGTCTTCAGGTGTATCGGCTGGCATAGACATGGCGCTCGGGGCCTTGGCAAATCTCTACGGTGAGGAAGAAGCAAAAAAGACTGCCTTTGGATGCGAATACACTTGGCATCGCGACCCAAACGAAGATCCTTTTGCAAAATTGGTGGGATTGGTTTGATGGCCAGACTTTCGACAGGATCGTAGTAATATTTGACCTTGAAGATTTCCTCGGAAACTCGACTTTGAAGTGCATAGCTGAGAACGTAAAATCGCAATAAGGCTGACATATGGCGAGTTGAACATGATGAAGAGATCGACACCTTTGCCGGTGTTTGGCGCACGATTAAGACGCGTGCGCACTGCGGTGCGTTTGAAGCAGCAGGGACTGGCTGACTTGCTTGGCGTGGATCAGGCGACCGTATCGAGATGGGAAAGTGGCTGTCAAACGCCTGAGGTCGATGTACAAGCAAAGGTCTTCCAAGCTCTGATGCCCTATCGTTCTGATGATGCAGCGCTCCGCCGGTTGGTGGAAACTTCCCCCGAATGCGTGCACTTGGTCGATGAAGCCACGCACGTTTGCCTGGCTTACTCCGCCAGTCGGGCCCGAGACTGGAAAGTCGGGCAAAGAGATATGCTCGGCATTTCTCTGTGGCAGTTTGCAACTGAAGAAATCCAAAAGGCGGAAGAGGAACTCGATTCTTCTGATTGGTGGTCTGCTTTGTTGCCGGAGCCCAAACTGTTCGTGACGTCCCAAGCGGATGATAGCCACATTCGGATCAATGCGGGGCAGATTTTGTGGGAACGCGTCTATCTAGCGGATGGAACACCTGCCCGGCTTGTCAGCGGAAGAGATCGCGCCGCATAATTTATGCGTGGGTCAATGAACACTGCGTAGATACCATCTATGAATGGCTGGTAACCGTATAAAGATTTTGCTGATTTTCACCCTCTGGGGTGCAGGTCTTTTGGCCGGCGGTCAGTTTGCTAAAGTCTCGGTCATCCTGTCTGAGTTTCAGATTATCTATCCACGGCAGACTGATCAGGTCGCATGGCTGCTCACGCTCGTGAGCGTTGTTGGTGCACTTCTTGGCGGTGTTGCGGCCAGCCTGGCGAACCGGTTTGGCTTGCGGCATGTGCTAATTTTGTCTTTGATCGCAGCGGGCGGTTTATCCCTCTGGCAATCCACCTATCCTTCATTCGCACTCATGGCGCTGTCTCGGTTTGTGGAAGGTGTAACGCATTTAGGGATTGTTGTGACCGCGCCAGCGTTAATGGCCGAGATAAGCACTGAAAGGTGGCGCGGTGCCACCATGGCCCTTTGGGGCACCTTCTTCGGCGTATCATTTGCGGTCTTTGGTTGGTTTGGCATCCCTTTTGTAGATCTTGTTGGTGTCAGTGGTCTTTTCCAACTCCACGGTGCTTGTCTATTGCTGATCGCGGTGCTTGTCGGTCTTTTGCTAAGGGGCCATCGCGTATCGGATGGGCCAAGCACTTCCTCGTGGCAGCATGGAAAATCAGCTTTGTTGGCTTTTCAAAATGCGAGGGTCGTTTGGTCCGGGATTGGCTGGCTATTTTACACGCTGACTTTTCTCGCCTTGCTGACGATTTTGCCTGCTCAATTGTCCGAAGACCTGAAGCCACAAATTACAACTGCCATGTCTCTTGTCGGCATCGCGACAGGCATTCTCATTCTACCTGTCGCCCTACTATACTTTAAAGCTACGACGGCGGTTCTTGCGGGTTTCCTACTGGCGAGTTTGATCACAGCTGTGGGTGCTTGGAGTAACCCGCTAGTCCTCGCAATTGCGTTGTTCGCCATTCTCGGCATCATACAAAGTGGAACTTTTGCTGCCGTGGCCGAGCTAAATCACTCAACCGATGCGCGGACGCTTGGCTATGGTGCCATGGCGCAGAGCGGAAACTTGGGAAACCTAATAGGAACGCCCTTGTTGTTATACGTCTTGAAGGTTTCGGACCTCGCCTCTTTGCTTGTAACCACTTCGGTGATCTACGGCATTGGTTTCCTCACGCTGTTCTATTTCACAGGACGTGTCCGTGGCGTTGGGAAGTGAGCTGAAACTATGAATGCGACTTTGGCGAAGCTGACTGAACCGGACATTCGGTGGTCAAACCTGAAGGTCTGAAAGGTCCGGCAGACCGTAAGTTCCATTCGTTCTATAGTTCGCAGCTGCAGCGAATGGCGGCTCTGACGGGCCGCGCTGCAGCATCTTGACCTATCGGCTAACGGCAGGAATGGGCCGCCAGTGAAGACGGCCCGGTAGGCTCAGATTTCAATGGCCTCCGCAATGGCTAGCGCATCTTCAAGCTCGACGCCTAGGTATCGCACCGTGCTGTCCATCTTCGTGTGGCCGAGCAAAAGTTGAATGGCGCGCAGGTTGCCGGTCTTCTTGTAGATCTGGGTCACCTTCGTTCGCCTCATCGAATGCGTGCCGGATGCGCTCGCTTCTAAACCGATGGATATAACCCAATCGCGGACGATCCGTGCATACTGGCGTGTCGAGATATGCAGGCGCTCGTGGAAGCGGCCAGGCCATAGATATTCGGAGCCGACCATGAGCTCGTCCTCCATCCACTTCTCGACCGAGGCCCGGGTGCCTTCGGAAATTTCAAAGCGCACAGGTTTCTTCGTCTTGCTTTGCAACACCGATGCACGTTCTTTGACCTGGCCAGATGCCATGACGTCGACGACCTTCATCTTGACCAAATCGCAACCGCGCAACTTGCTGTCGATCGCCATGTTGAAGAGAGCGAGGTCGCGATGATTTTCTGCCAATTCAAGGCGGACACGGATCGCCCAGACATGCTTGGGTTTTAGAGGCCGTTTCTGACCGACGATGCGACCTTTGTTCCATGCAGGGCGAAGTGCGCGAATGGCTGGTAGGTTTGGTGTTTCCATGACTGATCCTCCGATCCGCCATGCCCTCCCGAAACGACAACCCTTTGTTGACACGGAAGAATAACATAGAACACCAATTCCCGTCTTGGCGCCTAGATGACCAGTCAGAAAGATGAGCCGCTTTGGTTCAAACCATCAGCCAAAGCATCACGACCGCCATTCCGACCATCATCAGGTTTTCGGTGAGGCTCACAAACCCAAGCGGGACGTTTGAATTTCCACCGACGCAGGCGCATTTGAGCTCACGTTTATCGATGTAGACAGCCTTAAAGACGCTTACGGCTCCAATGCCCGCAACGAAAAGTGCCGCGGGAGCTGACACCCAAGTCAGGATCATGCCGGTCATTAGAATTCCCGCGCCTGTTTCGACGAACGGGTAGATATAGGCGTAAGGCACCCATTTCCGCGCGAGAAGGTCGTAGTTGAGGAACATCGTGGAGAAGCCCTCGACATCCCGCATTTTCTGCATGCCGAGAAGGATCATTGAGACTGAGATGAACCAGCCGAGTGTCTGCCACGTGATGGTGCCGAGGAAACCAATGGATAGCGCAATAGCGGTGAGAGCAGCGACGGCAAAGAGATAGAGCACTGGTCGATAGGTGGTCGCCTTTGGGTCCCAGCCGGTCAGTTTTTCGCGCAGGTCGGTGTAGCCGCCAACGCGTTCGCCTTCGATCCATGCTTGGGGCGTCGTCTTGACGTCATACTCAGTTTTGAAGGCGTCAACTTCGGCGCGTGTTCGGAAAAGTCTGTCATCGACATCATATCCCTGACGTTCGAGAAGCCAGCGCGCCTTTTGCCCGGATGGGCACAGATGATCAGGCAGCGCCATCCGGTAAAGCACAGCCGTTTTGCCCAACGCCACTTCGGCCGGGTTTGTATCAATGTGGGCAACGTCGCGCGTGTCCTTGGGCATTGGCTTTTCTTTTTCGGTAAGCTTGTTTTGAGGGCTGTGCTTGCTTGGGCTCTGTATTAACCTATATACCCCCTTAGGGTATATATTCAATAGTTTGAGCTTGATGCCATACTCACTCGACTTTTTCTCTGCCAACATGCGAAAAGAGAGTCATGCACGAAAACCGCGAAGCTACCTTGAAACGCCTTAAACGCCTGGAAGGCCAGGTCCGAGGGATCGCCCGGATGGTGGAAGAAGACCGCTATTGCGTTGATGTCCTGACGCAGATCGCGGCAGTACGGGCCGCGCTGAAAGGCGTCGAAAAGCTCGTGATTGATGATCACGCGTCACATTGTATCGAGGATGCACTTGCCTCAGGTGATCGGGAAGACCAGCGGGCGAAGTTCACTGAGCTCCTTGAACTGCTCGACAAAGCGCGCGGCTAAGTCTCTAAAGATTGACTGGTGGCGTCGTGACGCTTGTGAGTGTCGCCGTTGCCAACAGGATCAGGACTACAGCCAGCATTTCCATTGAAATAGATCGCCTCAGGGCATGTGCTGCACCGGGTATCTCAGCACGCAAAGCCGGGACCAACCTCAACTTATTGAAAGCTGCAAAGCCCAGGAGCATCGCAACAATCGCGACTTTTAGCAAAAGTCCTAAACCATAGGCTGTTCCAAACAAGGCAGTGACGGAGCCTGCAAGGAGCCAAGCGAGCGCTGTGCCTGCAAAGATCAGGAGGGCCACTCCGAAAGCGGCGACATTGCCAAAGTAGTGCAGAATGTCGGCACCAGCAGGGGTGAGCGCCGCCCGCCGCAATGGCACAAGCGCACCAACCCAGAAAGCAGCGGCAAGAAGATGCAGCACCAACATGACGGTCAGAAACACTCGGGGCTCCCCAAGAGCGTGGCCCACCTGAGCATAGGATATCGCTACGGCAACGGTCCCTGCCAGAGCGATCCATTGCCCAATTCGGGGGACCAGAATTGCCAGTATCGCAAGTTCACCCATCCCGCGCCAAATTGCGGCGGTCCCTAGTGGACTTTCCCAAACGAAGCCAAGCATCACAGGATCGGACGCGCCCTCTAAGCCCATCCCGGATATCCGGGCAGCACGAATGCCGAACCGGACGGCTAGCACAGCAAGCCCAACAAGCGCCGCAACTAATGCAATTTGACGGGCAAGGCGAAGCACAGACACCTCTGCGCGCTTGGCAAAGATGACGGAAAATAGCACGCCCCCCATAGCGAGCAAAGCCGCGCCATAGCCAATCGCCTTGGCCAAGATGGCCAAAACGACAAGACCGTCGATCGGTGCCAGTCCGGTCACTCAGTGACCGTGAAGGAGAAGCTGCCCTGCATCGGGTGGCCGTCCGACGCCATACCGCGCCAGTCGAAGCGATAGTTTCCAGGCGGAAGCTCTTCCGATGGCAAAGCCCGGAACTCTGTCGCGGGGTCCATACCTGTCTCGCGTTCGATTTCGACATCTCCATCTGGAGAGGTTAGCGTGACTGAAATGATGCGCATCGGATCATCGAACCGCATTGAAAGCTCCGGCACCTCTGTGACTGTCGCACCGTTGGCGGGTGTTGTGGCCTCAGATTTCGAATGGGCAAAGGCAAGAGCGGGAGCAACTATAACGGCCAAGCTGAGAAGAGTTTGTTTGATCATCTGAATTTTCCTTTATTCGGACTGGGCATTCATGTCGTCGTGATACTGACGAAGGTCGTCAGGCCAAGTCGACTTGATGAAGGACAGCACCGCAATGATTTCGTCATCGCTGAGCACGCCTTCATAGACGGGCATACTGGATGGAGGCGCGTTCTCCATCAGTCCAGCAAGCCCATATTTGGTCAAGGTGAAGAGCGTTTTATCATCGTGGTGCCACGTATGCCCAGTGGCGTCATGCGGCGGCGCAGGTAGCAAACCATCCTCGCCACGCATCCGCCAGTTCGGTTGTCCCTCCAGGCGCGCACCATGGCAGGCGGCACATTGCTCTGCGTAGATGCTTTGGCCCAAGGCGGCCACTTCGGCGTCGTCCGGTGTTAAAAGACCGACAGCTTCCGAGGGCTGGGCCAGAACGAGTGCGGCGGCAAAACCGACGAGCGCGAGCCCGCCGGTGAGCAAAACTGCCTTGTTACTTACCATCAGGTGTCGAACGGCTGAACTGTACCAGCACGGTAGTACACCATGCCGGTGCCAGCCTCTCCACCAAATGCAATGACGTCGAAACGCGCGGACGGATCATCTCCCATGCCAGGAGAGCCCATCGGCATGCCGGGAACAGCAAGCCCAGTGATGTCCGGGCGATCCTTCAAGACGGCTTCCAATGCTTCGAACGGCACATGCCCTTCGAAGACATATCCAGCCGCTTCAATGGTGTGACAGGAGGCGAGCTCAAGCGGAATGCCACGCTCTGACTTCTGCGCCTCTGGGTCGGTCAGTTCCTCGACGGTGACGGTGTAACCGCGAGCGCGTGCCAAGTCAGCCCAGGCGTGACAGCATCCGCAACCTGGTGAGGCGAGAACGCGCATCGGCGCACCTGCACGCGCAGGCAGAGCAGCCATCACAAGAGCAGATGCGGATAGGGTAGTGAAGTGACGACGTGTGATCATGTCAGTCGGTCCTTTAATTTGAAAGTTGAATAGATTGCGGGCAAGCGCCTGTTGCCGTTCAGACTTTCGGAGGACCAGTAGGGACAGCCAGCGTTAGGTTCGCAAAATCGAAATCGGCGTACAGAACATCAACAACCGATCTGTTTGCGGAATTATCCGGCGAAGTCGCCGACGTGGCCGCAAGATCGCCAAAACAGGGGGTTGATCCCATTCCGCTGGTGGCATCGCAGCAGTCCGCGAGTGCCTTCTCAGCATCAGCCACTGGATCGCTTTCTGACATTTCGGCGTGGTGGGCGGCGTGATCCGATCCATGGTTCAAGCCATGCATCACAGATGCGGTGGATGCACCAGCGAATGCAAAAACAAGAATGATCGACAGAACCAAACGAAACATAACAAATACCTACTGGGGGTATATGGCTTTGACAAGTCACGAGGATGTGTCGCCGCAATCGAACCTAATTGCATCCGTTATGGCTGCGCCACATGTCCGGGTCGTGCCCGTCTGGTACAGAGGCGCATGGATCATCTGAATAACCGCGCAACACCGCGTACTGGCTGATTTGGGCATCGGTCAGCAATGGCAAAGTCAACAGATGGGCATTCAGATGAACGAGGCGGAGGACTGCTCGTGCTTGACCTGCTTCGGCCACCAGCCGTTCAAGCGCCTCAGTACCAGGCGCACCGTTTTGAAAGGCTGCGTCCAGCGCTAGTTCAGCTACGACGAACCGCTCCCCGGCAGTTATGGCGTCTGCTTGCATCTGCGCTCGGATCGCTTCGATATTGTCACGCTGTTGCTCAGTCAGAGCGATCTCTTCGGCAAGCTCAAGCAGATGCGTCGGCCCCGGCACACCATTGAGTTCGGCAGCACGCGCAAGCCCCCATCCGCCGCCACGTGCGATTTCCTCTAAGTCTTTCTCCGAAAGAGACTTGATTAAGCGTGTTTCCTCACCCGCGTAAGCTGACGGCGATGTGCTATGGTTTTCATCGTGTGTTTGGGCAAAGACTGCGGTGGGGATGAGAACCATCAACATTGCGACGTGTTTTGTTTCCATGAGTGAAGTCCTTGATTGATCCGGGATTGGCCCGAAGGTGTTGCACAATCTGCGCCTCCAAGGGCATGATAGAAATCATGTCGGATCATTGGCTCAACTGTTTTGATGGCGCGCCAGAACGCACGCTGGACGAAGGCGAAACGCTTTTTCGTCGGGACGATGAAGTTGAATGGGCCTTCTTGGTCCGTGAAGGGCAGATTTCCCTTCGGCGTGCGCTGCAAGACGGCGGGCTCTTGACCCTGCACACGGTCGAGGCAACAGAACTAGTTGCCGAAGCATCCCTCTTTGCGGATCGCTATCATTGCGATGCTGTCACCGAAATGCCGACAAAGGTCTCTCTGATTTCAAAGACCGAGTTGAAGGCGAGCCTTGAGAACTCTGCCACATCAAAGCGACTTTCGGTCAAAGCCTTTGAACGTACCGCGAGAGAGCTGCAGAACCTCCGGACCCGCATTGAGATCATGCGTTTGCGGAAGGTGGCAGATCGCCTTGATGCCTATCTTGAGCTTTACGGTCCGCCGGAATTAGGCGGGTGGGTGCGTGTCGCTGATTGGATCGGAGTGTCGCCTCCAGCGCTCTATCGAGAGCTATCGGAACGGCGGACGAGCAAACCTGATCTCTTTTGATTGACTAGCAGGAAGCTGGAAATTTCTAGTGTCCGCTTTCGGGAAGCCGCACCGCAGCATCGGTTGCTACGACGAGAGTCTGGTTTGGGCCGCTCGTAACAATCCTACTCCGGTGTAACCCAATCCGGCATCGCGAAGACCATCTTTCGGATGAGAGTGTCGAACTGCGCCAATTCATCATCGGTAAGTGCTGCGCGCATTGCGTCCTGACGGGCTTGGACCATGGGGCTCACTTGCTCCAGCATTGCCCAGCCTGGGTCCGTCAGGGTCAGCGGTTTGGCGCGCTTGTCGTCAGGATCGGTTCCGCGCTGGACATATCCTTTTTGCAGAAGGTCCGACACCGCGCGACTGATCGAGTTCTTGGGCTGACCCGTCACGCGGCAGATGTCCTGAGCGACGAGTCCAGGCATGTGTTTCAAGCAATAGAGAATCACGAATTCCGGCCGCGTGATCCCGTATTTCTCTCCCAGTTGGCGATAAACAGGTCCCGTAAAGAAGTTGGCGACAAAGTTGATGCGCCACGCGTGGCGCAGGTCGGTTTCGTCAAGCATCACAAGCGACAATGGCCCGAACGTATCGGCCATATCCGCTGTTGCGGTCAAACGCTTGTCTTGCTCGGTCATGACCCCTGCTTACGACAGGTTGGTTCAAAATGGAACTTTACAAAAGGTTCCATTTGGGACTTTATATAGTCAGGCAACTGATTGCCCATTAGGGAGGATGATATGAAAATGATAACCGCATTTGCGGGTGCTGTTGCGTTTGGCGTGTCGGCATGGTCGGCCGCAGCGGACGAACTGCGCATGGTCGGCGCGTTTCCCGAAGGCTTTGTGTTCACCGAAGAAATCGTGAAACCGTTCATGGCACTTGTCGAAGAAGAAACCGGCGGCGCGGTCAGCTTTGCGCTGACCGGGCCCGACGCCGTTCCGCCGTTGGAACAGCTTGAACCGGTCCAGGCGGGTGTCTTCGACGCTCTTTTCACGCACCCAGCCTATCACGCAGGCACCACACCAGTGGGCTTGGCTATTGATGCCATTGGCCCTAATCCGACCAAACGGCGCGAAGCGGGGATCATCGACTATATCGATCAGCATTATCAAACGCTGGGGATGAAGTTGATCACAGCGCCCGCTACGGGATCAAAGGGTTTTCGGTACTTCCTCAAAGAGCCGATCACGGGTGAGCCAGGTTTTGAAGGCCGGAAAATTCGTGGAACGGTCTCCTATCACCCAATGATCGAAGCCTTGGGCGGCTCAGGCGTCGTTATGGGCGGGGGAGATGTGTATTCCGCTTTGCAAACTGGTGTTGTGGATGGAGCAGCATGGGGGTTGACAGGCGCCAGGGATTTCAACTGGTACGAGGTTGCAGATTACATGGCCGATCCTGTTTTTGGGCAGGTCGGACTGATGATCTTCATGAACCTTGATGCCTGGAATACCCTGTCGGCGGAAGAACAGGCCGGGATCGAACGGGCCGCGGTGCGTTTGGAAACCGACAGTATCGCACGGTTTGATACTTTGGCCGCGCAAGAGAAAGAAGACCTGTTGGAACTTGGTATGAAAATGACAACCTTCTCGGATACGGAAGCCGCCCAGTTCGAAGAGCTGTGGTCCGGTGGTGTCTGGTCTATCGCGGAGAAGAGCGATCCCGAAACGTTGGCCGGGCTGCGCGCCCTTGCGCGCGATGCGGGTCTGTCGGACTAATCCAGAATGACGGTATTGGGGCAATGGCATGATGAAAGCTCCCGCTGGCTGTTTCGGCTGGCGGGGGCGGCGCTGTTGCTGGCCGTGGCGCTTTATGCGTTCGAGGTGGTCGCGCGATACCTGTTTGATGCGCCCACCACCTGGTCGGGAGAGGCGGTTCAATACGCGCTGGCCATCCTGATCTTTTGCGCGCTGCCTGATGTGACGCGCCGTTCGGCCCATGTGGCCATTGATATCGTACCTGAATCCTTGCCGGAAAATGCGCGATGCATCCTTGGCCGGATCAATGCGCTGGTTGCCGCTCTGGCGACAGGGCTGGCCGCGTGGATCGTTGCGGGCGAAAGCCTTCGCCAATTCGAAAAAGGCCTCATGACCAATGCCGCCCACCCGATTCCGCGGTGGTGGATCACGGCCTTCATCGCGTTGGGTCTGGCCAGCGCGGCCCTGCATTTCCTGCGCCACATGATGGGGCGGCGCGGATGAGTTGGCTTGCCTTTTTGTGTCTGGCAATCGGGCTGTTGCTGGTCCTGCTGTTTTCGGGCGTCAAGATTTTCGTCGGATTTCTGGTGCTGAACCTTGTGGGTGTGATGGTCCTGATTGGCCCGCGCGGCTTTGGGTTGTTCACCAATTCCATATTCGAGACCGCCACGTCGCCCACGCTGGTCACCGTTGCCCTGTTTGTGCTGATGGGTGAGGTTCTGTTCCGCTCGGGTACGGTCGATATCCTGTTTCGCAGCGTCGACCGGTTGATCGGACGGCTCAGAGGGCGGCTTTATGTGATCACGATTGCGCTCTCTACGGTGTTTGGTGCGCTGTCGGGGTCGGCTGTGGCGGTGGCGGCCATGCTGGGCCGGTCGGTGATGCCGCTGATGCAGGATCGCGGATATGACACACGGCGGTCAGCAGGCACCATTCTCGCGGGGGCCAGTCTTGCGCCCATCATCCCGCCCAGCCTGCTTGCGATCATCGTGGGATCGCTTGCGGATGTTTCGATCGCGGGGCTGTTGGTGGCGGGGCTGTTGCCGGGGCTGCTGTTTGCCAGTCTCACGCTGGCTTATGTGTTTATCACGGAACGCGGCAGCGCCATACCTGAGCAGTCACGACCCGAAGGCTCGGCCTTGCGTGCCATGTTGGACATGTTGCCCTTTCTGCTGGTGATCTTTGCGGTGATGGGCCTGATCATCCTTGGGATCGCGACACCGTCGGAGTCGGCGGCAACAGGAGTGGTCGGCGCGTTGATCGTCGCGGGGCTGTTTGGGCGTCTGGATATGCAGATGCTTCGCGAGACCGTGACCTCGGCCCTGACGATCAGTGTGGTGATCCTGATCATTGTCGCCTCGGCCAAACTGTTCAGTCAGCTTTTGTCATTCGCCGGAGCGACGCGCGGTCTGGTCGCGCTGGTCTCCGATCTGGGGCTTGGGCCGGACATGACGTTTCTGATGATGATGCTGATCCCGTTTGTTTTGTGCATGTTCATCGACCAGATCGCCTTCATGCTACTGGCCATCCCGATCTATCAGCCCATTGTCGCGGCGATGGGGTTTGATCCGATCTGGTTCTGGACGTTGTTCATGGTCAACCTGACGGTCGGCAGCCTGACACCGCCTTTCGGCTATACGCTCTTTGCCTTGAAGGGGGCCAATGACCGGCTGACGACCGCAGACGTGTTCGGTGCGGCGTGGCCCATTGTCGGGATATTTGTCACAGGCATGGCTATCCTGTGGGCCGTGCCGGGCATTGTCACGCTGATCCCGGGCTTTTTGCAATGACCTGGAGGCAGTACGATACCGCGACCTCGTACTTCATCCCCTCGTCGGATGATCCGGAGTTGCACTTACACTTACGCGCGCATGCGGAGGACCAAGACCGCCCGCCTGTTTTGTTCGTGCATGGGGCCACATATGCCAGCCGCCTCTACGATGTGCCGCATCCGGGGGCGAGTTGGCTTAAGGCCACGGCGGAGGCGGGGTATGCTGCCTATGCCCTGGATATTCGCGGGTACGGAAAATCCTTTGCTTCAAACCTGGCCGAGACTGCAGAACCTTATGCTCGTGGCTCCGATGCGGTCAACGACATCTCTGATGCTGTCACGTGGCTTTGCGCGCGACATTACCGCGACCAGATCGGTCTGATCGGTGGTTCGTGGGGGTCGATCACCACCGCGCTGTTTGCCTCTGGCGGGTCGAAATCCCAGATCGCGGCGCTTGTGCTTTATGCGCCGATCTTTGGTGAAACAAACCCGGGCTGGCTCTCTTTCCTGTCGGATCCCTCTCACCCAAGCCAATTCAATCCAGCCTTCAAAGGCGCGCGGCCGGTGTGCGAACCCTCAACTCGCGCGCGATGGGACGCGGAAATCCCCGCCGGGCAAGACTGGCGTGACGAAGCCGTGTTTCAGGCCCTTGTTCAATCCAGTCTCAGTGATGACCCGCAAGCCACGCATCGCGATCCCCCGGCCTTTCTGGCTCCCAATGGCACGCTGTTGGATCTGTGGGAGGCGTTTAACGGACGCCCACTTTATGATCCGTCGCGCATCACCTGCCCGACCCTGTTGATCCGGGGCGGGGCAGATACAACATCGACGCGGGCGGATGCACTGGCCTTGTTTGACGCGCTCGCCGCGCCGGTGAAACGCTATGTCGAGCTGGCCAATGGCGCGCATTTTGCCAGTGCCGAACGCCTTGGCCCACAGGTGTTCCGCACGGCAAACGCATTCTTGAAAGATCAGTTTCGGGGGTAGCGAATGCGCTCTGGATGAGGGCGCGCGTTTGTAACTGGGTGAGCCAAGTCTTTGGGCGCGTACCCAAATCAATGACCGCTTCCGGGAAGCTGCAACGCAGCATCGACAACTACGCTGGGCGTCGGGAATGGGCCGCTTCATTCGCAGTCAAAGGCCCCGATGTCTTGGAGAACACGGTACGTGACTGCCTTTCGCTTTGAGAGATATGTTGTGTCTGGCATATCCATGTTCAGAGCAAAGACATAATTATCGCTCGCGCATTCCAGCCAGCCGACGAACCATCCGATGTCCATATCCGTTTTGCTGTACCACCAACCGGTCTTGGAACGCATGGTCCAATCTGGATGGAAATCGCTTACCATGATGCTCCTGGCCGCCGCATAGGTGGTTTTAGACAGTGGCAACCGTTCCAGGGCAAGTTTCGACAGGAACGCAACTTGTTCCTGCGCCGAGATTGAAAGTGTTCCGTCCAGCCAATAGGTGGTGAGCTGGTCGATGGTGCCGACATCTGCATTTCCGTACTGGAAGCTCTTCAACCCGTGCGCCATCACAGCCTGTCCCCCGGCTCGGGCAATCTCCTGATAGACCCAAACCACCGAGTATTGGAACGCGGATTCGAGTGAATGGTCCTGGTTCCATGCGCGGTTACTTCGTGGAACACTGTCCCACTGAAACACAGTTTCGGGCGTCGCCAATCCATTTTCCAGCGCAATCAAGCTGTGTGGGATCTTGGACGTGGAGGCTGGCGAAAATTGCTGTTGGGCGCGGACAGGATTTGCGACCCAAAGCTGGCCATCAGACAGGCGTTTGATCACAATCGTCGTGCTTTCAATCTCGCCGCCTCCGGCAGTTACATTGAGCTCGACATCTACTGCATCGGCTGCGAGCGGCGACGACAGCGCAATGGCAAGCCATCCGGCGGCATAAAGGCCCAGAAAAATAGCGGCCTTCAATTGGACTTTCATGCTTCTGCGGCGGTCTGAGGCGGCCAAACTTAGTCCTTTCCAATTCACGCCCGGATTATCCTTGGTGAGGCTTGCCTTGCCCTGTGTCGAGGTATTGTTTGAGGCTGCCCAGAAAAAACATATCCCAGCCCGCCTCACAAACATCATAGCATAGCAAGTCGGGGGTGAGCCCTTGGTGCCGCATCTCAATTCTAGAGCCACCTTCTTGTTCGGTGATTTGCCACAGCACCTTGGTGTTGAGCCACTCGGTTTCAATCTCTTTGGGTTGGCCCTCGTGGATGTGCAGGGCATCGACGCAGGTCCATTCGACATGTGTT
The DNA here is from genome assembly GCF_046762885.1 of Yoonia sp. SDW83-1. Lineage (NCBI taxonomy): Bacteria > Pseudomonadati > Pseudomonadota > Alphaproteobacteria > Rhodobacterales > Paracoccaceae > Yoonia > Yoonia sp. SDW83-1. Next base: position 148,020 of record NZ_JBKQXO010000012.1, read on the forward strand.
GGTTGGTCAGTGCTGGTCAACTCGAACGTCCAATAGGACACGCCGGGTGGGAAGGTGAATTTAGCGCGGTCCCCGATGTTGTTCAGCGGCTGATCGGGTCGGGTCCACCAATGTGCGACACCCCTGGTTACCGCGTCGAATGCAGTGGAGGCGGATGCCTTGACGTCTATGGACTTTGTATAGCTTGGTGCGGTCATCTTGGTTGTCCTTAAGCAACGTCGGCCCAATGGGGCGGAAAGGTTGCGGCGACATTTGGAAGGGTTTCGATCCGCCCAACCCAATCCGCGATATCAGGCGACACGGTCGCCAGGTCCGGCAAGTCAAGCGCTTGCATGATCGTTGGCTTCGTCTCCATGGCCCGTTGGATCAGTCGCACATGGGGAAAGGCCACAGCGTCAGCCGCCCCCGGGCGTTCACCGGACAGAAATGGGGTTTCGGCCAAGATGTCGGCTAGGTTCGCAAGTTCGGACCGAAGCCTTTCGCTGGCGATTTTCAGGTCGTCGGTCGCTTGATCCGCGCCTTGGAAAAAGATGGGCGACAGCACATCGCTTGTGGCATCTGGCAGATAGTCGAAAATCTCCATGGTGCGCTGCCAGATCATCGCTGCGTCCAGCGGTGTTTCCCCAAACAAGGGTTTGGCCGGGTATTCCCGATCCAGCCAAGCCAGGATCGCAACGGATTGGCTTAGGGTCGTGTCGCCGTTTTTCACGGTCGGTACGGTGCCGCGTGGATTGATGGCAAGGTAGGCGTCTGACTTGTGCTCTTTTTGTGCGGCGGACAGCAGGTGGACGTCATAATCGAGGCCCTTGAAGGCCATTCCAAGGGTCGCACGCCAGGGGCTGGGGGCACCGCTTACGGTCCAGATTTCCAGGGACATACTCACATTCCTCCGTGGGTGGGTGTTTGCAGAGACATAGCCACCACGGTATGATCTGAAAAGTAGGCAGAATTTTTTGCTATACTATCGAAAATGATACTATTGAGGAAAACAAGATGTCCGAGGCCCTTGCTGATGCCGTTCAACCGGCTGTTCCCGACCAAAGCACATGCCCCGCGCCACGGGTGATCGGGATGATCGGCGGCAAATGGAAGCTGCTTATTCTGCAGATTCTGATCTTTCAGGGCACCAAGCGTTTTGGCGAATTGCGCAAATCCATCGACGGCATCACTCAGACGATGCTGACCAACCAGCTTCGCGCGTTGGAAGCTGACGGGCTGGTCACCAGAAAGGTCTATGCCGAGGTGCCGCCCCGGGTTGAATACTCTGCCAGCGCAGATGGACTGGCGCTGGCCCCGGTGTTCACATCGATGCACGACTGGTGGGTCAATCGGTCAGCTGGATCGTAACGCCTGATCGACGCGGTCAATCTCTGCTTCGTACCAAGCGATCGTTCCGGCAGGATCGTTGGAAAAGCTTTCCGCGAATGAGGCGGGCGCTTCGGTGACCTCGTCATACTGCGTCGCCCAAACCATCATCGACACCAAGGCGAGTAGAAAATCCTTGGATTTTTGTGTCGGAAAATAGCAAACGCTGCTGGCTTTGCGAGGGTCGGCTTCGCGGGTCAGCATGCCCAGCGTCTCAAGCTTGGATAGTCGGTTCGCAAGGATGTTGGTCGAGATGCCTTCGGGCGAGGCAAGGAACTCGCGGTAAGTGCGCTTGCCGTGCAGCAGGACATCCCTCAGCAAAAGAAAGCACCACTTGTCGCCGACGATGCCAGCGGCATAGCGGGTGGGGCATCCGTTCCATTGAGGTTTTTCGTTCGAGTTCATGGTGCAGATATAGGCGACCGAAATGTACTTGCAATATGCAAGTGGCCGAAGTATTAAATTACTTGCAAAATGCAAGTGGAGAGAAAAATGCCTGCACCTTTCGTTTGGTACGACAACATGACGAACAAGCCGCAAGAAACGACCGTGTTCCTGCAATCGATGTTTGGATGGCAGCCCAAAGATATCGGCTCGATGACATTTCTGACCGAGCAAGGGGGCGACATGCCCTTCGCCGCCACTTGCAATGAGATGGACGGGATCACCGGCTGGGTGCCTTACTTTGAGGTTGATGATCTGGAGGCCGCGACAGGTCGCGCGCGCGAAAGCGGTGCCAGTATCATTGCCGAAAACGTCAAAGGCCCAGCAGGGGATGCAAGTTTCATCCGCGATCCCGGCGGCAGCCCAATGGCTCTTTGGAAGCGGGGCGAGGGGGCATGAGACCCGACATGTTGAAGCAACAGATCCTGGCTGCCGCTGCCTATCCTCTGATCGTTTTTCCCCTGGCCATCATTTGGCATTTGGTCCTGTTCAAAGACAGGTACATGAGCTTCGGATATTTCGAAGGCGAGCCGAACATCGCTGTCGGTCTGGCGTCGATGGGTATCCAGGGTGCCGTGTTGGCAGCCATTTACCCTATGTTTCGGTTCGGTCGCAGCGGTCTAAGGCGGGCAGTCACATTCGCAGCCTTGCTGGGGCTATTTTTCTGGACAAGTCATGTGCTGGCGCTGGTGGCCAAGCAAAACGTGCCGCAAGCAGGCTCGTTCATCTTGATGGAGACACTCTATCTGTGTTTGCAATTTGGTCTGTTCGCACTGGCCCTAGGTTTGATTTTTCGCGGGGCAGGGCGGCCGTCTGTCACGCCCGCCTAAAGCAATTATGGGTCACACCATTCTCAAGGGCTTCCGCACGCGCCAAAGCGTAGGTGCACGGCGAAGCGGTGCCTTCAAACAGCCGCTTCCCCTCGCCGACGACAACCGGAAACGTCCAGATCCGAAATTCATCGATCAGATCATGCGCTTGCAGTGTTTGGATCAACGCAGAGCTGCCATGGACCTGTAGAAGTGGCCCGCCTTCGTTCTTCAACTCTTGCACCGCTTTTGCCACGTCGTCATTCAACACATGCGAGTTTTCCCAGCCCAACGATTGAGTTTGCGATGTGGCCACATGCTTTCGCGCCGCATTCAACCGATCGCCAAGATCAGAACGCGGCGCGTTTGGCCAGTGTCCAGCAAAGATGTCATAGGTCTTGCGCCCAAAAAGGATGTCGTAAGGTTCCGACATTGCGACGTGTTCAACATGTGGCATCACGCCTTCCCAATAGGGGGCTGCCCAACCGCCTTGCATAAAGCCGCCCGAGGGGTCTTCCTCGGGCATGCTTGGCGACTGCATCACCCCGTCCAGTGTCACGAAGGATAGCACCGCAAGTTCACGCATGTTATGACCGCTCATCGTCCAGCGACTGTGCGAAGGCAGCCAGCTTGTCGAAGGCCTGGTTCCAACCTCCAGCGCCAGCAGTGCCTTCGGTGACACCCACATGGACCATCACCATGCGCGTTTTTCCGTCGACCTCGCTCAGTTCGACGATGACCTCGGTAATGTCTGGAACAGTGTCCGGCATTCCCATCGACTGTGGTGAGATGAGGGTGCCATCCGCATCACACATACTTTCCGTGTAGACGAGACGATCTGGCGCGCTGACCTCTTTGTAGACGCCGGTGAACCACATCTCCATCGAGCGTTCGGGCGATTGCATTGCCATACTGACCTTGCGAGTTCCGCCGACTCTCACATCCATTTCGGCCGTTGGGACCGACATCCCGTTCGGTCCGTACCATTGCTTGAACAAGGTCGGATCGGTCCACAATTTCCACACAAGATCGATCGGCGCATCAAACACCCTCTCGATCCGAACCCAGTTGTTCTCTTCGCTCATGTATCGTTTTCCTTCATGTCAGCCAGAAGAGTGTCCAACGTGTCGAAGCGCGCCTCCCAAATCGACCGATACCTCTCGGTCCAACTTGCGATTTCTTGGATCGGTGCCGTTTCGAGTTTGCACAGCCGAAACTGGGCGTCCTTCTCTCGGGAAATCAGGCCGGCGTGTTCCAGCACCCGAATGTGTTTCGACACTGCAGGCAAGGTCATATCAAACGGCTCCGCCAAAGCGTTCACGCTGGCTGTTCCTTCCGAAAGGTGTGCCAGGATTGCCCGACGCGCTGGATGCGCAAGGGCGGAAAACGCGGCGTCTAGTCGGTCATCTTTAGTCATAGGGCATTATTATACTAATAAGTTAATTAAACAAGTGGTTTATTAAGTTTCAAGTGATGCAGCGCGAGCGCCCGAGGTTCCATTCTAGTGTTGTCAAATGACAGGAGATCTATGGCCAGCACGTCCAGGATCAGGAGATGTTCGCGCTTGACGCGACACTTGTTGATCAAAGTCCGCTATGCGGGCTGCAACCGCAGCATTTGGAGAAGGTGCTGAGTGACCGCTCTGGGCCGTCTGTGAAGGCGACCCAGAGTTGCAAGATTTCAATGGCTTCAGCAATAGCCAGGGCGTCCTCAAGTTCGACGCCAAGATACCTAACTGTGCTGTCCATCTTCGTGTGCCCTAACAGCAGCTGGACCGCACGGAGGTCGCCCGTCTTTTTGTAGATCTGGGTAGCCTTTGTGCGCCGCATTGAGTGAGTACCGTAGGCACTCGCCTCAAGTCCGATCCAAGTCACCCAATCCCGGACGATCCGCGCATGTTAGCGGGTCGAGATGTGCAGGCGTTCATGGAAGCGGCCTGGCCAAAGGTATTCCGACCCGACCATCAGTTCGTCTTCCATCCACTTTTCGACCGAAGCTCGTGTGCCTTCTGATATCTCAAACCGCACAGGTTTCTGCGTCTTGCTTTGCAGCACCGACGCCCGTTCTTTGATCTGGCCGGACGCCATAACGTCGACGACTTTCATTTTAACGAGGTCACAGCCACGCAATTTGCTGTCAATTGCCATGTTGAACAGCGCGAGATCCCGATGGCTTTCAGCAAGCTCAAGTCGAACCCGGATCGCCCAGACGTGCTTTGGTTTCAATGGTCGCTTTTGTCCGACGATGCGGCCCTTGTTCCAAGCAGGACGAAGCGCGCGGATGGCAGGTAGGTTTGGTGTTTCCATGACTGATCCTCCGATCCGCTAGGCCCTCCACAACGACAACCCGACGTTGACACGGTTTGATACCACAGCCGTCCGGTTTGTTGTCGTTCCCATCAAGACTGCGCCGCAAATAGCGATTTGTTTTTATCCATACGCGTTCAGAGCGGCGTGTGGCTCCTTTCCATGTGATCGAAATCATCTGGCCGGTTGCGGCGCCAGTCCCGACGGAACCGCCGTGGGAATGAGATCGGACCTGTCGATGGCAGAGGGGTCTGTCAGGGATTCGAGAAAGGCGATGAGTTGTCTTATTTCCTCGTCGGCCAGATTGAATGTGCGAAGGCCGTTCCCGACCGCGATGCGTTTTTTAAGTACAGGTGATTGCATCACCCAAGTGTCCCTGAGATCAAACGCCGCTTGCTCGCCAGGGTCCAGCGGTGCGTATCCGAATTCCGAACCTCGGCCGGAAAGGCGCATGACTTGGTCCAAGGGTGGTAGAACAACGGTGGACGCATCAAAGTTCTGCAAGCTTCTCACCGGATCCAGATGATGGCGAACCATCCCCTCCAGATCAGCAAACGACCCGCTGTGGCCCCACGGACCGGTGAGAGCAACGTTCCGTAAGGATGGCGTCCGGAACGCGAACAGGTCATCAGCGTCTCGGCTGACCTGATACCGTCCCTCGTCCTCGGTTCGGCCAGCGAGACCTGTCTCGGCAATGTAACTGAAATCCCTGCCATGACCTTTGCCGGGGCCGATCTGCGGCATCGCGATGGCATGGAAGGCGTGGTCGGTCAGCAAAGGCCCGCTATGACACGACGCGCAATTCGCACTCCCATAGAACAACGATAATCCCGCTCTTGCATCCTTTGACAGGATCGAAATGTCACCGGTACGCAGCAACTCGTCGAAAGGACTTTCATCGGACCGGAAAGCGATTGTCTGAAAGGCCGCGAGGGCTTCGGCCAGGTGGGTATAGGCCACGTCATCTGCGCCTGCGACGTCAGGAAAGGCTGCGCGCAGCATGTCCAGATAGCCTGGCACCGCAGCGACACGTGCCGCGAGGATACGCCAGGCCTCCGCTCGATCTTCGGTGAAGGCGGCGTCTGCGACCGGGTTTTCGCCGAACTGCCCAGCCATTTCGATGGGGGAAGTTACAGGAAAAAAAGCCTGTGCGACCAAAACGTCCGATACGCCTTCCGGCAGTTCCTCATCTGCAGGGTTCCGGATGCGCATACCGTCTTCGATCCATTCCACCCGGCCGTCGTGGAACAGCGATACGTACTCGCGAGCGCCGATGTTCCACAACGGTTGCGCGTTGCGCGGTACGCGGCCCGTCACGGCAGTTTCGGTTCGGCGGTCCAGGCCGGCCCCTGTGCCACCCTCGCCGATGCCAAGTGCCACACCATCGCCTGATCCCAATCTTGGATCGTGACAGGTCCCGCAAGAGATATTGCGGTTGCCCGACAGGATCGGATCGAAGAAGAGATTGCGTCCGAGTTCGACAAGCTGATCGCTGGGTGCGCTACCGTAGAGAAAGCTGCCATCAGACAATGGCGCGGGCAGTTTTGGTGCATCTCCGCCTGATGTTGCGATGGTTGAAACGCACACAAACGTTAGCAATGCAGACGGCAGGAGGAATTGACGGTGGAGCATTGTCTGGTCTTTCTTTGAAGATGGTCAAGTCTGTGAGTTCGGCACGACAGGCTTGAGCAACAGCAGGACATCGCCTGTGTAGTAGGGTTGGCAGGGGTGGCTCAGGACCGGTGCGCTTGCCGCAACCTCATACCCCAGCCGCTGATAGAGCCGGACTGCGCCTGTGTTCTGCGCGTAAACCTGAATGCTGACAGTATCAAAGCCTGCATCGATGGCCTGTTTCTCGGCATGAGCCATCAAAGTCGCACCAATCCCAAGTCTCCGCGACCCGGCGCGCACAGCAAGTGCGTTCACGTACCAAGTGCCCACAGATTTCGCCTCCAGCGCGACGAACGGAACAATGGGTGCTGGCGGATCGGCAGCGGCGCTTTCGTCTGCCGAAGAGATCGGGTAGCTCAATACCATTCCCAGCACATGGCCTTCGCGCTCCGCGACAATGGCGTTCTTGTAGGAAAATCCACCTTGTTCACGTCGCGCACGCGCCGTGCCGACTTCTAGCGGCGTTTGGCCACCTTTAGCGCTCTTTGCCCAAAGCCAAGAGGGGATGCCTTCACCGGCGATGTCGATGAGGCAGGCGAGGTCTTCACCATCCGTTTGTCTGGCCGGGCGAAGTGCATATTCGAGAAGGTCTTTCATGGTCTCTCTCATTATTCATCTGCCCCCATCCGCCCTGGCGGCGGACAGGGGTTTCTCGATTTTCATCAGGAGGCAGGCAAGGCGACCTGATCGATCGGCCCCACCGGCACACCCGAGTCCCATTCGGTGTGGTCGGTTTCGTCGATGTGCCCGAAGTAGCTGCTATGCCAGCTTTCAGCTTGATCCTCCGGCGCGATTGAAGCGTGCTCTTCTCCCGGGATTTCAATGGAAAGACGCACACCGAAGCCATCGGTCATCCCTAGCAAGGTTTGCGTCATCTCAGCGCCAACATGGGCGTATGCGCCGGTTCCTCCGGCGATGGCGCGGGGTCCGGCCACATCGACATCCGCCAGTTCAGCACCCTGGTTGATCAGGATCTCGCCGCTGTCGAACTCAAAGACCTGGCGCGAGATGACCCAGGCACCGGTCAGGGTGCGCGCACCGTCGCCGACGAAGAACCCGTCACAGGTCCAGCGACCGATAACCTTGTCGGGGAAGGCCGGACTGCCATCGGCAAGGGTGCCCTCAGCGCCATCATCGAGAGTGCCATCTTCGTAGATGTAGCCCTGGGTCACGAAAGCATTGCCGTAGGCGGGCATCCCGTCGTCGAAGACCGGTTCAGCCGCGAAAACAAAGCGCGTGAGGTCTTCGGCGACGTCGAAGGACATCGGCGCGCCGTCGGCCATCGCAAAGCCGGTGGAGGCCACAAGGGCCAGTGTGGAGAGTGTTGATTTGAACATGTCTTTTCCTTTCAGGTGTTCAGCTTCGTTCAGTCAAAGTCACAGAACGCATGCAGGGGTCCTGCAGGCGGCTGTCTGGTTGCGGGCGCAGGAGCGCCCGGCATTTCGGTGATTCAGGTTTTGGTTGCCTCGCAGATTGCCGCGACATGGCGGTGGTCGGTCCCGCAACATCCGCCCATCACGGTCAGGTTCGGCAGAAGGACCGAGAGACCCGCATAGAGGTGTCCGATTTCAACGGGATCGCCATCATCAAGCGTGTCCGAGGCGTCAAGCTCGGCATGGCTCATGCGCGAGGCATTGGCTCGCAGGCCCATGATACGCTGTGTCCAATCGCCTTGCAGGACATTGGCAAAATGATCCGGATGCGCGCAGTTGATCATGAAATAAGCCGGATAGTTTTCCGTCGCTTCATCCACCGCGCGGATCGCGTCACCAAGAGCTTCGCCTGAAGGCAGACGCCCGTCGGTCTCGACCGTAAATGCAATTGCAACCGGGAGCCCAAATGTCTTGGCAGCGCTGGCAATGCCAATGGCCTCATCCGCGTAGGTCATTGTGATCGCTGACGCCATGTCTGCGCCAAATTCATTGAACCAACCAACCTGTGCGGCGTGATAGGTCTCGGCCGCCTCTGCCGTCAGAACCCGTGCCGGCGCATAGCCGTCATCCTGTGGGCCGATCACTCCGTTCACGACAAAGGGGCTTTCGCCGGTTTCGAAACGATCTCGCAAGCGGTTCAATGTGCAAATGGCCTCGCGATGGACGGCGCGCAATGCATCCTGCGACAGACCGAGTTCCGCCGCCCACCGGGCGCTTGCCCGCCATGTAGGCGTATCCATGATGAAACCGCGCTTGGCCTCGACAGCGATCCGGGCGAAACGCTCCATATAGGCGTCCATCGCGGCGATCCCCGCATCGGTTTCGAGCGCCTTGAAGGCGGCAAAGAGCGGCAGGTCGATCCCGTCGTGGAAGATCAGGGTCGTCTCCAACCCGCCATCTGTGATCATTTTCTTTCCTGCCAGCTGCGGCAGTGCGTTGCGGTATTTCATGGTCTGTCCTTTCTGTTGGACAAGGACCTATGCGGTAATGGGACGCCGAGCTTGAGGATGGTATGAGAAGAATCTGAGATTTTGCCGAGCTTTCACCAAGAGCCGGAAAAAGGTAGCTTTGGGCCATGCACGTTTTGCTTTCTGATATCACGGTCGACTTCGACCGAATGATCGCCGTCCATGGGGACGAGACCCGGCGACTGACGCGTCAGTCGGCAGGCATCCTGAAAGCACTGGTTTCAGCCGATGGGGATGTTGTCACAAAAGACGATCTGATCACCGATGTCTGGGAGGGGCGGATCATCACGGATGCAACACTTTCGACGGCCCTGAAGGAAGCCCGTCGCGCGGTGGGCGATACAGGATCAGAGCAACGCATCATTGAAACGGTTCATGGCGTCGGGTTTCGTTTGGCGGTACCTGTTAACCACGGATCGACCGTCGCAGGCGCACAAAGGAAACCCCCGGTCATTCTGGTTCTGCCCTTCCGCAGCCTCAGTTCGGCGGACGACAGCTGGATCGCAGACGGTTTCAGCGAAGAGATCACGTCGCACCTCACGCGTTTCCGAAACCTGCGGGTCCTATCTCACATGACGGCTCTGCACATTCAGACAAATGGCATCGACCAGGCCGAGATTGCGAAGACCTACGGCGTAGATTTTCTAATAGAAGGCAGTTTGCGCCGCTCACCCGAACGCTTGCGCGTTACGGTGCAGGTCAGTGAGGTTTCGACAGGCGAGATCGCGTTGATGGAACAATTCGACCGGTCCGGCGATCTTCAAGAGATCTTCGATATCCAGAATGAGATTGGTCTCCTGACCGCCGGGCGCATCGCCTCCCAGCATGGCGATATCGGGTCGCGCGTCCGACGGCGCGCTGCCAGCGGACAGACCCAAACCTGGGATGTTTACGCCGCAGTCGCGCAGTTCTACGAGTTTTACAAGACCTACGACCCCAAGCTCCATTTTGAATTGCGAGAGCGTTTGCCCGTCCTGCTGGAAGCCGACCCCGAAGCCTCAGATGGGTGGGCAGCTTACGCCCTCATTCTTCTAGAAGAAAAGCGTTATCACTTGAACGAGCGTTCCGATGTGAATGCAGTACAACTTGGGTTAGATGCGGCACGACGGGGCGTAGAATGTGATCGGCAAAGCGGATTTGCCCGCATGGCGCTGGCGCTGTGTCAATTCCACACAGGAGATTTGCCCGGGTTCCGGGAGACTGCGAAGGTCGCGCTTCAACTCAACCAGGGCCATGCCGACATACTGGCCGAGATCGGCCATTGTCATGCTTTTCTAGGTGAGTTTGACCGCGCAATACCGCTTCTGGATAAGGCGATTGACCTAAGCCCTATTCACCCGGGCTGGTATCACTACGCCCACGCTTGGCGGTTTGCGCTTGGTGACTTCTGGCAGGCAGCACTTCTGGAGATCGAGAAAGTCCCGATGCCGGGTTTCCCTTGGTACCACGCGCATCAGGTCTGGTTTCATGCAGAGTTGGGAAACCTCGAGGCCGCTGAGCATGCGCGGGTGACTCTCCTTCAAATCCTTCCCAACTTTGAGGCCGATATCCCAAAGGAAATGGTGTTCAACTACTTCACGGGACCGTTGGTGCGAAAGGCATTCGACGGCTGGAAGAAAGCTGGGCTTGTTGTCCATCTTCCACCCGAAATGGCGGATCTGCCAAAGCCTGTACGAGATTGAGGGATCGTCCAAGCTCTGGAGATGACTTGGTAACCAGGTACTTCGATCCGGAGTTCTTGCAAGCGCAGCGAAAGTCCGGAAAGCGGGATGCGGTTGCAGAATAGAGACAGCGCGTTGGATGTCGGGTTTGGGCCGCTTCGAAGAGCGACCCTTACTGCGCGCTGCAATTTCATTGCCGCATCCTCTAGGCTCAACCGGTGTGCATTTGCCTTGCCGGTGCCGGTGACCGTGGCAATGGGATCAGAGTTTCCACTCGAATCCGACAGCTTTTTCAGACTCATTCCAAAGCCTTGTCATGACAGCTTTGTCATGGGCGTGGGCGTTCAGTGTACCCTTGCCGACCGGGCCGACCGCTTCCATGCGGCCCGTCGGACCGTAGAGGGCGCGTTGCTCAGTCAGAGCCTCTTCGGTTGCACACATGACCTCGGGGTATGAGCCTTGTTCCGCAGTCTGGACAATCGGCGTCTTGGTCATCAGCCACCAGATGAAACGCATCGTGCGGCTGCCGCTGGTGGAGATCAGCGATGTAGCCGACGAGCCCGGATGACAAACGTAAACCTCGACATCTTTGCGCCCTGCTGCAGCCAGCCGGTCCTGCAATTCATAGGCAAACATCATCTGCGCCAGCTTGCTTTGCGAATAGGCAGTGTTCGCGCCGTAGCCATCATCCCAATTCATATCGTCGAACTTGATGGTCTTGAGACCCATGTTGTAGCCGAGGCTCGCGACGACCACGATCCTGCCTTTGCTTTCGGCGATGCGGTCAAAGAGCAGACCATTGAGCAGAAAATGCCCGTAGTGGTTGGTGCCAAGCTGGCTTTCGAACCCATCGACAGTCAGCTTGCGCGTTGGTACCTGAGCGATGGCCGCGTTGTTGATCAGCGCGTCGATCCGAGGCACCGTTTTCAAAACTTCTTCGGCAGCTTCGCGCACGCTATCCAAAACGGACAGGTCCATGCGAATGAAGCTCACGTCGGCCTGTCCGCCGAATTCCTGTTTCAGGTCCGCGATTGCCGCCTCGGATTTCTCGACCGAGCGGTTCAGCATCACCACCTTGGCGTTCTTCTTCAGCAAGATGCGCGCGGCTTGAAAGCCTGCTCCGGCGTTGGCACCGGTGATGATGTAGGTCTTGCCTGACTGGTCGCCGAGGCGCTCGGGTGTCCAGCCTTTGGGTCCAAATGTCGTATCTGCCATGTTCTGTCTCCTGCCAGCCCAAACTGGCGGTTTGAGGTGTTGTTGATTGAAGGCACAGATAGAACTTGGCTGGGCACAAAAACAGGCGATATCCTCTCGATTACTTGCCCAATCGTCTCAACCCCATTGCAAAGATGAAAGTCCTCTGCCAGCTAGAGTGCATGAGCAAAGACCAGATCAAAAACCTTATCGAGCGCCGTCTGCCAGAGGCAGGCCTCGTCGATACCGCGTTGAAAGGCGTCCAGCTATTCCGGGTGACCGAGGCCATGCCCTGCGTGCCTGCTGTGTACGAGCCCACGGTGGTGGCTATTCTCAGTGGCACCAAGGAAGCTGTTCTGGACGGTGAGCACCACGTCTATGGCAGCGATAAATACTTGCTGTGCCCCATGACTTTACCGGTGGAGGCAGGCACGCCTTTGGCGTCCAAGGACGATCCTCTGCTTGGCGTGGTGATTGCGCTGGAGCCACGGAAGATGCTCGAGCTGACCATGGAGGTTGAGACCGCCGCCGGTGGCAACAGACAATCGCGGGATGGCGTGCCATCGGCTTTAGCATTGGCGGCTTGGGATACGGGCTTCACGCAGGCTTTGTTACGGCTCCTTGAGTTGCTCGATAATCCAGTTGATCTGGAGGTGCTCGGACAGGGGCGACTGCGCGAATTATATTATGCAGTGCTCAGGGGTGAGGCCGGGGCCGCGGCAAGACGGGCTTTTGGCGTTGGCAACGAAATCGCGCGCACCATCGATTATCTCTCGAACCACCTGAACGAACAGGTCACCATCGACGACATGGCCGACCACGTCGGTATGAGTCGGGCAGTCTTCCATCGGCGCTTTAAGGAAGCGACGACCATGTCCCCGATACAGTTCGTGAAATCCATGCGGCTGAACCACGCCGCGATGAAGATCGCCGAAGGGAAGACCGTGTCGGAAGCAGCCTGGGACGTGGGTTATCAAAGCTCCTCTCAATTCAGCCGTGAGTTCAAACGGATGTACGGCCAGTCGCCCCGGCAATGGAGCAATGCCGCGCAGGTGCCTCAACTATTGAACTAAGGGACACCTTTCACTGCCGGCTTGCAGCGAATGTCCGGAAAGCGGGCTGCGACTGCAGCAATCCAATACATGGTTGAGTGACCGGTTTGGGCCGACTTCATCCACTCTGCGAAGCGCCATCAACAAGATGCTGCGATTGCTCCGACGGCGGCTCCGAGCCCTAGTCGGACATCCATTTGTCGGTCCAACGGGTGATGTAGTCATGGTGCGCGGACCAGTCTTTCCAGGCAGCCGCCGCCCATTCGGTCACCCTACGTGCGTGAAGTGGTGTGCCTGCGAAATCGGCGACTTCTGCCACGGTCATCGAGAACACTGTTGGAGGTTCCAGATAGACTAGAGTTGCCTTGTGTTTCCCAAGGCCAAGCATGATGTCGTTGGCTTGCTCTGGTGACCTGAGGCGATTTAGCTGAAGGTAAATCCTTGCCAGATGAAGACCAACGGACTGTATTTCCCTGCGCTGTTGGCCTCGACCAGGATGCTGAACTGCAAATGTGTCAACCGTCAACCGGTGTGTCATCTGAAGTGAACTGTCGCTGTACTCGCAGGCCAGAAGTCTATTGAAGAGAGCGAAGCATGCGGGCGAAGACATCATGTACTTGTGAGTAGGGCCATCGATACGTTTCAGCGCCGATCCACATCCCACACATCTGTCATTATGGTCTACATCTGCCATAAGACCCTACGTAACAGGAGGCCGGCCAGCGATCAAAGGAGATGTCGGCTTTGTCCCGCAAACCACCAGTTCACCGCATCCGAGCTTTTGCAAATGCAGCGGATGGCAGGTCTGCCGGGCCGCAACGCAGCGACGGTATTGAATGGCCAAGGTCAGCAAAGGGCCGTTGTTGAAGCAGGGTGGCATCGCATCCGGTTAAGCATTCGTGGCGTCGGCCGTTCCATCGCACACGGAGATCAAGTTGTTCTTCTAGCTGCCATCAAGTACTTTGCTGACCAAGTGAAGCATAGCTTCGGTGTAGGTCTCCCGATCACCGCCATAGGCGATCTCAAGCGCCGCGCGGTCAAATGCCGCCGAAAGTAGGTTGGTGAGCGCATCGATGTGCTGTGGCGA